>JALRFY010000245.1 GCA_023253625.1 Akkermansiaceae bacterium | reverse complement strand
TTTGCTCCCTCTGAGGTCACCCGGCCGGTGCGCTGGCGAGCAGTGGGTGCCAGCCTCGGCCCCGCTGTGCTGATCAGCAGCTGCCTGCCATCCCACACACTGCCCCTTCACGCTCCACCGCCGCCGCCATCCAGGTGGGTGCACCGGCGCGGCAGACCTCCATCGCGGCGGCCGCAGCCAATCTCGCGCTTGGCTTGTTCGCCATGGCATCTTGGCAACGGCCGTTCTGGTCACTCTCGCTGCCGGTTCTCGACACACCCGCGATGAATCTCGCCTTCGGTTTTCCCGATGGCATGAGCGTGGTGATGGTCACGCTCAGCGTGCTCGTCACTCTCGCCGCCGTGCTGTCCGGCAAGTGTCCCGATGGCCGCGAAAAACTCTGGTATGGCTCGATCCTCCTCATCGCCGCCGGCGCCGTCGGAGCATTCGCTTCCACCGACCTGTTTTTCTTCTACGCCTTCCACGAACTCGCGCTGATCCCGACCTTCCTGATGATCGGCATTCTCGGCCGCGGCGAGCGCAAGCAGATCGCCTGGAAAATCACCATCTATCTCGGCCTCGGCTCGATCATCCTGTTGGCCGGCCTCGTCTGGCTCGCCAATCACGCCGGCACCCTCGACATGACACAAATGGCCGCCGCGGCGAAGGACGGCACGCTGGCCATCGATCCTGCGGCGCAGAAAGGCATCGCCGCCTTCCTGCTCGTCGGATTCGGCACCCTCGTTTCGCTTTTTCCGCTGCACTCATGGGCCGCTCCCGCCTATGCCAGCGCGCCGGCTCCGGTCGCCATGCTGCACGCGGGCGTATTGAAAAAATTCGGTCTTTACGGCCTCATCCGCGTCGCCCTGCCGGTGGTGCCCGAGGGCATGCAGGCATGGCTCACGCCGCTGCTCGTGCTGCTGTTGGGCAATCTTCTGTGGTGCGGCATGGTCACCATTTCCCAGAAGCGCTTTGACAAAATGCTCGGCTCCGCCTCGGTGATGCACATGGGCTACATCTTCCTCGGCATCGCCGCCGTGGTCGCCTGCCCCACCAACACACTCGGCGTGCCCGCCGCGGTGCTCCTGATGTTCGCCCACGGCGTCTCGGTGGGGCTGCTCTTCAGCCTTGCCGACCGCATCGAGCGCTCGACCGGCTCACTCGATTTCTCCGACCTGGGAGGTTTGGCGAAGTCTGCTCCGGCGCTCGCCTTCACCGTCGGCTTCGCCGCCTTCACCGCGATGGGACTGACCGTGTCAGCCAACTTCGTCGGTGAAATCCTCGTCTTCCTCTCCGCCTTCCAGCAATATGATCCAACCAGTGGCCTCACCCCGCTGCAGATCGCCTGCTTCTTCGCCATCTGGGGCGTGGTCATCTCCGCCGTTTACATGCTGCGCGCCTACCGCAGCATCTTCCATGGCCCGCAAGTGGCCGCCACCCGCAACGCGCCGGACCTCACCCTCGCCGACCGCATCCCTGCACTGCTGCTCGCCATCCCGCTCCTCTGCGTGGGTCTCTATCCGAACCTGCTGCTGAATCTTCTCAAGTGATCCCACTGATCACTGATCGCTGATCACTTCCCACTCTCCGCCATGCCAGCCTACTACCTCGAAGCCCTCACCGTCACCCTCGGCCTGATCCTGCTGATGGCCGAAGCCTTCGTTGCTTCGAAGAGCAAGGCATGGGTGGGCGTTGCCGCCGCCGTTGGTCTTGGTGCGGTGCTGCTTCTCACATTCATCGCCATCGGACCCCAGGACGAACCGGATGCCGGCTGGGCCAAGTGGCCGCTTTGGAATTTTTATCAGTTCGACCAGCCTGCCTTCTTCTACAAAGCCTTCGCACTGCTCACCACGATGATCGTGGTGCTCATGTCCATCGACTACCGGAAGGTCCTCGCCCGCTTCACCGACCATCCGGGCTCTGAAAACGGCACCGGCGAGTTTTACGCGCTGCCGGTTTTCGCCTGCGCCGGCATGATGTGGCTGGCTTCCGCCAAGGACCTCGCCGGAGCCTTCGTCGCGCTCGAGCTGGTCACCATCAGCTTCTACATCCTCGTCGCCTACATGCGCCGGAACGTCGGCTCACTCGAAGCGGGAGTGAAATACCTGATCCTCGGCGCACTCAGTACCGGCTTCCTCGTTTATGGCATCGCGTGGGTTTACGGCAGCGTCGGCACGATGAACCTTGAGGAAATCGCACGAGCCCTCTCCCCGGTTGTCTCTGAAGGGCAGGTTGGAACCGCTGCAATCATCCCCGCACCCACACAAGTTGCCGATAACATTACAATTCCCATTCATTTCAGCGGGGTGTTCCCAGCGGCTTTGCTCCCAGCGCTCCTCTTCGGCATCGCGCTCGTGATGGTGGGTCTTGGTTTCAAGATTGGCGCGGTTCCCATGCAAGTCTGGATTCCCGATGTCTATCAAGGCGCGCCCACGCCGGTCACCGCCTTCCTCTCTGTGGGTTCCAAGGCCGCCGGTTTCATCCTGATGATGCGTTTCCTCGATCCCTTCCTCGCAAGCGATCTCACCCGCGGGCCGGTTCTCAACCTGTTGGCCATCCTGGCCATCGCCACGTTGCTTTTCGGAAACCTCGCCGCCATTCCGCAGACAAACTTCAAGCGCTTGCTCGGCTATTCATCCATCGCTCACGCCGGATTCCTGCTTCTCGCGCTGGCTGCCGGCAAATCCGATTCCGCGGATTCACTGGGTTCTTCCCTGACCGTCTCCCTCTACCTCGCCACTTACCTGATGATGACACTGGGTGTCTTCTTCATCCTTTCCCAGATCCGCATTCAGCGCGACGGCGAGGCGATTAGTGATTTCAACGGCCTCGGAAAAACCAATCCCACGCTGGCGCTCGCGCTCACCATCCTGATGGCCGCGCTGGCAGGCGTGCCGCTCACCGCGGGCTTCGTCGGCAAGTTCTTTGTCTTCCAGCTCGCCGTGAACTCCGGCTTGTGGGCAGGAGTCGGCGTCGGATTCGTCGCCGTGGCTGCGGGTTTCTACTATTATTTCAAGGTGGTGCGCGCGATGTGGTGGTCGGAACCGGAAGGCAAGGCCCCGGTCACGCTGCCGGCCATCAGCAAGG
Organism: Akkermansiaceae bacterium; assembly: GCA_023253625.1. Taxonomy (GTDB): domain Bacteria; phylum Verrucomicrobiota; class Verrucomicrobiia; order Verrucomicrobiales; family Akkermansiaceae; genus Luteolibacter. The sequence continues at coordinate 7,895 of JALRFY010000245.1, read as the reverse complement.
CATGCGTGGCGGTGCTCACCGTGGCCACTCTCGTCTTCGGAGTATGGCCGCAGCCGATTCTTTCGCTACTGCGCTGATCTATCGGGCGAGCCATCCGCCGTCCACGTTCAGCACCGCGCCGTTGAGATAGTCCGCATCCGCCGAGGCAAGAAACATGCAGCTACCCGCGATGTCCTCCGGCGCGCCCCAGCGTCCTTCCGGAATCCGCGCCAGGATCGCGGGATTGCGCACAGGATCCTCGCGCAGCGGCCTGGTGTTCTCAGTGGCGATATAGCCGGGTGCGACGGCATTCACATTGATGCGCTCCTTCGCCCACTCGCAGGCCAGCGCCTTGGTGACTCCCGCGAGGGCGCTCTTGCTGGCGGTATAGGCCGGCACGAGAATCCCGCCCTGGAATGACAACATCGACGCGATGTTGACAATGCGCAGCCGTGCATCGGCAGACGACGCTTCACGCCCGCCGCCAAGCCACCAACCGGCCACCGCCTGGCACAGGAAAAAAGGCACGTTCAAATTGATCTGCATGACCGTGTTCCAATCCTCCTCCGGAAACTCCACCGCCGGATGGCGCCGGATGATGCCCGCGTTGTTGATCAGCACGTCCACTCGTCCCGCGGCTTCCACCGTCTTGGCGACGACATCGCGCGCGCCCGCCTGATCGAGTTTTGCGAAGTCCGCTTTGATCGATCTGAACTTCGCGCCGAGCGCGGCAGCTTTCTCCGCGGTTTCACTGGCTTCGCTCACACCGATGCCAAAGACATGCGCGCCCTCGCGGGCGAAACCAAGGGCGATGGCCTGGCCAATGCCACGGCTCACGCCGGTGACGATGACGGTTTTGTTTTCGAAGCGCATCATGACTTTACCGTGGCAGGATACAGCGGAAGCGCAACCCCAGGGGCATGAGTAACAATATCCGTCTCCGCCACACGACAGGATTCATTTCCCTACCTGCTCCAGAATCCGAGAAACAGTTCCACCGCCTCGCGGAGGTTCGCCTTCGCCTCTTCCACCGTATATCCCTGCGAGACCACGTCGATCTCGGGGCACAGGGCCACTAATCCATCGCCTTCACGCGTCAGCAAAGCCGCGTCAGCAAGCGTTTCTTGACCGCACCCCAGCCCCCTCTCCGCCGCTTGTCGATCCGCCAATTGATTTCGCCCAGCCGCCGACCATCCGCCCGCATTCCTCCAGCGCGGTGGCGCTGAAGAGGAACTGCCGGTTTCTGATCAGGTTGCGGTCCATGCACAGCCGCACCAGCTGGTCTTTGCCACATAGGGTTTCATGAAAAAAATTCCGCCCCGCGGCGCGGGGCTTAGGGGAGCGCGGGCGTCCCGCCCGCTTTGAATTCATTGTAGCGGCGGCCTGCGACCGTCACACTTGTTTGAGATGGAGCGACGGTCGCAGACCGCTACAGAGGCCAAAGTCATAGACCGCCGCTACAAAGGAAAAGGGCGAAGAGCCAGAGTCCAAAGGGAAGCCATCAACGTCTCCTTCTGAGCACAACTCCCAACACGCATAGCAGTGTTGCGAAGCATCCGGAGGGCTCAGGAACCGATGCAACGCGAAACCCATAGTTGTCGAACTCGTTCGTGGGGCCGGTGGCGTTGCGGTCCGACGACACGAGGGTGCCGGAAACATTGTTCCAGCCGCCGCCGCGGTTAATCCGCGACTCACTCGCCGAATTATTGGGCGGCGTGGACCCTGATTCGCCCCACTCCCAGACATTGCCGTTCTGCGCCATCGTGCCGTAGGGGCTGAGCCCGCCCGCGTTGGTGATGTCCGCCGGGCCGGTGGCTAGCGGCTGAAAATAAACCGCCGTGCCGCTTGTCGTGCCGCTGGCCACCACCGTCGGCGCGCTGTCGCTGCCGGTCGCGTAGTCCCAATAGCCGCCAAGTCCACCATTGGCGTTCGGATCGTAATACGCCGCCTTATACCACTCGTCCTCGCTGGGCAGGAAATAGTAGGCCTTGGAGTTGCGGAAGGGATTGGCGGCATTGTAGCCCTCCTCGCCGCTGGTCCACAACGCGATGTTGTCGTTGAAACCGCCAGTGGTGAAATTGTAAGCAGGACTGTAGCCTTTGCTGGTGTTCAGCCAATTCACGAAGCGGGCCGCCTCGTTCCAACTGACTTCGGTCGCTGGCTTGTCCGCACCGTTGCCGCCGAAGGAGGTCATGTCTGCTAATGTGATGGTCGGCCCGCCGCCGATCGCGTTGTACTTCTCGATCATCCCCCGGCTCACCTCATAGGTGCCGATCCGATAGCCGTAGCCGACTGCTCCATACCCCGTGTCATCCGCCGCATTTCCGGCGTTGCCGATGGTCGTGAAGTCGATGGTGAACTCGTTGGCACCTGACCCGAAGGTGTCGGCATCAACAGCGCTCAGTGGAAGCAACAGAAGTGGAATGAAGGCGGAGAGGCGGAGAGGCGGAGAGGCGGAGAGGCGGAGAGGCGGATATCATGAGCTTGCGAGGATATTTGTTACTATAACTAGTGACATGGCGGATGACAAGGGATTTGTGGTGAATTTTGAGGACGAAAGTGGACCGTATGGCGCGTATCCACCATGTTATTACCGAGTTTTTGACGATTTTGTGACAGGGATTACGGAAACATCTTGCCGCCGACCGGCTGCAATTCGCCTGAAGCCACCTTGTCCGCATTGCAAGAACCGCTACCGAAGGTCCGCCGGATTCACGGCATCCATGTCGGTGAAGGTTTGGTTCTCCCCGGCCATGCCCCAGATGAACTTGTAGTTGCCCTGGCCGCAGCCGGAGTGGATGGACCAAGCGGGCGAAAGCACCGTGTCATCGCCACGAAGGAACAAATGCCGCGTGGCCTGCGGCTCGCCCATGAAGTGCGCGAGCACGCGGTCCTCCATGTCGAAGTAATGATAAACCTCGCAACGGCGGTTGTGCGTGTGCGGCGGAAAGGTGTTCCACACCGAGCCCACGCCCAGTTCGGTGAAGCCCATCACGAGCTGGCAGCTTTGAATGCCATCCTCATGGATGTATTGGCGGATCACGCGCTCGTTTGAAGTCGCGGGAGAACCCAGTTCAACCTTGTTGGCATCCTCACGCGTGGCGGTGACCGTGGGATGTGCGGCATGCGCCGGGCAGCTCAGGATGAAAAATTTCGCAGGATTCGAGGAATCCACGCTGGCGAACCGCACAGCGCGCGCGCCCATGCCCACATAAATGCAACCGAGCGCCTCGACCGTGTGCACGGTGCCATCCACGGTGACGGTTCCCGCGCCTCCGGTGTTGATCGCGCCGAGTTCGCGGCGCTCCAAAAACGTATCGTGACCGCTTTCCTTGTGGTTGGGCAGGGCAATGGCGGATCTCACCGGCATCGCCCCGGCCACCACCATGCGGTCGAGGTCGGTGAAGACGCCGTGGAAGACATCGGGTTGGAAAAGTTCCTGCAAGAGGAACGCGTCGCGGATTTCACCGGTGGTCATGCGGGCGACCTCCTGCGGACGGGGCATGCGGCGGATGGTGGAATCGAACATTGGGCTCACACGGTTTGCTGCGGAAAGTTCACGCCCAGGATGTTGCTTTGAAAAGCAATTCCCGCAAGCATGCGGAAATCAGCAAACCATGCCACAGCAGTTGGCGGGTGCGGTTCCGCAATCCGGTCCACCGGTTCAGAAATTTCAGCAAACTCCAGCTTGGGGAAAGCAGCGAAGGACGTGTCACATTCATGATGCACGCCCCTCACACTTCAGCGGCGATTGTTGTCCAGCGCCGCCTTGCTGAGCCCGTCGAACCATGTCTGATAGTCCGCTTCCGGCACCACCTCCATGCGGCCGATCATGTTTCCATGTCCCTCGCCGCACAACTGGCCGCACACGACATAGGTTTCGAGTTCCTTGGTGGGCGTGAACCACATTGGAATCTCACGACCCGGGATCGCGTCCTGCTGGATGCGCATGGGCACGATGTGATAGTTGTGGATCACATCGGAGGCCGTGATGTTCAGAACCGCGGGACGGTTCACCGGCAAGCGGAGGATCGGGTTGACGAAATCGTCGAGCGCGTTGGGGTCGTCCATATCCAGGCCAATGTCGCCGACCGATTTGATCAGGTCGCCACTGGTACGCCCGAACTTGCCGTCGGCCCCGGCATAATGGTAAGTCCATCCGAACTGCCAGCCGATCACCCGGACGCGTTCCGGATCGAGTTTCTGAACCTCTTTCCAATGATCCACCCGCTCTGCCCAGAGCGGGAAGGCGAAGCCCAGCAGCAGCACAGCCTCGACGATGATGACACCCACTTCAAGGTGGCTCGACAGGTGGCTCTTCACCCCGGTGTATGACGCCTTGGGCTGGCGGCGGTGCCAGAAACGGAAAATGCAGTAGAAAAAGAAAATCGTCCAGCCGATGAACAGGGCGATCATGAACCAATGGACCACATCAAGCATGTGGTCCACCTGCTGGCCGTGCAGGGAATAGTTTTCCGGGATGCCGAGAAATTTGCTGGGGCTCATGGAGTTAAATGCTGATATGCTGAAATACTGGGAGAACGGGTCATTCGGAGTCCCGCGGAACGTAATCGTCGGCGTAGGCGGGATCGAAATGTTCCTTCTCGCGACGGGCGATGCGGAACATGAAGTAAGCGATGCCACCGAGCATGGCGAGAATCACCACCAGCAGGAAGAAGATCGACCAACCGGCGGCGTCACCGCCGCCTTCGATCATGGTGACGCGGCAGGTGGAACAGGCGAATGGGATGATGGAGGTCATGGCTGGGCGGGGTGTGTGTTTAGAGGTGGATGCGGCGGGCCTTGCGCAGGAAATAGACGCCGTAAAGGGGCATCAGCAGCGCGCCCACGATGCCGGTGACGCCCATCGCGGTGGCGAGCGTGGTTTTTTCCGGGGCAAGCAGGAAGCCCCACACAATCAGGAAGGCGAAGAGCATCAGGCTCACCGTCACGAATACGATATGGAATCCCTTGAGAGTCATGGCGGGATCAATCAACCATCGGTCTCCGCGTTTTCAACCGCAGGAGCGGTATTGGCGGCTTCGTCCCCGAAGAAATACGGGTCATGGATCGGATCCCACTTGGCCAGACCGGTCAGCGCAAAGAGACCGATCACGAAAACGATGCCCGAGCCGAAAATCCAGTAAACCGCCTTCTTCTCGTGGTTCAGGTGCATGAACACGGCCGCCACCAGCGTGGCCTTGAAGGACGCGATGGCGAGGCCGATGATGGCGTCCACCCAGTCGAAGCCATGGATTCCGAAATCGAGGAATTCGAAACTCGCCACCGCCACGGTAATGACGGTGAACACGAACAAGATGGCGCCGATCAGCATGTAGGTGCGGATGGATTTCTTCACTGCTTCGGGTGTGTCGGCCATGTGGGATTGGAGATTGAATATTGATGATTGGTTATTGCATCCATCGGCGTGGATCACATCAGGTAGAAGATCGGGAAGACGAAGATCCAGACGAGGTCAACGAAGTGCCAGAAAAGCCCGCCGATCTCGACGCGGTTGGCGAGCCACTCTGGGTTGCTCTCGAACATGCGACGGCCGAAGAACAGGTAGTAGGCGAGCACCAGCGCGCCGCCGATGACGTGCAGGCCGTGCAGGCCGGTGATGGTGAAATACAACGCGTAATACGTATTCCATGCCGGGGTGAATTTGGAAGCGAACGCCACCTGCTCACGCGGCAGCGAGAAGTGCTCGGGGAAAGTACGGGCTTCCTCGCGGCCCTTGTAATCCGGACCCATGAACTCCTCCTTGATGCGGATATTGCCCTTGCCGCGGTCCACGCCATCGGACATGGCCACGAAGTCCTTCCAATCGATGCGGTAGCGTTCCTTGGCGGTGGGTTCGCGCCTGGGCAGGCCGGTTTCCTTGTGGACACCGTAGTCTTCAAGCAGCCGCGCTTCGAGTTTCGCCACCTGCGCCTTGTTCCAGTCCCAAGCCTTGCGGGCGAATTCGTGGTTCTGAACCAGCCAGGAATTTTCCACTGCGGAGATCGGATCCTGCCCTTTCTCCACTGCCTTCATCGCGAGGTGGCGGAAATCGATGGCATCCACATAGTGGAACACCATCGGGCTGGCGAGCAGTTTGCCGTCGATGACCGTATCGTCGCGAAGGCGCGATTGGGTCTCGGCCTCGCGCACATCGCGAGGCTTGAACTCGAACTTCACGGCCGGCTCTACGACGAAGGAAACCGCGGGAATCTCCGTGAGCAACTGGTCTTTGATCGCCTCCACATTGACATCCACATCGGAGGAGAACTGCCAATCGCGTTTGCCCGGGTTGGCGCTTTTCGCCTGTTTCCATGCCTCGCGCAGCGAATCGGTGCGCAGGTCCGCATTGTGGGCGCGGGCCTTGAGGTGCGCCTTGCGGATGCGGGCAAGCAGGTCGAGCGAGAGTTCCTCGCCGGCCTTGGCGAGGGTTTCGGCGGGCTTGCCTTCTTCAACGACCGCGTCGATGTCTTCAGCAAGCTTGACGGAAGCGTTCTTTTCGCGGTGCTCGAGCTGGCTGAGAAGTTCCTCGACCCAGGGTTTGTGATATCTCACCGTGCTGAACGTCAGGCCGGTGGTTTCAATCCGGATCATGTTTTCCTCGACCTTGTTGCCGTGGTGGTCGAGCACATATTGATCACCTTCCTTTTCATAGCCGAGGTGGCCTTCGACAATGGTGTAGTCGTCGAGCCGCACCGCCTGGTGATGGAACTTCACGTTGTATTCGATGCCCTTGAAGACCATGAAGAGGGCGGCGCAGAACAGCGTGATACCCATGTAAATCCGGAAATGGTTCCAATTCCGCAATTTCAGCGAGGCCCAAGCGAAAACCACGGTGATCGAGGAACCGATCAGCACGAAGGTGTTGATGAGGCCCGGCAGCACCGGCAGCGTGCGCTCCGGCCACGGGTAATCCGCACCGAGACGCAGGAAGACGTAGGCCGAGAAAAACCCGCCGAAGAGCATGACTTCCGAGGCCAGGAACAGCCAGATGGCGATCTTCGAGTTGAAGAGCCCGGTATCCTTGCGGGGTGTGACGACGTAGGGGATTTCCATTGCGGGTGAGAATCAAGTGAGCGGTTGTCGGTTACAGGATGCGGCCGTTTCAGTGGGCGGGTTTGTCGCCGTTGTCGCGGTTCTCGGGCTCGATCCACTGCGGGTGGAAATCCTCATCGCGATCGGGGCGGCTGTATTCATAGGGTCCGCGGTAAACCGCCGGATCAAAGGTGAAGTTGCCGTGTCCCGGTGGCGTGGGTGTGGCCCATTCCAGCGTGGTGGCGTTCCAAGGGTTGTCGCCCTCCGCCTTCCTGCCGGTCTTCCAGGAAATGAAGAGGTTGATGATGAATGGAATCTGGGCCAGCGCCAGCGTCCAGGCACCCATCGACATCCAGATGTTCATGTCGAGGTTCTGTGCCACGGTGTTGGCAAAGACGTTGGTGCCATCCCCCGTTGCGGCGGTGGCCTTGTCGAGGTAGGCGTCGCCCCCATTGTACCAGCGGCGGTGGAAGCCGGCCATGCCCTGGAGCAGCATCGGGAAGAAGATGATGTTCATGCAGACCAGGCTCGGCCAGAAGTGCAGGTGGTTGAGCCAGGAACTCATGTAGCGTCCGGTGATTTTCGGATACCAGTGGAGGATGCCGGCGAAGAAACCGAACAGGATGCCTGGAGCGACCACGTAGTGGAAGTGACCGATCACGTAGTAGGTGTCGTGCAGGTGGAGGTCGGCGAGGTTGAAGGCGAGCGGCAGCCCGGTGAGGCCGCCGATGCCGAACATCGGGATGAACGCACAGGCCCAGAGCATCGGCGGGCTGAAACGGATCGAACCGCCCCACAGCGAGATGAGCATCGAGGTGATGATGACCACCGAGGGCACCGAGATCAGCACGGTGGTGGTCTGGAAGAAGGTGGACACCCAG
>JALRFY010000131.1 GCA_023253625.1 Akkermansiaceae bacterium | reverse complement strand
GCGGCCATCGCCGCGGGTGCGCGGGAGATCGACGTGGTGATGAACGTGTCGGCCATGCTGAGCGGGCGCCCCGGCATCGCCCGTGCCGACCTCGGCGCCGTGGTGGACGCCGCGCGTGATGCCACCAGCAGCCACGTGATGGTGCGTGCGGTGCTCGAGGCACCCCTGCTGGGCGAGCGCCTGCTGCGTGCCGCGTGCCAGGTGGCCACGGTGGCGGGCGCGGACTTCGTGGTCACCGCCACGGGCCTGGCCGGCCCCGCCCGCACGCAGGACGTGGAGGTCATGCGCGAGTCGCTGCCGGCCGAGGTGGGCGTGGTGGCCGCGGGCGGCGTGCACGACGTCGACACTGCCATCGCCCTGCTCACCCGCGCCAGACTTACCTCATGACCTCTGCCAACCAAAAGCCCTGGGCATCGTCGCCGGGCTTTCGATCTTGGTCATCATCGGCATTCTGCTGGCTCCCGCAGTTGTCATTACCTGGCTCATCCTGGTGGTCCTTGGCGCGATCAAGGCCAGCGAGGGGAAAATTTACCGCTTCCCGCTCACCATCCGCTTCATCAAGTGAGCCGTCCAAGCAACAGGGCGCGCCCCTGCTTGCCAAGGCGACTACATGCGGGAGAGCCAATCGGCAGATCGGCGGCAGGAACCACAGCTTACGCAGATTTCACCGATTGATTTGCTGGAAATGACCATGAACCAGGGTGATTGCCTGTGGTTTCCCGATTGGGGAAGGGTTAGGCTGAGATCCAGTTCTCCGCCCACACGAACGATACCAACAAAAAGGGCCGCGCCCCCGCGCGACCCGTTTTTGTTTCTGTCATTGAAACCGTATGAAACCGGGGACCTCTCCCCTGAACGGGTGAAACATGCGGGAATTCCGGATTTCTGTCATGTCCCCAAATCTTGGGACAGAGATGGAAACTGAGTGGAATTGCTGCAGGAGGCCTTTGCTCCGGTGAATTGGGTCAGCCCGCCAGGTCCCCGCCGCTGATGCGGTCCCAGGTGCGGAGGATCGCCACCAACGAGACCGCCGCCACCGCGAAGAGCGCGATTGCGTAACCCGGCTTTCCGTAAAGCAACGAGCCAATTCCGAACAGCGAACCCCACACCGCGAAGGCACCGAGGAACACGCAGAGCACCTTGAGGGCGAGCCGCGGCTTTACGCGGTGGCCGCCCGCGGCGACGATCTGGTCCTCGATGTGCCTCCAGCCCGGACCGCCGGGGCGCGTCTTGCGGACGAAACCACGCAGCGTTTCATCATCCACCGGAGGGGTCATCAAGGTGACGGCAACCCAGCAGGAGGTGGTGATGGAAATGCCCATCAGCAACTGCCAGTGCGATTGGAAAAACCAATGCTCCGAACCAGATCCCACGTGGCGGTTGAGCAGCAGGAAGGTCACGGCAACGATGAATGAGACGATCATCGCCGTAATCTCGCTCCAGACATTGATCCGCCACCAGAACCAGCGGAGGATGTAAATGAACCCGGTGCCCGCGCCGATCAGCAGCAACAGGTCAAAGGCCCCCTTGGAGTTCTCCATGTTCAGCGCCACGAATCCCGCCAGCAGCATCAGCCCGATGGTGGAGATGCGGCCCACCCTGACGAGGTGTTTCTCGCTCGCATCCGGCTTGATGAAGCGTTTGTAGAAATCGTTCACGAAATATGATGATCCCCAATTGAGGTGCGTGCCGATGGTCGAGGTATAGGCGGCGATCAGGCCGGCGACCACCAGCCCGAACACGCCGGTGGGCAGCAGGGTCATCATTGCCGGATAGGCGATGTCCTCCTTGAGGAACTGCGGATCGATGTTGGGGAACCTCGCATGGATATCATCCAGTGACGGAAAGACGATCATTGAGGCCAAGGCCACGATAATCCACGGCCACGGCCGGATCGCATAGTGCATGAAGTTGAAGAACATCGTCGCGCCGATCGCGTGCTTCTCGTTTTTCGCCGAAAGCATCCGTTGGGCGATGTATCCCCCACCCCCCGGCTCCGCACCTGGATACCAGACATTCCACCATTGAACCGCGATCGGGATAAGCAGCACCGGAACGAACACACCCCAGAATTGTTCGGGCGTCTCCATCGGCGGGAAGATCGAGAGCTTTTCCGCGGGAATCGCCGCGAACAAGCCATCGAGGCCGCCCACGCTGGGATGCCGCAGCGCGATCACTGCGGCCCACACCGCGCCGACCATCGCCAGTGTGTATTGGAACAAGTCCGCCCATATGCAGCCGGTCAGGCCGCCGAGGGTGGCATAGATCGCCACCGCGATCGATGCATAGACGATCGATTCGAGCGGAGAGAGCCCGAACATCACCTGGCCGATCTTGATCGCCGCCAGGCCGACCGCGCCCATGATCGCGCAGTTGAAAAACACCCCGAGATACAGCGCGCGGAAGCCGCGGAGAAAAGCCGCAGCCCTGCCGCTGTAGCGGAGTTCATAAAACTCCAGATCCGTCACCACCTCGGAGCGCCGCCACAGTTTCGCATAGATGAACACCGTGAGCATGCCGGTGAGCAGGAAGGCCCACCACACCCAGTTGCCGGAGACACCGTGATTGCGGACGATGTCGGTGACGAGGTTCGGCGTGTCGCATGAGAAGGTGCAGGCGACCATGGAGATGCCCAGCAGCCACCACGGCATCGTGCGGCCGCCGAGGAAATAGTTCTCCGAGCTTTTTCCGGCGAAGCGCGACGCGACAATCCCGATGCCGACCACGACAGCGAAGAAAATGGCGATGATCGCCCAATCGAGCGGGTGGAGTTGCAACGCCAGCATGGGCGGGAAAGTATGGTTGGACATATTGGCTTCAGTTTCATCCGCCAGACCGCGGCCAGCTCAGGCGATGATGCCGAGCGGCTCGGTGGTTTTCCAGTTGCCGCGGGTGAAGTCCGGGAAGTCCTGCGGCATGCCGTCTTCCGCCACGGATTTCTCGCTGAGCGGGGCGACGGCGGACCAGAAGCAGCCTTCATAGACATTTTGGTCGAGCGGCTCGCCGTTCCGGAGGCACTCGATGATGCGATAAAGCATCAGGAAGTCCATGCCGCCGTGGCCGCCCATTTTTTGCGCCAGTTCGCCCATGCGTTTGAAAAGCGGGTGCTCGTATTTCTCCGCGATCGCCGCAAACTCCTCGCTGCCGGTCCAATTGTGATAACTCTTGGTCACCCCCTCGATGGCCATGCCGTCCGGAAATCCCTTCAGCGTGCCGAGCGTGCCCTGGATGAGATTGTGGCGCGAGTAAGGCCGCGGCGAGGTTTCGTCCCACTGCACGAGGATCGTGCGGCCGAGCTGGGTCTTGATAATCGAGGAGTTGATGTCGCCACAGCGGTAATCCATGGTCTTGAACTCCGGCTTGCTCAAGTTGTTGGATTTCGCGGCGAACAGAGCGCGGCCCCTCGCCGGCGAAGAGAAGGAGACGAGGCGGCGGAAGTTGTCCTCGCCGCGCGCCAGGTTCATGTATTGGGCCACCGGGCCGAGGCCGTGGCAGGGATAGAGATTGCCGTTGCGATTGGCATAGTGATGGGTGCGCCACGATCCGGTGCTGTTGCCACCGTTCATCTGGCCGCGCAGCTCGTGGATGTAGGAGGCCTCGCCGTGGAGCAGCTCGCCGAGCACGCCCTGGCGGACCATGCTGAGGTAAAGCAGCTCCTCGCGCCCATAATTGACGTTTTCCATGAGCATGCAATGGCGGCCGGTGGCTTCAGAGGTGTCCACAAGCTCCCACATTTCCGCAATGGTGATGGCGATCGGGATCTCAACAAAGGCGTGACAGCCGGCCTTCATCGATCCGATCGCCTGCTCGGCGTGAAGTTCCCACGGAGTGGCGATGATCACCGCATCAGGCCGGGTTTCCTGCAGCATTTTGCGCCAGGCATGTTCGTCACCGGAGTAGGCTTTCGGATTGTGGCCCTTGCCTTTTGCCCTGTCCGCGGCGCGCTGCGCGCGTCCGGCGTCCAGATCGCAGATACCAACGATTTCCGTGCCCTCGATCACCGCGAGTTGTGAGACGTGGCCGGCCCCGCGGGCACCCGCGCCAATAAATGCGCACTTCACCTTGTCCAGCTTGGGCGCGGCGAATCCTCCCATGTATTTCGCACCGGATGGCCGGGCCGGGGCGGCGGCCTGAGCAGATGCCAGGGATGGCAGCGCCGCCAATCCGGCAGTAAGCCCGCCGAGGGTCTTGATGAAATTACGGCGCGGGTTGGGATGTTCGATATCCGATGTCATGATGGTAAATGATGGAATGATTGGGGAATGCGAGATGGGCAATGGTGTGGTGAAACCAGGCGTGTCGATTGGATCGGAAAATCATCAGTGAAAATGCCCAGCTGCGCCGGAAGAGGCCGGTCATCGCTGTGGTTGGAGAGAGTGATGGCTTCCTTGTGGTGGCTGGCCAGCAGTTAGATTCAAATGCTGGCGTGGTGCAAGCGGCGAATGTCGAGCTGGCCCGTAGCGGGCAGAAGGCGAGATGAAAATGAACAAGCAAATCTCATGGATTATTGTTTCTTGCGGGAGGCATCCAAGGCCATGCGGATCTGGTCGCGCAGCGTCTCGGACTCGTCGAGTTCCCCGGTGCGCATGCTCATGCCGCCATCGATGCCGAGCTGGCGCTGGACGGCTTCCTCGGCATCGGCGAGCGCCTTGTCCCATTGCTCCATGGCCGCGTAAACCCTTGCTCGCGCGCGCAAGTGGGCGATGCTGAATTGAGGTTTTATCAACTTGCGGCCCTTGTCATCGACCGCCTCGGGATCGAAGGGCGGGGCAAGGGTGAAGATGAGCTGCTTGGCCTGCTCGAGCTTGCCCTGCTCAAGAGCCTTGGAGACCGAGCGCTCGTCGTGCCACTCGATCACATTCTGCGGGCTTTCACGTCCGCCATTGGCCCACGCAAGACCTGAGACGGTGGTGGCGATGGTGCCATCCGGCCGCAGCACGACGAGATTCATGCGCTCGTCCTCGGAAAGGATGCCGAGTTGGGCGATTAAAGGGTTTTTGAGTCCGCCCGGCACCGTGAAGACCGGGAAATCCGGTGGTTTTTCGCCCATTGCCGTGCGGATCGCGGCGGGCTCGCCGCCGATGAATGCGGCCACCAACCGGACGTCGTTTCCGGGCCGCGCATTGACGAAGGTGCCCGAATACCTCGCCAATTCCGCAAAAGGCGATTTTTTGGGATCTTCCCACGGCGCGACGAAGGCAATGACCGTCCACTTGCCGGAACTGTCCTGCGGGATTCGGAATGGCTCGCCATCAAGCGTTTCGAATTCCGTTTCGAGGCGGCGCTCCACATCGTCGGGTTCACCCCGCGACATGAAATAATCTTCGCGGCGGCCGTATGACCAGCCGGCGGTGAAAGGAACCTGGAACAGCCAGTAGCGGTGATATCGGTCGAGCAGGAAGGCACTGAAAACCCACAGCATCGGGTTACCGGCGTGCGCCTTGAGGATGCGCTCCCGGAAATGCTCGAAGCCCCGGCGGTCCGCCACGTCGAGACACAGTATCGCCGCCGCAGCCATGGCGGGACCGGAAGCCTCACCGGAGCCGGTTGGCTCCAACCATTTTCCGACGACCGCCTGCGGGACCGCATCAGGCTGGCGCAGCGCCTCGCGGGCCAGGACAAAGCGCGGGATGACGTCGCAACCTGGCGGGCAGCCTGCCTCGAGAGCGGCATGCGCCACCGCCACAGCCTCTTCAAAAGGGGCGAGGTCGGCGTTGGTTTTCCACAATCCCATCAGCGCCACGATCAACCGGTTGCGCGCGATCCAGAGGTCGGGTGCCTGCGGGTGGGCGGCGATGGCCTGTCGGCAAAGGTCCGCTGCCTTGGCGTAAGCCAAGCGCGCCTCGGCCTGTGACATCCGGTAGCGTTGCGGGCCGGCAACGAAGCATTCCTGAATGGCCCGCAGGGTTTCCTCAGGGACGGCATTGGGGCCACGTGGCAGCGGAGCCGCTTCTCCCCCGGCGAGAGCTTTCAACTCCGGCGGGCGGGCGGGATCGATGCCACCGATGGGGTCGAGCACGAGGAAATCGCCCGCCGTCAGCGATGCGAATTGCATGACGTAGCGTTGCTCGGTCCACTGCCTGGCGAGATTGGATTGGAAGACGCGCGTGTAGTCCGTGCTGTTCCCGCTGCTGTCGTTCTTGCGTGTCGAGCCGGACATGATCATGGCGGCCTGCCCGGTCGGGCTGACTGTGAACCATTGTGGGTCCGCCCTCGCATAGGTATGGTAGATCGGGCTTTTCCTCCCTCCGGGCAGGTGCAACGCCTGCCAGTCCGCGCCGAGTCCGCGCAGGATCGACTCGCCGGCGTCTGGCAGCTCGTCGAGATTGAAGCTGATGATCTCAAGACGGCCGGCCATGTCATCTTTTCTTTCGCTGGCAGCGGCGGCGAGTTGCTTGATCAACTCCGGACCGCCATCGTCCTTGGACCAAAAAAGACACATCGTCGAGCGCCCGAGGGCGTCCATGGGAAACCGCAGAAGCTTTCCGTCCGCACGTTTGAAGGTGCCGCAGAACGGAGCGCCGAAGACCTGGCCGCCGAGCTTGTCGCGCTGGAAGGCGATCATCTCAATGTCCGCAGCGAAACGTTTCTCGATCATCTCCCGGAGATGATTGACCAGCCGGGTATCGCCGAGTTCGAGAGCCATCACCATCGCGATGCGCACGACCTTGGCACCGGCCGGGGTTTCGATATAGCGGTTGACGAACGGGCGCAGAGCCTCCGCGCGGGCCGCGGCATCGGCACCCTGCTTGGCAAGCTCCGCCTGGGAAAGCAGCAAGTCAGCCTCAAGCCGGAGCCCTGCGTGTTCGTCGGGGGCCTTGACCAGCTCGCGGGCGGTTTCCAAGAGCGCCATGCGGTGTTGCGTGTCGTCATCGAGCGCCACCAGCCGCTGGCGGGCGCGGAACAGGAATTCGAGGACCGGGAAGCGGTCCGGCGAGCCAGCGAGTGGCGCGAGCACTGCCTCGGCGTCGCGAATCACACGGCGCATTGCCAGCCGTTGGCGTGCCGGCGATGAAGCTTCCGCGGCGGCCACCAGCGCCGTTTCAAGTGCGGAGACGGGCGGGTTGGGCGTCGCCGGCGGAGCATCCTGCCCGAAGGCCGGCGTCGGGAAACCTCCGAACACCACAAGAAAGAACGCACCCATGCAGGCCAGATGTTTTTTCATGAATTCTGTTTTCATCATCAATTGAAGTATTTCTCGATATACTCACCGGGAATTGAACAATCTTTCCCTGCCATTCACCGTTCCCGATGCTTGCTTACCGATTGGGCACCCCCGCAGGTCTGGAGTTCCGGAAAGGCGGGGTCGAGTCCGCCGTCGAGATAAGCCTGCTTGAAATGCAGGTAGCGCTTGCCTGAGCGACAACGTAGCGGGCGCGACCGACGACCCCATGTGCGCCGCCCTGCGGCTGGCCGCTGGTCCACGGCATCTGGATCGCCACCAACGGCCGGTAGTGCAGCGGCAAGCTCGGCCCGGAGGGATTTAGGTTGTTCGGCGGATTGTCTTTGCAATTGGGTGCCGCATACAACGTGGCTGCAGCGGGAAATGGATGAAGGTTCATGATCGGCCGAGCTTATTCCTGATAGACCGGGATGTAGCGGTGAGGCGTACCGAGGATGATGATGGCCATGGGGGTCTTATGCGGGTAGTTCTCGGGTTTTTCGGCGGTGCCTTCGTTCCATGAACCGTCGGGTTTCTGGAGGGCAATGAGCGAGTCGCGGATTTGCGGATACCACTTGGCATAGTGTTCCCCGCCGGCCTGCACCATGGCCTGGATGGCATAGTAATGGGCATAGTAATAATAGCCGATCTCCGCGCGATTGAAAACCTTCGGGCTGTTTTCGAGATATCGGATGGCGGCCTGCACCCACTCGGTCTCGCGCATGCCGCAAAGCTGTGCCGCGTAGGCACCGCCGGCGGTGCAAGCCAGGGTGGTGCCTTTGCCCGTATAACCAAAGCCTCCGGTCTCCTCCGTCCAGACTTGATCGCGCAGGTAGCCGACCACGCGGTCGATCGTCTCTGTGGGGACGAGGACGCCCGCCTGGCGGGCGGAGGCGAGCGAAACGAAGACCATGGCGGTGACCGAGGTGTCCTGGCCGGCATCGGGGCGCGCCGCGTAGCGCCAGCCGCCGAGCGGGCTCTGGGCGCGGAGGATCACCTCTACCGCGCGCTCGAGGGCGGTCTGGATTTTCTTGTTGTCCTCCGTGTTGCGGGTCATGCCCCACAGCTCGGAGAGGGCGAGGGTGTAGAGCCCGTGCTCATACATCCCGCCGACCACGCCGGTGGGCGATTCCTCGGCTTTTTTGAGCAGGAAATCCTTCGCGCGGTCGAGGGCCGGACCGTGGCGGCCGAAGCCGGGGAAATGCCCTTTGACCATGAAGGCCATGAGTCCGAGCGAGGTGCCGGCGATCTCGTAGGCACCGCTGCCGCCGCGCCATGAGCCATCGGCGTTCTGGGTGGCCAGCAAGTATTGCAAACCGCGCTCGATGGCAAGATCGGCGGCCTCGGTGAGCTCGGGGGCATCAATGGCCGCTTCGTTGGCGGTTTGTGCGTGCGAGGGGGAGAGCAGGGAGAAACACCCGAACAGCCAAGCGGTTCTGGAATGACAAACCACCCAAGCAGCCAAACACCCAAGGAATGACGCAGGTCCAGCTTCGACATTCGATGTGTCGGGCGCTCGCGGGCGTTCGAGTGTTTCGTGCTTCGGATTTTTCATTTCGCCACTCTTTCGTAATAATTCTTCAGCGTCGCCCGGTATTCGAGCGGCAGCTCGCGGGCGAAGTTCTGGTTGAGGGCGGCGCGGTTGCGCTCGCCGAGGATTTCCCACTCCGATTTCTTGTCCTTCGGCGCCTCGCCGCTGACGAAGTCGGAAACAAAAGCGACGGCATCACCGTAGAGAAGGTCGTTGGTTTCAATCTCGGCGGGAATTTCGCCGGAGCTGCCCGAGGGCGGCGGCGTGGCGGTGTTGAGGACCAGCGCTTGTTCGATGATGAAGTGGCGCAGCGCCTGATCGGCGTCCTGCTGCATGCGGCTTGCGTCATCTTTGCGTGAGGCTTGCAAAGCTGCGGCTGCCGACATCAGCTGGGCATGGGCGGTGGCCAGCAGCGGATGGCTGGCTTCGCCCCCGGTGAGCTTGACGGCGGCCTCGGCGAGCTTCGACTGCTCCGCCGCAAATGCCGTGAGTTCCTGCACCGCGGCACCCTGCGTCCGACGGAGCAGGTGGCGTTGCTTGCTGGCAAGATCGAGGGCCGCGATGAGGCGGTGCAGTTCCGGCGGATCGGCATTGGTCAAGGTGATCGCGGGCAGGCCGTTGAGCATGGTGATGATGACCAGCAGGTGTTCGGAATTTGCGGCCAGGGCGTCTTCGGCGGCCTGCATCGCCTCGCCGGCCGGCTGGCCGGACTGGATGAGGCGGACCGCTTCATCCATGTGCGCGGCCGGTGCCTGGAAATCGACCCGCAGAGCGAGGTCGCCGAGTTTTTCGCGCACGCTTTCCTCCAATTGTTCGAGTGTGATGGTGCCGGCTACCTGGGTCAGCACCCGGCCGTATTGGGCCGTATCGGAAGCGAGCGCCTGCTGCCGGGCAAGGGCGTCGTCGCCAGCTTGCTCGCGAAGCTGCCGCTGGCGGAAGGAGAACACGGCGGCATCGGATTGCGCCTCATGGAGGAACTGGACGATTTCCGCGACATAGCCGGTCTGTGCGGAAATCTCGGCGACCAAGCCCTGTGACTTGGCCAGTGATGCGACGGCGATTTCCATAATCTCCGCAGCATCCTCCGCCTCGCCGTCCTCCATCGCGAGCAAGGCGTCCTCGACGTCCGAAGCGGCGAAAACCAGCGGCGTGCCGACGTCGAGGCGCGCGGCGACGAGATCGAGCGTG
This sequence comes from Akkermansiaceae bacterium, assembly GCA_023253625.1. Classification (GTDB taxonomy): domain Bacteria; phylum Verrucomicrobiota; class Verrucomicrobiia; order Verrucomicrobiales; family Akkermansiaceae; genus Luteolibacter. The sequence goes on along the minus strand of JALRFY010000131.1, from coordinate 8,182 downwards.
GGCGCGATGTCGGTGAGGCAGGCGAGCAGGTTTTTCTGGGGCGCGAGCAGCGGCGGCAGAGCCTCCTTGCCTGCGGCCTTGGTGGCGGCGATCAGGTCGTTCTGGCCGCCGACGATGTCGGCCATGCCCTCGCTTGCCTTGGCTACCGACTGTTCGAAGCCGATGAGCTGCTGGAGCAGGTTGAGTTGGAGCAATTGGCGCTCGGCGATCGCGCGGGCCTGGGTAAGGGCGGTGGCGGCGGCTTCCTGCGGTTCGATGGCGTCCTCGGCGCGCTTATCCTGCAAGGCTTTGGCGGCGAGCTTGATGCCCGCCGAAACCGCCCCCAAGCGCTCGAGGAGTGGCAGGGCTTCCTTTGCCGGGTCGCCAGGATCGCCGGTGAGTTCCGCTACAAAAGCCTCGATCTCAGCGAGCAGCGCCTGTTGATCGGCGACCAGGCCGCCGGGGTCCTTCTCGTCGAGGGCGATCTCCTCGGTCTGCTCAATCAGGCCGATCTGGCGGGTTTCTAATTTTTCCAAGGCCCCGGCGCGGTTGGTGGCGTCAGAAACCAGCGATGAAACCCCAAGCGACATCTGCGCGAGTTCACCGGACCACGCGACGAGGGTGGCATCGAGTTCGCGCAGCGCGGCGAGCACCTCGCGCTGGCTGGTGATGGCCGCCTCGCGGTTGGCTGAAGCGAGTTGTTGGATGGCGCCGCCCATCAAGGATTCCGCACGGAGGCGAAGGTCGTCGCTGGGTGGCGGAGAGGGCAACTGGATATCCATCAGCCGCGGGCGGGCGGCGGGGATTCTTGGCAGCGGCGCAAGGACCAAGGCCTTTCGGAGGCCGGCTTGGCGCATGGCCAGCTCCGGTCCGCGCCCGCCAAGATCGGCCCATTCCTCGCAGGTGCCAAGAAGCTCCTGCTGCCCGGCCATCAACGCGCCGAGTTGTTCGCGCAAGCCGCGGATCAGGGCATACTCGGAGCCCGCACGCATCGTGAAGCCAGCCTCCAACAAGGGGCGGATCAACGGATATTGGGTGATGGCCGCCTGGGTGAACTCACCCTCGCCGGCGAGCGCTGACGCCTTGCGGATCGATTCGGCAAGGCCGGCGGCACGGAGGTCATGGATGCGGCGGCTCAGCCCGAGCACGGCGAGCGGACGCTGGTCGTAGCGCATGCCCACGGTGAGCCGACCGAGCAGTTCGTCGGTCCAGGCCGCAACGTCCTCGTGGCCCTTTGCCAGCGCCGCGGACTGCTCCGGGGTGGCGTCCAGCAAGCGCAGCCGCAACCCGGCCAGTTCGCGTGCCAGCATCTGGGTCTCGCGGGCGAACACCTCGCGGGCGGCGTCGATACCACGCTGGAGGACCAAGCCGGCGAGTTCGCGGGCGGCCTCGTTGACCGCGCCAATGGCAAGGTATGGGTCGCGGGTTTCGGCACCGACCTGCGCGCGCAGGCGGTCGGCGGCAGTGGCCACCGGGCCGGCAGCGATGCGTCTCAGCCCGTCGCGCAGGGCGCCGAGCGTGTCGCTTTCCACTGCATCGCTCACTTGGTTTGCAGCGAGGTCGTCGAGCAGCGCCTGCACCTCATCGGCGGTGGCGACGAGTTGCTCGCGTATCATTTCCTGGCGGATCGCCTCGAGCTGGCAGGTCGGCACAAAGCTGGGGGCCGACGGATCAAGCTCGAGGCCCAGCTCGTAGGCCGAGCGCTCCTGGCGGTAAAGGGTGCGAACGCGAGTCAGCAACCGCTCCATCTGCTTGGTGATCTCGGCGAGATATTCCTCGCGCGAGAGGAAAGTGATGCGCCGCGAATCGGTGCGCGCGCGGTGCGGTCCGGCCTCGCCGGGATACTTGTCAGCGACCTCGACGACGAAGGAAACCGAGTCGCCGATCTGCAGGTCGGGCAGCTCCTTGCGATAGTCCCAGCCGAGCGCCTGCTCGCCGCCACTGCCGTCCACCGGCGTCGCCAGCGTGATCGTTTTCTCCGGGCGTCGGTTCACGCGGTAGGTGATGGTCGTGGCACCGATGCCATGGTCGTCCTGCGCTCTCACAGCAAGATCGAGCCGGCGGCCGATCATCGCGTTGAGGTTCGCGGCCGGCGCGGTCAGCTCGACCCGCGGCGGCTGGTCGGAGGCGACCTGTAGGAATGACTGCGGGCTGGTGAAATCGAAGCCGTGCTCCTTTTCCACCCATGAAAAGCTGTAGCCGCGCGAGGCCGTGGCGGCTTCCGAAAGCATGAGCGTGCGGCCATCGTCGCCGATGGTGAGCGGCAGGTCCCCGGCACCGTCGCGGTGCAGCGTCGCCTCGCGGATCGGCGTGTCGAGCGTGAGCCGCCAACTCACGCTCGTGCCCACCGGCACCGTCAGCGTGAGCGCGTCGACCGTTTCGTCCGGCCGCTCGATGTAATCGGGGAAATCGAGATCCACCTTCACCTCGGCAAGTCGCGGGGCGGGAATCACCCGCACCTGGCACCACTCGCTGCGGGCGTCGCCGGCCTCGACGCGGTAGGTGAAATCACGCGCCGCCGATGCAATCTCGTAAGTGGCCAGGCCATCGACCACCGCCAGTTCGATCTCGCGCGGGCGGCCCTCGCCGGTCTGCAGGACGAAGTCCGCAGTCTCCGGCACCGAGCCGGAAATCCGGACCTGCACCTTGGCCGCCGCGCCTTCCTTGAGAACCAGCACGTCCGCGTCGGGATTGATCTTCGTCTTGGTCGGATAGGCGATCGCCAGCCACGGCGTGAAAATCCGCCCGAAGCCGGCCGCCATGAAGGGGCCATTGAGGATCGCCAGCACCAACAGTCCCGCGGCGATGCCGGCCGCGACCCGCAGCGGGCGCTTGAGCTCCTGCAGGGTGACGATTTCCCGGGGCGGAATCGTTTCGGCGGCCACCTCGGCATTGAGCTGGGTGAGATCCCACATCGCCGCCGAGGTGCCCGGCGCAGGACCGCTGCGCTGGAACTGCACGGCGGTGACCAACAGGCTGTCCATGTCGCCCCGGCGCTGTTCGATTTCCCGCGCAACGCGGGTGGCATCGAAGCGCCGCAGTCGCGAGCCGCCGTGCCGCCACGCTTGCCGCAATGAAACGAGGAGCACGGCGAGCGCCACCAGTGTGCGCACCCAGCCGGGCAGGAAGGTGAAACGGTCGATGGTGATCGCCAGCAGAAACAAGGGAACGAGCCAGCGGGCAAAGGCTAGCAGCCCGCCTAGCAGGTGTTTCCGCTGCGCGCGCCGCCACACGGCACGCAGGCATTGGTTCAAGGCGCTGTGGGATTTCTGGCTCATTAGGTCAAGTCGTGTCGTCGGCGCAAGATCCACTCCATTCCAAGCAGCCCGACCAACAGGGCGGCAATCAGGCCGTTGTCCCAAAGCGGACGCTCGGAGCGGACCGTGGTGGTGAGAGGCTCCGCATTCACCAGCGATTCGAGTTTCGGCAGGTCACGCACGCCCAAGATGGTACCGCCGGTGAGGCGTGCATACCGTTGCAGGCCGGCGAGGCGCATTTCGGTATCAGCCAGCTCCTCATTGACCACCGCCACCTGGAACTCGGTGGTGTTGGAAATCTCTGCGTCGTCCTCGTTCGCCTCAAGCCGGTAGCGGCCGGCCACCGGCGCGGTGAAGTATCCTTCGTAGAGGCCGGGCGAGGTGCGGTCGGGTTGCAGACTCACGGTTTCCCGCAGCGTATTGTCCCCCACCCCGCTGACGGTGATTTCGAACGACGGTTCGGCAACCGGCTCGAAGTCCTCGTCGAGCACCTGGGCATAAAGGCGGGCCTGGTCGCCATCGCGGTAAATCGAGCGGTCAGTCTCGAGCCGGATCCGCTTGTGCTCGCCCATCAGGCGCGAGAGTGTGAGAAACTGGATGCACTGCGACCAGACGCGCCAGTGGTATTTGTCGCCGGTCTTGAAGCGCAGCCGCCACAGGCGGTCGGTGGCGAGCGAGAGGCACTTACCCGTGCCGTAGCGATGCCAGGCGACGAGCGGGTAGCGCTGCGAACCGCCGCTGGCATCGGAAAGCGTGGCCAGCACGGTGGCACCGGGTTTCGCGCCGAGCAGCGGCGGCAGGTGGTCGAGCGGCGCGACGCGGCTCCAGATGCGGTCGTTCTCCTCGGTCTCGTTTTCCAGCACCATCACCATGCTGCTGCGCCCTTCCGAGGTGAGCACCGGATAGACGGACTCCGAAGTGATTTCCCACCCGCCATCGGAATCGAGACGCACCGGCAGCATCGACTCGACCGGCGTGCCGGCGAACGAGACCGGCGTGTGCATCGGCCCGCAAAGCACCAGCAGCGAGCCGCCGCGGTCGCGGATCAATTCCTCTAGCAGCCCCAGTTCCTCGGGCGAGAAAAAGTCCGCATCGACGTCGCCGAGGATCACCAGGTCGTATTGGAATGCCTCCTCGCGTTTCGAGGGGAAACGCTCGATGTGCTCGGGCGAGTTGCGCGCGAACTCGGGCCCGGCCGACGAGGCGATGAAGGTGGTGTTGAGGCGCGGATCGCGCTTGAGGATGGCGGTCAGGTAACGGAACTCCCAGCGGTTGTTGCCCTCGATGTAGAGGACATTCACCTTTTCGTTGACCACCCGGATGCTGCGCTCGACGCGGTTGTTGGCCACCGAAATCTCGTCGTCGAACGGCTCGATGGCCACCTCGATGGCGGCCGCGCCTTTTTCATAGAGATCGACGTTGAAATCGATCTCCTCGAATTGCAGTCCGCCATCCAGCCGCACCTGGCGCTGCACCATCTGGCGGCCGTTGAGCTTCACCGTGAGCCGCGCGGTGCGTCGCTCGTAGCCCTTGGAGAGCAGTTGCACCTGCACCGGCACGCGGTCGCCGGAGAATGCCACCTCCTGCATCACCAGGTTGCGGATCGAGACGTCGTCGGGCTTTTCCAAGCCGATCGGCACCGGAAACACCGGGATGCCGCGCGCACCGAGGTCGCGCAGGACTTCCTCGGTGCGTTGCGAGGAGGCGTTGTCGATGCCATCGCTGAGCAACACGATGCCGGCCGGCGGGGTCATGCCCGACTTGGCGGTGGCCTCCAACGAGGCAGCGATCGAGGTCAGCGGTTCCGTGGCGGTGAGTCCCTCGAGGTCCTTCGGCGCGACTGTGGCTGCATCGCTGACAACTTGCGGCGAGGCACCGAAGGCGTGGTAGCTGAGGTCGAGGGATTGGCCGAGTTTTTCAAAAACCGGGCGCCCCGGCCCGGTCACGATGCCGCGGGCGAGGTCGAGCCGCGTGGCGGACAGGATCACCTGCCGCTGGTTGGCATCGAGAAGCATCGCCACACGGTCCGGTTCGAAATCCTCGCCCGCGAGCATCCCCAGCGCGTCCGCGGCATCGGCGATGTCCTGCGGGTTCCTGCGCGGATCCTTCATGGACATGCTCTCGGAGACATCGATCAACACCGCCAGCCCGCGCGCCTGGGTGTGGGTTTCATTCACCACGCCGGTCGGCTCGAACAGCGAGGCCACCACCAAGGCAAGCGCGACCAGCCGCGCCGCGCCTAACAGAACGCGGAGCCACAATGGCAGCCCCCACGCGCGGCGGTAAAGGAACACACTGAGCACCACGAGTGCGGCGAACACCGCGATCATGGCGGGCGCCGGCAATGGCCGCGCCCAGAAGAAACCGTCAAAGCCGGTGGCAAGAGTCATCATTTCAGGCATTCTGGGGCTCGGGGGTGACGGAGATTTCCTGACTCTTCCTGCGGCCGCGGTTCAGCAGGTGGTCGGCAAAGAGGGCCTCGAAAACGAGAAACGCGAGTGCGGCGATCATGAACACGCGCCATGCCGAGCGGCCGGTGCGGGTCGATTCGATCGCGGCGGCCAGCTCGGCATCGCTGGCGGCCACGTCGAGGCCGAGGCTTTCAAGGTTGGCGCGCAGTTCGGCCACCGGCAGGCAGGCAACGTCCGACTCGCGCGGATCGACGTTCACCGCGACCGGCAGGCCGGGTGACTGGACGCTGACGCGGGCAGTGTAGTAGCCGGCCTCGGGGGCCTTTTCCAGCAGCGCGACGAATTGCCCGCCGGCCTCGCGCACCGGGACGGTGATGATTTCCCCGGACGGCGTGTCGAAGACCGCGTCGCTGGCATCGGGCTGCTCAATATAGGTCAACGTGAGCGAGTCGCCGACCGTCCGCGGGCGCTCGAATTCGCGGCCTGACAGATAAGTAACGATCTGCTGCAACACCAGCGGGAAGACCGGGGTGAGCGCCATGTTGTTCCATTCCGTATCGGCGGTGGTGGTGAACATGAACACCTGGCCGCGGCCGAGCGAATGTTCCAACAAAACCGGCAGGCCGCTACCGGCAAGGCGCAGCAACGGGAAGGCCGAGGGCCGCGGCTCGACCTCGAACTGCCGCAGGAAAAGCGTCTCGCTGAACAAATCCTCCGGCAGCGAAAGCAGCGGCATGCACACCGTGTGGTCGGGCATTTCCGGATCCAGCGGCTTGCCGACGCCGAGCGCGTCGCTGGTGACAATGCGGCGGCCGATGAGCGCGGGCAGCAGCGGGTGCGGCCCGCTGGCGGCGCGCTCGTTCCAGGCGGCAGGTTTGACGTTGTCGCCGGCAAACCAGACCAGCCCGTTGCCCTGGCGCACGAAGCGCTCGAGTTGGGCTGCCTGCTCGGCGGTGATCTCGGGCACATCGGCGAAAACGATCACGTCCACCTCGTCGAGGTTCTCGGCGGGCAGCGACAACCACGGAATCGCGCGGACCACGTAATCCTCGCCCTGGCCGCCATCGGCCTGGGCCATCAACGCAGCGACCACCAGCCGCCCGGCATCGCCTGAGGAGCCGTCAACGCAGAGCACAGATACGCGGTCGCGAACCACCGCCACGGCGCGCCGCACGTTGTCGGCCTCAAGCGTGTCGCCGCGGACCTGCGCGGTGATGCGGGTGGCCCCGGCATTGTGGAAAGGGACGAAGAGCGAGACCGTTTCCGACGCGCCCGGGTTGATGCCAGGGATCGTCTTGCTATCGATCCGCACATCATCGACGCGGCAATCCACGGCGACGTTGGAAACCGGCGCTGGCCCGAAATTCCGCACCGTCGCCTGATAGCGGGCGGTGGTTCCCTTGCGCAGCACGCCGGAGACCAGTTCGAGGTCGGTGACGGCCAGGTTGGCGCCAAGGCCCGGCACAGGGATGACGAAAACCTGGGACTGCGAGCCGAGATCGGCGAGCGCCTCGCGAAGCTGGGCGGACGGATGTTTCCAATCACCCGCCTGGCTGTCGGTGATCAGGTAAACTTCCTTCTGCGGTGCCTCCATGTCCGCCACCAGTGTGGCGAGACGCTTCGGCGCACTGCCAAGCTCGAGCGTGCCGGGGCCGGGTGCGAGCTCTCGCAGCGCCTCATCGAAGCGGTCCGGATCGTAGGCCATGTTGCGCCTCACCACGCGGGCGTCGTCGCCGAGCCGCACCAGTGTCACCGGGTCGCCGGGGTGGATCCTGGAGCGGATCACCTCGATCCGTTTGAGCGCCTCGTCGAAGCGCGTCGCGCCATCGGTGCCCTGGCCCATGCTGAACGAGGCATCGACCGCGATCACCACGCCGGCCCGCCGTTCACCCGGCAGCCACGACGATCCGGTGGAGGCCGGCCGCGCCAGCGCGAAAACCAGCAAGAGCAAGGCCAGGCAGCGCAGCATCAGCAACAGCAGGTCGCGCAGCTTGATCTGGCGCGAGCGGACCCGCACGCTGCGGTTCAGGAAACGCATCGCCGCCCAGTCGGTGCGCCGCACCTCGAAGCGGTTGAGCAAATGCGCCACAATCGGCAGCGCGATGCCCAACGCGCCCAACAACAGCAATGGATTGAGAAATGTCATGATCGCTGGGCCGTGCCACTGGCCAGGGTGGGGTCGAGGTAGTGGGTTTCGGGCAAATGGTCCATTTCAGGGGTCAGGCGAATGATCAGTGTTGTAGCGGCGGTCTGTGACCGTCGATGCGGATGAAGCGGTGTTGTAGCGGCGGTCTATGACCGTCGATGCGGATGAAAAGTCAGAAGGCAGTTGCACGGTCGAAATGAAAGCCGGAATCAAAGCTACGCCCCCTGCCCTTCAGCTCGCCCTTCTCTGCGCAGCCTCACCCGCCGGCACCTCCGCGAGCAGCTTCGCAATCAGGGTGTCGGAGGTCATGCCTTCCGACCTGGCGGCGAAGCTCGGGATGATGCGGTGGCGCAGGATCGGCAGGGCGATGGCCTGAATGTCTTCCACCG
>JALRFY010000113.1 GCA_023253625.1 Akkermansiaceae bacterium | reverse complement strand
GGCACCACCGGCGCGCCGAGTTCCTCGGAGAGTTTCGCCGGATCGAGACGCAGGCCGGTCTTTTCCGCCACGTCCACCATGTTGAGGGCGAGCACGACGGGCAATTCGAGTTCGATGATTTCCAGGACGAGCCGCAAGTGGCGTTCGAGGTTCGAGGCGTCCACCACACAGACCACCAGATCCGGTTTCACTTTCCCCGCGAGCCCCTCCTTGAGTGCATCCACCGCGACCTTTTGATCGGGCGAGGTGGCGCGGAGCGAATAACAGCCCGGCAGGTCCAGCACTTGCAGCTTCTTGCCGTGTGGCGTCCGTGTCTCACCCAGCTTGATGTCGACGGTCACCCCGGCGTAGTTGCCCACCTTCTGGTTGGCGCCTGTCAGCGCGTTGAAAAGCGTTGTCTTGCCGGAGTTCGGATTACCGACGAGCGCGACGGTGGCGGAATAATCCCGGGATGCTTCCATGACACTGCCGGTTTTCATCCCAGCGGGGCCACCATCACCTGATCCGCCAGTTCACGGCTGATCGCCATCCGCGTGCCACATACCGAGCAAATCAGATTCCTGCCGTCGGCCAGCTTGCGCACCTGCATGCGCTCGCAAAAGCCCATGTCGCGCAGCCGCTCGCAAGCCGGCCCGCTAAGAAAGTGGATCATCAGGTCGCAGCCCACCACCGCCTGATTCAGCGTCATGGCGTTGTCAATTTCCAGTTCGGCCATTGATGCGTGCGACACGCAGAAACCATCTGTAATTGAGATTGGTTTGCAACAAGAAAGTCGCGGCTCCGTTGGAAATCACCCGATGCGGGATCCCATGGATCATTGATAACATCGCCCGGCCGTAGTGGCGGACATCAGGCAACCCACCATGGGCAGCGTGACCCTGACCAACCGCAAGGTGCTCGCCAGCGACATGATGCGCGGCGACTACAACGACGAATACTTCGGGCTGTTCGGTGCCGATTTCCTGCGCGAACCCGACGCGGTTATCATCTACACGGAAAACTGCATCTTCCTCATCCCGCGCTGAGCGAAGGCAGCCCCGCTGATCAGCGGCCTTCGGCGATACGCTCGGCGAGCATTTCGGGCAGACCGGCGGCGCGGATTTTCCGCTGGGTGGCCTCTATCTCGTATTCGACCCGCCGCAGGACCACCGCTTTCTGGTCCAGGTCGTAGATTGCGTAGCAGGCGCGCCAGTCGCCATCGCGCGGCTGCCCCACCGAGCCGACGTTGATGAAATATTTCGAGTTCTCCTCGATTTCGATCGATTCGGCGGGCACCTCGTGGACCTTGTCGTTTTTCACGTAAACGCGCGGCACGTGGGTGTGACCGTGGAAGCAGACCCGGGTGAACTGATAGGAAAAGTTCGACATGGCGTCGAAACGGTTGGTCACGTAGTTCCAGTGTGCCGGCTGGTCGAGCGTGCTATGGACCACAGTGAAGTCGGAAACCTGGCGGACCATGCGCAGGCGGCGCAGCCACTGCCGCTGCTCGTCGCTGAGCTGGCGGCGCGTCCATTCGAGCGCGGCAGCGGCCACTGGATTCAGGTTGTCGAGAGAGTGTGTCGAGGAGGCATCCTCGTCGTGGTTCCCCTTCACGGTGGGGCAGTTCATGGCGCGAATCCGTTCCAGGCAGGCGACGGGGTCTGCATTGTAGCCGACGATGTCGCCCATGCAGACGTAATCGCCCACCTGTTGTTCCGCCGCATCGGCCAGGACGGCCTCAAGGGCCTCCAGGTTGGCGTGAATATCTCCAAACAAAGCAATCCGCATCGGCCCGGGGAATGGTGAAGAGTTTTGTGGCTGGAGTGCGGGGTGTCGAGACCAAAGACCGGATCATTCACGGCCGAAATACCACTCCACCATTTTTGCCAAATCGGCGAACACCCCGTCGCCGGGCGGTTGGACCGGGCCGAGCGCCATCAAAGGGACCTGCTCGCGCGTGTGGTCGGTGCCGGTGTGATACGGGTCGTTGCCGTGATCGGCGGTGAAAATGACCAGGTCTCCCGGCCGCACCCGCGGGAGGAAGCTGCCAAGCCATTGGTCAAACTCGCGCAGGCAAGCCGCGAAACCCGTCGGGTCGCGGCGGTGGCCGTAGAGCGAATCGAAATCCACCAGATTGGCAAAAATGAAGTGTGGCCCGGGCCGTTTTTCCGCCCACAGGCGGTCGATAGCGGTCATGCCGCCGACGTTGTATTTTGTAGGATACGACTCACCGATGCCTGAACCGGCGAAAATGTCCGCGATCTTGCCGACGCCGATAGTGGCGACTCCTACGGCCTGCAGGCGGTTGAGCGCGGTCTCGCCGGGTGTCAGCGAAAAATCGCGACGGTTGCCACTGCGGATGAAATCATCCGGCGTCCTGCCAAGAAATGGCCGCGCGATCACGCGGCCAACGCGGATGCCGCGCTCGTCGAGCAACGCACGCGCCGTCCGGCACAGGTCGAGCAGCCGTTCCAGCCCGAAGACCTCCTCGTGGGCGGCGATTTGCAGCACGCTGTCGGCGCTGGTGTAAAGAATGGGAAATCCGGTGACGAGGTGTTGCGGACCAAGTTTCTGGAGAATCTCTGTGCCGGATGAAGCGAAGTTTCCGAGAAACGTGACATCGCCGCGTCTTTCCAACTCCGCAACCAAACCCTCGGGAAAGCGCTCGAAGGTGGCGAAGGGCTCGTCAAGCGGATGGCCCATCAACTCCCAGTGTCCGGTGGTCGTGTCCTTGCCGGCGGAAACTTCCGTCAGCCGCCCCCAAGCCGCGCCGGGCCACAAATCCGCGGGTTTTTCCTGATCAAGAATCCGATGCAGCCCGAGAGACGCCAAATGCGGCAATTCGAAACCAGGAATACGCCCGAACAGATGCCCCAGGGTGTCCGCCCCCTCGTCGCCATAGTCGGCGGCGTCCGGGGCGCGGCCGCAACCGACCGAATCCATCACCACCACAAGCGCCCGTTTCATGAAATTCCCTTCTTCATTTGATATCCATGCCGAGATCCGGCCAGCACCAGCGCACCACCTTGCCATCGTTGATGAGGGCCTTGGCCTTCAGTGTCTTGTCGCCGAAGAGCAGCTCCTTGTCATAAAGCACGGTGCCCGTCTGGTAGATTTCGCCGTCCACGGTTTCCTCCGGCCCGGGCAGCCATTCGCGAACCTGATCCGCCTGAAACTCGGCGATCTCCGCTTCATTGATACTCTGTTGCATGATTTTCACCAACGCATCGGGCTCCGGCCCGGGTGTCTCAACGGCCTCGGGTTCCGCCTCGGGTTCCGGGCCGGGCTCGGGAGCGGGTTCCGCCTCGGGTTCGGAGGTGGCCAGACTGGTCAGCGAAACGTCGATGGAAATCGGACTCTTCGACCCGGTGGTCATGATGATCGCCCGCCCGTCCTCTACCCGCAGCAATTTCACCTCGGTGCCGGGCACGAGGTTGACCAGGCGCGACGCGGCATTGTCGTAAAAGGTGACCTGCCTGGTGATGGTGATGGTTTGCAGTTCCTTGGGCACGACCGGAGACGCTGCCATATTTCCGGCCTGCGGCTTGGCCGTGATCGCCGTCCGCAGCAGAGGTTCCAGCTTGTAACCGGCGATAAATGCGGTCAGCGCGACTGTCATCATCAACAGGAATTTCATTTCAGCGCGAGTGATAACGTCTCCCGCCACGCTTGAAAAGCAATTCATCGCGATCAGGTGCCCTGCCCCGGCGCTTCGAGATGGGCGAGCGCCTTGGCGAAACTTGCATTGCCGAGATAATGGCGCAGCCGGGCATCGAGATCCGCTTGCTGGCGTTTCGTCCACGCCTCGATTTCCAGCGAGACTTCCTTCAAGGCCTCCAGGTGTCCCGGCGCGTCGCGGTCGCGCCATTCGTGGTCCGCAATCACCGCCACGCGGCGGCGCAAAAGATCGATCATTTCCCCATGCATGTGTGGAGCAACCAAACATGCCCGCAAGGCCTTGATGTCAAAGACAATTTGCTGGCTGGGTCATGTCGATTGTCATGTGTTGGATTGGTCCACCTTGGCCCGGGATGCACCCATATTCGTCCACCCGGTTCTCCAGCAAGGGTGCCCGCATCCGTTTCGAAACCGGATGATCGAGGAATTGCACCGCATCCTCAAATCGGTTTGCGAGATCGAGGAGAGGCAATTGGAAAGCATCGAAAAACTCTCTGTGCTGCTGGCGCTCGACCATATCGCCGCCAGCCATCTGCTGGGCATGTCCAAAGCCGCAAGGGAGCAAGCCGGGCAAGCCCGTTTCGCGGAAGGAGGCATGCAGGCGGCATGCACGGGCTTCAGGATCAGGCATGCCACGGTAGTGATTTTTTTCAATGCGGAGCCCTGTGATTTCCGATGCCAGTGCCGTGGATTTGCGGAATCACCGCTGTCAGCGCATTCGCCCGCGCACCCACTGGACGATACGGGTGTCGTTATCGCCGGCGGCCCAGACGATGCGGAGGAAGTCGGCGGGATGCAGGTTGCCGTGCTTGCGGAAAAAATTACGGTCGCCGCCGCAGCAGAACATGAGGTCCGGATCGAGCGCACCACGGAGTTTGGCGCGTGCCTTGGCGATGATCCTCGGCAGGTAGGCGATCTCATCAAGCGCATCGCCGAATGACGGGACCTCATTCCGGGTGAGCATGGGGCCATTCCATGGCGCACCACCCTGTTCGGTGAGGAAATAATCGCGCCGCACGGCAGCCACCAGCAGGGCCGTTCCGGGAGAAGGAGTGCCGTCGTCGCAATAGTCTTCCACGAAGTCGAAAAACTCACGCGGCCGACAACCGATCGAGCCGAGAAACGAGCGGTCGTTTTCCCCGTAATGGCTGGCGTAATCCCGGTTGCCACCGCGGTATTCAGCCACACAGCGGTCGAACAATTGCAGAAAGAGGTCGTTCCAATTCACGACGGGGCCTTAGACGACATCCCGGGTTCTGGCAAGCGGCACCGCAATGGACAGGCGCTTCACAGTGCGCCGGGTGCAGCAAAAAAAAGACCCGGTGCGCGGGCACCGGGTCAGTGAAATCGAATCGCTCGGGCGGCCAACTCAGAGCAGGCCCGCCTTTTTCAAGGTGGCGTAGGCACCATTCTTGCTGATTGTCTTGAGCGCGCGGCAGCTCAGTTTCATGCGGACGTGGGTGCCAAGTTCCGGGACCCAGATGCGCTTGGTCTGGAGGTTGGGCGAGATGGTGCGCTTGACGACCTTGGTGACGTGCCGACCGATTCCGCCCTTTTTCTTGGCCAGACCGGAGCGGTGAATTCTGCCGCCAACGCGGACGCGGGTTCCTCGGATGATACAAATACGGGCCATGGTGTGAATCGGTAGGTGTTGTGGGGCGCGAAGGATGTCTCCCGATGCCACGCCGTCAAGGCGAAACCCAAAGTAAAACGGTTAATTTTACAGTCGATTTACCCTGAGACGGTTCAGCCAGCGCTCGATATCGCGGAAGATGCGGTCGCGTTTTTCGTCATACATCAGGAGGTGATAGGCATCGGGATAATTGCGATAAAGCACCGGGGTGCTACGCGGAACGCGCGCCACAAATCCGCGCACATCCGCATCCGCATTGAAGAAATCGCGCCCGCCGTGCAGGACCAGCACGGGCACATCAATGGTGGCGGCGCACTCATTCATACCTACGATCAGACGCGTCATCGTGCCGATGAGGCGGAGCGTGTATTGCTCGATGTGGTAGGGATTTTTTTTCGCCTGCTCGCCATGCATGGTGCTCTGGGTCATCTGGACATCGTGACCGCCTGCCAAGGTATTGAGCGAAACCCTGGCCATGGGCAAGGCAGTGGCGGCCATCTGGACCAACGCGGGAGTCCACGCCGGGATATCATCACGGAACCTCACGATGGGCGAGGAAAACACCAGCGCATCGCATGGCGGAACACCTGCCGGGGCGACACGCCAGGCGTGGGCCGCGATCAAGGCCCCCATGCTTTCCCCAAACCAGACCACCTTGGCCCGCGGATGGCGCTCGCGCACCAGTTGCGTGAACGCCAGCAAATCCCCATACCACTCGGCCGGGTGCCCGATGTCACCGCGACGTTCGATGATCGGATCGCTGCCCTGTCCGCGCAATTCAAAGGCATACAAGGCGGTCCGCGGCTGGCCTCGTAGCAGATGGTCGCCCAGGTTTGTGTAATCGGCGGAGGCACCGCAGAACCCGTGCAGTCCGATGACCACCAGATCGGGCTCGACGTCTTGCGACACCCATTTCCGGAAGCCGAAGCGCTCGCCCTTGCCCTCGGCCAAGCCCGGATTCATGACCACACCCGAGGGGACACCACAGCCGACCATGCCGACAACGCAGGCAACCAACATGGCCGGCCAAATCCAAAAGCGTAGACTCATGGCTAGAATCTCGCAGATCCCACCACGCCGTGCAATAGCCGGAAAAAACCGCCGGTGGCCGTGCCAGAATGGATGATGACCGGGGGAAATACCGCAGTTTCAGCCGAGCTTCGGCTTCGCCGCACGTCGCACGGCCCCGAAACGCTTCTGGAACTTGTCAATCCGGCCCTCGGTGTCCACGAACTGCTTCTGGCCGGTGAAGAATGGATGTGAATCCGAGGTGATACCCATCGAGATCACGCTATGTTCCACGCCATCGATCACTTCCTTCTTGTCAGAACTCACCGTCGAACGGGTGACGAAGCGTGCGCCGGTGGTCATGTCCACGAACACTACCGGGTTGTATTTCGGCTGAATTTCCTTTTTCATGATTTCCTTTCCACCGCGGTTCAAACGCGGCGGGGCGGGAGACTGCAACATTCTTGCCGCCTGTCAAGACACCATCCAGTGCCGCTTTCGATTATTGCCCAGAGTTTCAAATTCAAGTTTTGCGTAAAATTTCCCGGGTTTTGAATCTTTCTCCATTTTTTGAGTCGCATTCGTGACTAAGTGGGCTAGCTTCGCGGCGTTATGGCAATCTCTACGAAACGCACGCGGTTTTCACGCCGCCTACCCGATCATGTGACAGACGAGCTTGTGAATGTTCTCTCTGAGAAGAAAATCTTCGGATTCAACGATCTTTTCGAGAGGGTTTTTGCCAACCTGAAGCTGCGAAACGCGGTGAGCGGCGGCGAGGAGATGCTGCGGCTCCGCGCCTATGAGAAGCTTCAGAACCTCGTGACGCGCGGTCTAGTGGAAAAGCTGGGCAAGGAATACAAGGGCACCTCCCGGGTGCATGAGGCCTCCAGCGCCTATGCCGCGGCACAGGAAGCTGAGAATCAGGAATAAAATGGTTCCATCGTTGGAATTTCGCGAAACCCGCAC
The DNA here is from genome assembly GCA_023253625.1 of Akkermansiaceae bacterium. Taxonomy (GTDB): domain Bacteria; phylum Verrucomicrobiota; class Verrucomicrobiia; order Verrucomicrobiales; family Akkermansiaceae; genus Luteolibacter. The sequence goes on along the minus strand of JALRFY010000113.1, from coordinate 24,099 downwards.
CCGTCAAGGTGCGGGTTTTTTTTTGTTTCGCGGTGAGGCGTTTTCCATAGTTTCACGTTGATCGCAGAACCGGCGGGCTGTCAGCATTGAGCCCGCGATGCCACTCGTCCGTGACTGCCGGTTCACCGCGATCGACTTCGAGAGCGCGGGTGCCTCACGTGGATCGACGGATGCTCCGGTGCAGGTGGGGCTGGCCAGTTGGTCGCTGGCTGGCGGTCATGAGGCTGTTTATGTTTCCTATGTAAAGACCGGGCAAGCGGTTCGCTGGTCAGCTCGCAAGGTGCATGGCATCGGACCTGAGCATCTCGCCGATGCCCCCAGCCTGCTTTCGTTGTGGCCGGAACTGAAATCGCGCCTTGCCGGTGCGGTGGTTGTGGCGCACGGGAAAGGAACGGAAAAACGATTCCTGCGCTCATTTCCCGGTCATGGCTTCGGTCCATGGATCGACACGCTTCTGCTCGCGCGCGCGGCATGGCCGACCTTGCCCGATCACTCACTGGGTGCACTCTGCGGGCACTGGGGCCTTGTTTCGACGATCCGGGAATTGGTGCCGGGGAAATTCTGGCACGATGCCTTGTTCGACGCGGTCGCTTCGCTGGTTCTGCTGGAGCACCTGATACGGGATCTCGATCTTGCGGGACAAGCCGCCGAATCCCTGGCCCGGCCGGACACCTCGGCATGGCATCGGGTCAGAATGTCCTGAACGGATGCGATCCATCGCGTTTTCGTATCATGAAAATAACGGGCTTCCAATTCCTCAATCTGCCGAGGCAAGTTTATCGCACAAGCAGCGGCAGCCGTGCATCCGCTGTGCGCGGGTGCCGGGCGTGATTTCGCAACCCGCCGAGACAATGCACCGGCCGGCAGATTGGCGGTGCATGTTCCTTGTTTCGCTCACCAGTTCCTCGATAGCCCCGCGCTCCACCACTGCCAGGATCTCGCAGCCCTGTTCCGGGAATGTCGCTGGCTCCCCAGCCGGGGCACAGTCGTTTCGCGTTGCGCCATGCCTTCCGCCGTTGACAATGCGCGCAGCATGGACATTCCCGGCACCTTGAAATCCCGGCGCAAACTCTCCGCCCGGCTCGCGGCGGCTCTGGCCGGCACACTGCTCGTTCTTCAAGCAGCCGAGGCCGCTGAGCAGCCTGCCACGCAATGCCCGCATCAGCCCGAACCGGCCCGACAGGATGCGGATGCGGCACTCGTCAAATCCCTGCTGCGCGAAAACCTCAACACCCGCAGCTTCGACTTCGCCACCGTTGCGGAGGCCTGCTCGGGCAAGCGCGTGCTGCCGCTGGATGACTCGCCCACCCACCGCCGCATCCTCGCCGCCATCGAGAACGCACTCGCGGAGACTCTCCGTGAACTCAACGCGCCCGACTCACCGGTGAAAAAACTCCGCCGCATCAATGAAGCGTCACGCTTTTTTGAGCAAGGCCTGCAGACCCGGCTCCATGCCATCCCGGGGCTCGATTGTGAAACCCCACCCACCCGTGCGGGCGGTCGCCAGCGCAGCGGATATCCCGACCTGCGCCTCACCGACCGTGAAACCGGCGCGGTTTTTTACCTCGACCCGAAACTCGTCGAACAAAACTCCGTTCACAGCACACTGCGCACCTTCTATTTCGAGCCCAAGGACGGGACACTCAAGATCACCGACGACGCGGTGCACCTGCTCATCGGCATCGAGCACGACGGCAAGGACGGCGAGTGGACCTTCGGCAGGTGGCACCTGGTGGATCTCTCAAAACTCAAGGTGCGCCTGAAAGCCGAGTTCCAGGCATCCAATGCCGATCTGTATCGAAAAAGCGGGCTTCCCCAGCCCGCGGAATCCCCCTAGCCTGCCCCTCCCATGCCTGCGGCCACCCGACGCACCAGCGGCTCGACCGCGATGGACGACTACCTCGAGCAGATCCTCCACCTGATCGAGGCCAAGGGTTATGCCCGCGCCATCGACATCTCGCGCAACCTCGGCATTTCCCAGGCCAGCGTCACCAACATGCTCCGCCGCCTCGACACCGAGGGGCTCGTCAAGCATGAGAAATACCGCGGCACCATCCTCACCGAGGAAGGTCACCGCATCGCCGGAGCCATCATCGAGCGCCACGAGACGCTCACCCGTTTCCTGCGTCTCTTCGGACTCGATGAGGACACCATTTATCGCGACGTCGAAGGCATGGAACACCACGTCTCACGCCCCACGCTCGAAGTGATCCGCGCCGTTGCCGACGCGCTCGAGGCCGACGCCACGCTGCTCGAAAAAGTCCGCAAGCGCTGCCGTCCCTGAAGTGTATTCCGCCTCTTTCGGCTTCCCCCCCCGGCAGCCGCCACTACCCTGCGCGTGCACCCATGGCCGGACTCTTCAAATCGCTGTTCAACAAGATCGCCAACCGCGCCGAGATCGATTGGGACGAACTCGAGGCCGACCTCATCGCCTCCGACCTCGGCATCCGCCTCACCACCGCCATCATTGATGAATTGCGCGACCTCGGCCGCAAGGTGTCCGCCGATGATGTGGTGGAAACCACCCGCCGCCACCTGGCCGGGAAACTGCCGTTCGATTATCCGCCGCCACTCCCCCGCCCCGGCGGCAAGCCGTTCGTCATCCTCGTGGTGGGCGTGAACGGCACGGGCAAAACCACCTCCACCGCCAAACTCGGCCACTGGCTCAAAAAGCGCGGGTTTTCCGTGGTCATGGCCGCCGCCGACACCTTCCGCGCCGCCGCCGTCGAGCAACTCCAGCGCTGGGGCGACCGCCTCGGCCTGCCCGTGGTCACCGGAAATCCCAATGCCGATCCCTCATCGGTCTGCTTCCATGCGCACCAGAAAGCCATCGCCGAGTGTGCGCAATTCCTCCTTTGCGACACCGCAGGCCGCATCCACACCCGCCACAACCTGATGGAGGAACTCGGCAAAATCCGCCGCACCCTCGCCAAGCAGGACGAATCCGCGCCGCACCTCACGCTGCTCGTCGTCGATGCCACCACCGGCACCAACGCGCTCCAGCAGGCGAAGGAATTCCACAAGGCCAGCCCGCTCGACGGACTCATCGTTACCAAGCTCGACGGCTCCGGCAAGGGTGGCATCGCCGTGACCATCCACGACCAACTCGGCATCCCGCCACGCTTCCTCGGCACCGGCGAGGAAGCCGATGCCTTCGCCTTGTTTCAGCGCGAGCCGTTCATCCGGGAAATCCTGTGACTTGGGCAGGAAAAGACCTCCGGTGTCTCCAGTGACTGAGGCGGTTCTGATCCTTCACCGTGCAGAGAAAAACGTGGCTCAGGCGCAAGCGGGGCAAACGCCGAAGAACTCGAGTTCGTGATAGAGATTGCGGTAGCCGGTCTTCTCGCGGATCTCGGCTTCGAGCTGGTGCACCGGACAGGGTGCCTGGATTGCCTCGATGCGCCCGCAAGTCGTGCAGATGAGGTAGTCGTTGTGTTTTCCCGGAACTAACAGCGTGAAATAGGCGGCGCGCTCGTGCAGGCCAAGGCGGCGCACCAGCCCGTGCGAGGCGAGCCGCTGGAGCAGGCGGAACACGGTCGCCTTGTCGCACTGGTCGGCCAGCCGATCGGATGCGGCCAACTCAGCCAGCGTCATCGGCCGGTCGGCCTCTAACAGGGTGGCGATGAGTTCCTCAAGTGCCTTGGTGCGGCGCAGGCCGAGCTTGCGGCAGTGATCGATGGTGTCCTTGACGACGGGATTCATGGCGTGGGGTCCGCCGCGATCATAGGCGGGCTGGAAGGCGATGGAAACCCGCAATTTCCCTTCCTTTGCCGCCCGGTCGTGAGCTTGAGGAAATTTGATGCCATGCGCGGGGCATCCATCCCCTCTCCGATCCAGCGGCACCGTGTCCGCGCTAGAACAAGCTCGGCTGGTTGTCTCCGGCGGCGGGCGGAGGTTCCGGGGCTCCGATTTTCCGATAGGCGGCGGGCATGGCGACGCGGCCGCGCGGGGTGCGGGTGAGGTATCCCTGCATGATCAGGAACGGTTCGTGGACTTCCTCGATGGTGGCGGCGTCCTCGCCAGCGGCGACGGCGAGCGAGTTGAGCCCAACGGGGCCGCCGCCGAATTTGTAGATGAGCACTTCGAGCAGGCGCTTGTCCATTTCGTCAAGGCCCTGTGAATCGATCTCGATCATGGCCAGCGCCGCATCGGCGATGCTGCCGTTGATGCTCCCCCCGCCGCGGACTTGGGCGAAATCGCGCACCCAGCGCAGCAGCGCGTTGGCGACACGCGGAGTGCCGCGCGAGCGGGCGGCAATTTCGAGCGCACCCGCGCGATCCACGGGCACATCCAGCAATCCGGCGGAACGTTCGACGATGAGGGCGAGTTCCTCATGGGTGTAGTAATCGAGTCGGTTCACCAAGCCGAAGCGCGAGCGCAGCGGCGCAGTGAGCATGCCGGAACGGGTGGTGGCGCCAACCAGCGTGAAGCGCGGCAGGTTGATCTGGATCGAGCGCGCGGACGGGCCGGAATCGATGATGATGTCGAGCCGGTAATCCTCCATCGCGGGATAGAGGTATTCCTCGATGGCGGGATGCAGGCGGTGGATTTCGTCGATGAAGAGGACGTCGCCCTTCTGGATGTTGGTGAGAATTCCCGCGAGGTCGCCCGCCTTTTCGATTTGCGGGCCGGAGGTGGTGTGGAGCTGGGTGCCGGCGGCGCGGGCGATCAGGTTGGCGAGCGTGGTCTTGCCGAGGCCGGGCGGCCCGGAAAGCAGGACGTGATCGAGCACATCGCCACGCCGCTTGGCGGCCTCAAGCATGAGGAGCAGGCGCTCCTTGACCTTGTCCTGGCCGATGAATTCGGAAAACGCCGGCGGCCGCAGCGAGACATCGAAGGCGGTGGCCGGCGCGCTGGTCGCGGTTTGATAGAAATTTTCCGACATGCGTCCGGCGGTGCCGCGGCGGCGGCTGTTAGACCTTCATCAGCTCCGCCTCCTTGGCATGGGCGTGCTCATCCACCTTCTTGGTGAACTTGTGGGTAAGGTCCTGGATTTCACTCTCCATGTCCTTGAGCCCGTCCTCGGTGATGATGTTGGAGGCCTTCATTTTCTTGGCGGCGTCGATGCCGTCCTTGCGGACGGCGCGCAGGCGCACCTTGGCCTCCTCGGCGAGCTGTTTGACGAGCTTCACCATCTCGCGGCGGCGCTCTTCCGAAAGCTCAGGGATGGGCACGCGCAGCGAGCGGTCCGCGGCGGCGGGATTGAGGCCAAGCTTGCACTCGCGGATGGCGCGCTCGATATCCCGCGTGGTGGCGGGATCGAACGGCTGCACCATGAGCATGCGCGGCTCGGGCGAGCTGATGACGGCAAGGCTCTTGAGCTTGCTGACGCCGCCGTAAGCATGGACGTGCACGTCGATGTTCTCGATGAGCGCAGGGCTGGCCTTGCCTGTGCGCACACCGGCGAATTCGTGCAGCAGGTATTCGACGGATTTGATCATCGCATCCTCGACTTCGAGCAGGGTTTCGTCCGGGTCCATGGCGGGTGTGGGTGGTTGATTGGAGAAATTTTCAATCGCCGTGCACGAGCGTGCCGATCGGCTGGCCGCGCAAGGCATGGGACAGGTTGCCATCCGGGGCCAGCTCGAACACGATGATGGGGATGTGGTTGTCCATGCAGAGGCTGAAGGCGGTGGCGTCCATCACATTGAGGCGCTTGGTGATGCACTCATGGAAGGTGACGCATTCGTAGCGCTCGGCGTCCGGGTTGTGGCGCGGGTCGCTGTCGTAAACACCGTCCACTTGGGTGGCCTTGAGGATGACGTCGGCTCCCATTTCGCTGGCGCGCAGGGCGGCGGTGGTATCGGTGGAAAAGAAGGGATTTCCGGTGCCGGCACCGAAAATGACCACCTTGCCCTCGCGCATTTGTCGTTCGGCACGGCGGCGGATGAAGGTCTCGGCCACGTTTTTCATCTCGATGGCGGACTGCACCACACAGGGCACACCGTGGTGGTTGAGCGCGCCTTCGATGGCGAGCGCGTTCATCACGGTGGCGAGCATGCCAACATAATCGGCTGTGGCACGGTCCATGCCACGGGCGGACGCGCTGGCACCGCGCCAGAAATTCCCGCCGCCGACCACGATGCCGAGCTGCAGGCCGGTGGCGACGGCTTCGCGGATTTCCACGGCGATCCGGTCGACGATTTCCGGCGATATGTTGTCGCGCGAATTGGCGCCGCGGAGCGCTTCGCCGCTGAGTTTGAGGATGGCGCGCTTGAAGGGACGGGGATCTTTGGGTCGGTCCGGCATGTTGGATGGTGGCTGGACGAGAAAAGGAAATATGCCGCCGCCTTGCAAAGCGAAATCACGGCTCAGCTACCCGCCGCTCCGCCGCGGACGGTGAAACCGACATTGAGTTCGAACAGGCCGGACTTGTTTTCATTGGTGCCGGTCACGGTGAAGCGCACATCGAGCGGGTGGTCTTGCGGTGCCTGATATGCCTCGAGCGTCTTGCGCAGCGCGACGATGGCGAGCTTCAGGATCTGGCGCGCGGTGAGATCGACATCCGGCGGAATCGCCATGTTGGAGACATCCATGGTGACTACGAGTCCCCCGGTGGTCATTTCCGCCTCGATTCCGATATTGGCGAGCACGAGGAGGTTGGTTTCCTGCACCTCATATTTCGGGTGGTTGGTGGGAATGCGGTGCGGACTGCGGATGGACTCGACGAGTGCTTCGGGGAAGGCCCCGGTGAGCGCCATCGGACGCGCCATGACGCAGGCCTGCAAGGCCTCGCCAGTGTCCGAAATGGCCTCGTCGCCATCCGTGCCGTGAAGGCTCAGGGGTTCGAACACCGGCACCACCATGATGGTGGTGGCGTGTATGCAGATCACTTGCAGCGCCAGAATGAAAACGGTGGCCGCCATCTTTTTCATGGCTGCATGATACCCCCGGCAGCAGTCCGTGGCCAGCCTGAATCCCCGCGCCGGATGACTTGCGGGCATGGAATCCGCCACCTAGAAGAAGCCCGTGGACGCACCGCCTGCCAACAAACCCACCATGGCCGATGAATTGCGCCTGCATATCCGCCGCAGGCTGATGCGCTTGCTACGCGCCATTCCCGGCGTGGCACGAATGCGTGCGCTAAGGCCGGGCACCGACGCGCAAGTGGGCGCACTGGTGGACGCGCTCACAGCCTTCGCGATGCTCGATGGGCCAATGAACCAGCTCGAGGCCGACCTGATCCTCGACATGCTGCGCAGCGCGTTTCCCGAAGTGGACCACGGCTGGCTGGGCCGGCGCCTCCAACGCGCGGTGCGGAACCCGCGTCCTCTGCAAGTGTTGGCGCTGGAGCTGAAGGGTATCTATGACGACACCCAGAAGCTCGCACTCGCCATGCAGTTGTTCACGCTGGTGGACGCAGCCGGGCGTTCGGAGCGCAATCGGGCGAGTTTCGAAGTATTCATGCGTCGCCTCGGCAGGCCGGAATTCGGCAGCGCGATCCAACGGGAAATGCGCGGAGAGGCGGGCATCGAGGATACGGATCTGCCTTTCGAACGGCTGATCTTCGGGCGCGACGGCGCCGACGTGATCCTGCCACCCGCGGCGGCGGATCACGAGTTCCGCGTCTATCGCACCGGTGATCTCATATTGGTGCGCAATACCGGCCCGTCACCGCTTTGGATTCGCGGTCGCTCGGTGGAATCCGGAGCGTTTCTCCGCATGCGGGATGGCCAGCCACTGGTGGTCCCGGGATGGACGCTGGGGCTGGATGACCTGACGTTTTTCCTGGACGTGAAACGAACCGGCAACGCCCCGGTGATTTACCTGGAGCCCGGCGAGAGCGGACTCGTCGCCGAACGCACCCGCGGCCGGCACAGTGTGTTGAAGGTGAAATTCGGCCTCAATGCGGAAATCGAGGCGCTGCAGGACACCAAACTCAATGTCGGCGGACGCGGAGCACTCAAGCGCGGCGACCGCGTCAGCTGCCTGAACCACGAGCGCCTCAGCACCCCGTCCGGCATCAGCCTGACCATCGACCACCTGCGGCGCAAGGCCACCCAATCGGCGCGGCGGTTCAGACTCGCGGGCGACCGCCAGGAATACCTCGTCTCGAACGATGCCGCGGAGCTGGGCAGCGGCGATCTTTTGCTAGGGCCGAAACTTTCGCCCAAGACGGTGCTCTTCATCCGCTACGAGGCGCAAAAGGCCGAGGGCCTGCTGGAGGTGCGCGAAAGCCATGGCACGATCCAAGTGGACGGATCACCGGTGCGCGGCACCGCGCCATTGCGCGACGGCTCGCTGATCCGCCTCTCGGGCAGCCAGGCAGTGCGCTGCCGTTTCAGCGAGGGATTCATCGACGAGGAACGCACGCTCATCGAATCGCTTCGCGCGGACGACATCGTGCACGAGTTCGGCCCCGGCGCGCGGGCGCTCGACCATGTGAACTTCGAGGTGAAACGCGGCGAAATGCTCTGCATCATCGGCCCGAGCGGCAGCGGCAAGAGCACCCTGCTGGCCACGCTGTCCGGCCAGCGCCAGCCGACCCGCGGAGCGCTGCGGCTCAACGGCATCTCGCTCTACGATCGCCGCGAACACCTTGTCCCGTTCATCGCCTACATGCCGCAGGAGGAGGCGCTCAACCCACAACTCACAGTGCGCGAGCACCTGCGTCACGCCGTCACCATCCGCCGCCCCGCGCTCTCGCTCGCCGAGCACGAACGCCGCGTGGACAGCATGCTGGCGGAACTCGGACTCCAGTCGATCGCCCACCGCAAAGTCGGCGCACCCGGCGACAAGACGCTCTCCGGCGGCGAGCGCAGCCGCCTCAACCTGGGGCTGGACCTCGGCAGCCGCGCCGAGGTTTTCCTTTTTGACGAACCGATCTCGGGCCTTTCCTCGAAGGACTCGGAGCACGTGGCCGAGACGCTGCGCTCGCTGGCCAGGGAGAAAATCGTGATCGCCTCGCTGCACCGGCCCGGCGCTCCGGTGCTGCGGCTGTTCGACAAAGTGCTGCTGCTTGATAGCGGCGGCCGGCTCGCCTACTTCGGCACGCCCACCGGATTGGTCGGTTATTTCCGCGAAGCCTGCATGGAACTCGGCATCGTCCATCCCGCAGTGGGCGGGCAGATGCCGCTCGGAGCGGACTTTGTGTTCGATGTGCTGGAAACGCCGCTGAGCTCAATCGGCAGCGGCGGCGGAGCGGCCCGGCGGTTCCCGTCATCGTTCTGGCAGGAGCGCTTTGAAAGCGCCGACCTGATGCGCGCACTGCAAACCGGAAGCAGCGCGGCCACGCGATTGGGCAACACCGGCAATGGCGCACTGATGCCGCTGCCCCCCCGCCCCGCCCGCCGGTTCCATGCCATCGTCGCGGTGTTCGCCACCCAGTTTCTGCGCTCGCTGCTCTCCAAGCTGCGCAACCGCGGCACGCTTTACAGCACCTTTCTCGAAGCGCCGCTGCTGGCCGCGCTGGTCTCCATCACACTGCGCTCCTCGCCGCAGGGTTCCTATCAGTTTTCCACCGCGCTGCACATCCCCGCCTATCTGTTCCTTAGCGCGACCGTGGCGATGTTCCTGGGACTCACCAACTCCGCCACCGAAGTGCTGCGCGACCGGCCGATGCTGCGCCGCGAGCGAAATTGCCAACCCGGAGCCACGTCCTATCTCACGGCCAAGTTCACCGCACTCGCACTCGTCGCCGCCGTGCAATGCCTCATCTATCTGATCGTGGGCAACCACTTCCTGGAAATCGAAGGCGTGCTTCTCTATCACTGGATCTGGATGACGCTCACCGCCTGGGCGGGCACCGCGATGGCGCTGGTGGTTTCATCCATCGTCAGGACCGAACGCGCCGCACTCACCTCGGTGCCGCTGCTGCTGGTGCCTCAGATGCTGCTGGCGGGTGCGCTGGTGCCCTACAAGGAAATGAACCACGGCCTGTTCGAAAACGCGCGCGAGATCCGTGAAAAGGGCGGCATCCCCGTGCCCGCCGTGATCATGCCGCTGCGCTACGCATACGAGGGCATGATCGTCTCGCAGGGTGTCAGAAACCCCTTCGAGGTCGAGCGCGTCCGACTCCAGCGCCGCATCGACCGTGCCCGGCACTTCAAACCGCCGTTGGACAAACGCGACGCCGAGAAATTCGAACTCGCCAAGGAAGGATTGCGCCGACTACTCGCCGCAGGTGCCTCCAACAAGCAGGAAGCCGCCGATCTCGTCGCCCGCGTCCGCCGGCTCGCCACCACCGGCACGCGCAGCGAGGTCGAGGGCATGATCGTCTGGCCCGAGGAAGATCCTGACGCACGCCCCGCCTCCGAGTTCTTCGTCAACGAGCGCGTCGACCTGCTCATCCGCGAGGCCGAGACGTTCCGCAACGACTACCGCAACAAGAATGTCCGCGTCGTTTTCCACGCGCTCGAAAAACCGATCCCGTTCCTCGCCGAGCCGCCCACCACCGCCACCACTTTCCGCGAGCCCAAAGGCTACATCGACACTCAACGATACTGCGGCATCATCCTGCTGTCGATGACCCTCGGCTGCCTCGCCATATCCATCCTCTTCATCGCCCGCCAGAACCGCCTCACGCGGTGATTCCTGCCTCGGCGGCGCTTTCATTGATCCCGTTTAATGACCCCGTTCAAAGGTCAATGGAAACACGGTTTCCAGCCAATCCCCCTGCTCATCTCCTGCCATCTTCAAGTAGTTGCTCGACGAATGCCGTATTCAACAATATCCAATCGCAAGGATATCCACCGCACCAATCAAATCATGAAACCGCTCGCCGCCCTGTTGTTCGCCACCTTGATCACCCTGCCGGCCTCCTCCTTCGCCCAGGAGAAGCCGAAAGGCCAGGATCCGATTCAGAATGCACACGCCAGCGCTGCCGATGATCCGGCGCTTCCCCGGGTGTTTATCGTCGGCGATTCGATTTCGGAAGGCTATACGCCCGTGGTCCGCCGCCTTCTGGAGGGCAAGGCGAATGTGCATCGACCGGCTGACAACTGCCGCATGTCAGCCTACGGGGTCGAGCACATCGGGAAGTGGGTCGGTGATACGAAGTGGGACGTCATCCACTTCAATTTCGGCCTCTGGGACTGGTATGGCTGGCAGAATCCCCAAACCACCCCGGAATCCTATGCCGACAACCTCGACGCCATTGTCCGCAGTCTGAAAAAGACCGGGGCCCGGTTGATCTTCGGGATGACCACGCCACCCAGCATCGGCCCCGAGCGCAAGACGAAGATACTGATCACCGAGGCGCGCGCCAAGGAGTTCAACGATGCCGCGACGGCCGTAATGGAAAAGCACGGTGTCCGGATCAACGACCTCTACGCCCTCATCGGAAGCAATCGCGCGAAGTATCAGCGGGCTGAAAACAACGTGCACTACACCGAGGAGGGGACCCATCTGCTGGCGGCCCAGGTGGCGAAGGAAATCCAAGCCGCGCTGCCCGTGAAGAATGCGGACTGATGTAATGCGTCGCGCTTTTTACGGGATTTCAATCACGGGGCTTTTCCGAGATCGGCGCCATCAGACTTTGGCGAATCCTGTTTCGGATTCACGCCGGAGCGATCAAGGCACCCCAGATGGCTGATTCCCTCGAAGTGCTGCTGCAACACACCCGCGAGCCACTGATGGCCATCTGGGATGGTGCTTCATTGAGTGCGGCAGGGGCGTCCGATTTTTAATTGTCGTTGGACAATGCCGATTTGCTACACCACATCCGCCAGGCGATGTCGATTCTCCGTCCTCCAAAACCACGTCTCTGGATCTGGTTCCTGTGGCTTGCCTGTTTCTACGGGGTCTGGACCTGGCTCGTGACGGGACTCGGACTGTGGCAGGAGGCAAAGGATCACTGGCAGATGGCCGTCGCCATGGCGGTAGGCAGCTATGCCGCAGGGTCGACCCCCATGGGCGGAGGCACCGTCGGCTTTCCCATCCTCGTCCTGCTCTTCGGGCAGCCTGCCGAACTCGGACGGGATTTCAGTTTCGCGGTGCAATCGATCGGCATGACCAGCGCCTCGATCTTCATCTTGTCGCGGCGGCAACCCCTGGCGGCGGCGATGCTCTGGGGCTCGATCCGCGGGGCGACTCTGGGAGTCCCCCTCGGCATTTTCCTGGTCGCCCCATGGGTGCCCTCCCTCTGGATCAAGGTGACCTTCGCGGTGGTGTGGGGAAGCTTTGGTCTCCTCCACCTGTGGCGGCTCAGGGAGATCGCCTCCCACCAGGGCATGACGGACTTCAGCGAGAAGTGGGACGCCCGGGTCGGACTGACCATCGGTCTCCTCGCGGGTGCCTCCGTGGTGTCCGTCTCCGGGGTGGGGATCGACATGGTGATCTACACGGTGCTGGTGCTCGTTTGCCGGGCCGACCTGAAGATCGCAATCCCCACCTCGGTGGTGATCATGGCATACGCCTCGGTGGTCGGAATCCTGACCAAGCTTTGCTTCACCGGCGTGCAACCGCAAGTCCTCGGCAACTGGCTGGCGGCGGCACCCATCGTCGCACTGGGCGCTCCGCTGGGCGCGTTCGTCGTCGAACTCATCGGCAGGAAGCCAACGCTCCTCGTCGTCGCCGCCCTGTGCGTGATCCAGTTCATCTGGACGCTTTCCGAAGAGCGGCAGACGCTCGGTCCCTCGGGTATCGCGGTGGCGCTGCTGGCGGTGCTCCTCTTCCTCTTTGGCTTCGAGCGATTGCGGGGATGGGGAGCACGCCTCGTGGGCGAGCAAACTAGCCGGCACAGGCGGGGCGATGAACCCGGCGGCCTCCTCCAACAGCATCCCGGGCAGGAGCCACCCCTCCCGTGATGGCCGCACCTCATCTGCTGCCCGAGCGCGCATTCATCACCATGAGGATGATGAAAAGGCAGCCGCCTGCGAGATCGTGAACCGGCAGCGCGAAGCCCTCCCACAGCGTGCTGTTGCCTGGGAAAAGCAACAGGCCTGAGGACAGGAAGAAGAGCCCGCGGGCACGCCGCGAAACCGGCTGGAAACAATGCCCCGCGATGCCGATCGCGAAGGCCGCCACACCGACGGCCGCGATGACAAATGCCCGGACGATGTGGGTGATGTCCGCCGGACCTCCATCATGGTCCAGCATCAGGAGTTCGGGACGGAAGACGAACATGAACGGCAGGAAAAAACCGACGAGGGAAAAGCGGAACGCGGCCATCGCCGTGGCCATCACCGGGGACCCGGCGATGGAACTCGCCGCGAAGGCCGCCAGCGCCACCGGCGGAGTGACCATCGACAGCATGCCGAAGTAGAAGATGAACATGTGCCCGGCCAGCGGCACCACTCCGAGATCCCCCAACACATCCCCGATCAATGTGGCGAGAAGCAGATAACACACCACCGATGGCAGGCCCATCCCGAGGATGATCGAGGTGAACATGATCAGCAGCAGCGCGAGAAACAGGCTGTCTTCCGCGATCGGCAGGATCAGCGAGGGAAAACGCGTGCCGACTCCTGTCAGGGTGACCACGCCGATGATGATCCCCACGCAGGCGGCAGCGCAAACCAGCGGGACGACATCGCGCGCCGCGCCGCGCATGGCCCCTAACAACGAGTGGAATTTCAAACGCGTGGAATGATGCAGCGAACTCAGCACGATGATCACGACCAGGGACAGCGAGACCGCGCGGAACGGGCTGAAGCCCGCGAAGAGAAATCCCAACAAGCTCACGAAAGCCCCGCCGAAAACAATGCCCGCAAGGGGATTCAGCCTGGCCGCCGCGGTTTCCATGGTTCCAGAGGTTCCAGCGGCGCAACCGGCGGCGGCCGCCATCGTTCCAGTTGGCGACGCGAGACGCTTCGAGTGGAAGTGAACGATCAGGAACAGCGAGAAGTAAAACAGGATGGCCGGCAGCACCGCCGCCTGGACGATCTGCAGATAGGTGACCGGCGGGCTGACGATCTCCAGCATCATGTAGGCCGCCGCGCCCATCACCGGCGGCACCAGCGCTCCGCCGGAACTCGCCGCCGCCTCGATGCCTCCGGCCATCGGCGCGGAATATCCCGACGCGCGCATCATCGGGATGGTGAAGGTTCCGGTGGTCACGGTGTTGGCCACCGCGCTGCCCGAGAGCGAGCCCATCAGACCGCTGCTGAGCACCGATACTTTCGCCGCGCCGCCGTCGCTCCTACTGAAGAGTCGCTTTGCGAAATCGATGATGAATCCGATGGCACCCGTCTCCTTGAGAAACGCTCCGAATATCACAAACAGGAACACATAGGTGAACATCACCTGCAGGGCCACCCCGAAAATCCCCTGTCCTTGCAACACCGCTTGGGAAACAGTGCGCCCGGCCGTGTAACCGCGGTGCGGCAACAACCATTCCGGCAGGGAACTGCCATAAAGGCTGTAAGCGGCGAACAACAGCGCGAGAAGCGGCAGCGCGATGCCAATGGAGCGCCGGGTCGCTTCCAGCACCAGCAGGGCGAGCACCCCGCCGACCGCGAAATCCAGCGCGGTTTCCGTGCCCGCACGGTTTCCCAAGGACAGGCCGTTGATCCAGAACCTGGAAAACGCCGGCTCGGTCTGAACGACGAAATAGCCACATGCCAGCACCGTGAGGACGGCCAGCACGAGATCGCCGACGCGGGAGAGCGGGTGGTTTCTGCAGCTGCGGGCCGGTGGAGTCGTCAAGAAACACAGCACAATGCCCAACATCGCGAAGATCGCCAGCTGCGACTGCGGGGAAAGCCGCGGATAGTTGACTTCCAAAAGTGTGAATGCGCAAAGCAACGCGCCCACGGCCGTCGCCATGATACCCTGCCAACGGGGTGCCGGGTCAGGGCTTGAATCGACATGCACGGGGCTTGTTCCGGATGAGTTCATGCGGTGGATCATCCGGTTGAACACCATGCGATTTTTAATTATCGCGCCGCTTCGTCTTCTTTCCAAATCCCGATTTCCCTGTAGTAGCGGATGGCCCCCGGATGGAAATCGGTGCCGGTGTGGCGGATCACATTCGCGGGGTTGATCGCCTTTCCGGCCGGGTGCTTGGCCACGACTTCCTCGCGGTTTTCATAGATGGTTTTGGTGAAGCGATAGACCATGTCCTCGTCCTGGCCGGCACCGGTGATCAGATGCATCGATCCGACGTTGAGGCCGTGGTAATCCTGGTCCACCCCGCGGTAGGTTCCGCCGGGAATGCTTGCGGGGTGGAAGAAATCGTAGTCGCGGATCAGCGTCTTCTTCGCGTCCTCGTCGTAGGGAATGAGCACGATGTCCATGGAAGCCGCCGCCTGGCTGATGGAGGCGGTCGGCACGGCTCCACCGAGGAAAACCGCGGATGCCGAACCGTCGGCCAGCATGTCGACCGCGCCGGCCTGCGTCGCGTTGAGCGGAGTGACGTCCGAGGCGGCGATGCCGTGCGCGGCGAGGATGGGCATCACGAAACTTTCAAATCCGGCACCGGCCGGGCCGATCACGACGCGTTTGCCCTTGAGTCCCGCGAGCGTGGTGATGCCGGTGCTTTTCGTGGTGATGAACATGGCGATGTTTGGCGCGAGGGTCATGACCGCCTGGACCGGTTGTTTTTCCTTCCAGTCGCCCCCGCCCCTGACGGCGAAGTAGGTGATGGCGGCATTGGACATCGCCAGGTCGAGTTCATCTTTTGCAAGGCGGGAGATGTTTTCCTGGGAGCCCATGGTGGATTCCGCGGTGACCTGCCAGTTGTTGCCCTCCGCATGGGCGTTGAGGACTTCGGAAAGCGCGCCACCCACCACGAAGAAGGCCCCACCCGGTGGCGCGGTGCCGATGCTGACGAATTCCGCCCGTTTGGAATCCGAACAGGCGGTGAAAAACAAAGCGCAAACGGCGGTGGAGGTGGTGAATAGACGGGCGGGGATCATGGGGAACATCGATGGAAGGATTTTGATACGGCCTCAAGTTGGAGATTTATCGCTGCCATGGCGGGTAATTTGCTGACCCGCCGAGGAATCAATCGCCGGCTTCCGGTGGAGGTCTCTTCATGGTCATGGTGCCTCTGTCACCTGCTGACCGATAGGTCGCGGAGAACGAGTCACGGCTGACGCGGCCATCGACCCGATAGACGCCAAAACCCCCGGGAAGGGCCATTTCGCCGTTGAGTTTCAATGAACCATCGGCCGCGGTTTTGGCCGGCGTGGTGTGGGTGTAGTCGCCAAACTTCAACACTCCCCACCCGGCGCGGTAGCGGAAATCGTATTCGCCGGGGCGGCCCGGTGCCGGTTGGACGATGCACCACAGCGGGCCGGTATGGCCGTTGGCAGCGCTTTTCCATGTGCCCAGCCACGGGCCTTCGGCATTGACAGGCGGCCGGGGGAGTGCGGCGGATGCCTCGGCGAAGCTGCGGCTGTAGGAATTGGCACAGGAGGAAAGCGCCAGTGCCATGGCGGCCGCGGGTGGGATGAGAATGAATTTCATAATGCAGGTGCGGACCAAAGGAAATCATTCACCGGTGATTTTCCAAAGGTGATTTTCGGTGCGCAGATAGAGGGCTCCATCGAGCAGGACGGGAGAGGCAAGCGAGCGCTCGGCAAGGTCGGTTTCCAACTGGATCTTTGCGGCGTCGGGAGAGATTCCGACCACATAGCAGACACCATCCTCGGTGACGGTGTAGAGAGTGTCACCGGTGAGAAGCGGCGAGGCGGAGAAATTCCCGGGAAGTTTTTCGTTCCAGACCGGGTTGCCGGATTTCGCATCGAGGGCGGTGAGCGTGCCGGTGTCATCAAGCACCAGGATCTGTCCGCCGGTGGCGATCATCGACGGGGTTTTGGGCATCCGGCGGGTGGCTTCCCAGGCGATGTGGGTTTGGGTGACGTCGCCGGTGGCCGCGCCGAGGCGGATGGCGATCAGTTTGGGGACGTTGTAGCCGGTGGCTACGTAGGCCATGCCATCCGCGACGACCGGACGTGGAACCACCGAATAGCCTTCGCCGTAGGTGACTTTCCAGAGCAGGCGGCCGTCTTCGGGCGCATAGGCACCGATCATGCCGCTGCCAGCGCTGAGGATTTCGGTGCGACCGTCCGTTTCAACCACCAGCGGCGTGCTGAAGGAAAACATGCTGCGGACTTTTTGCCCGCGCGGCGTGCGCCAGGCGATGGCGCCGTCTTTCCGGTGGAATGCGAGAATCGTCGGATCGATCTCGGCGTCCGCGTTGACCACGAGCAGGTCGCCGACGACGACTGGAGAACCGCCATTGCCGTGCATCGGCTTGTAGGAAACCTGCTTTTTCCAGACAACTTCGCCGTCATTGAGGCGCAACGCGGCGGTGCCCATGTGACCGAAGTGAACGTAAACGACGTCGTCCGCAATCACCGGAGTGGGGCTGGCGAGGCTGTTCTTGCCGTGCATTGCGGCGGTTTCCACGGCGGTGGGAGTGAATAAATCGATGTTCCAGAGTTGATTGCCGGTCGCTGCATCGAGCGCGAAAGCGGATAGAATCACGTTTTCGCCATCCTTCCGGGAGCCGGTGAGGACGATTTTGCCATCCGCGATGACGGGAGATGACCAGCCTTGGGCAGCCAGCGGGATTTTCCAAGCGATCCCGCTGTCCTTGCTCCACTTGAGCGGACCAGGTCCGCTGGCTATCCCCTGCCCTGTCGGCCCGCGAAATTGCGGCCAAACCCCGGCGGCCATCGTGGCGGTGGTCAACAGTCCGGCCAGCAGGAGCTTGTGAAAATATTCTGTAGGTTTCATCGTTTCAGATTGAGAATTTGGGCACGGCAAATCAACCTGCCTTGGCAAGCGTGGCGGGGAATAACGCCGACTTGCGATAGGCGAGCCAGGCGCATGAGGCGGCGGTGAGGAGAAACATCACGGCGAGGGCGGCAATCCAGCCGACCGTCACGAGCAGGCCGGTTTGCGGAAGGGCCGGCAGGATGGAAATCATGGCGGAGACGAGTCCGATGCCGATGGCCCAGTGGATGTATTGGCGTGTCTCGCGGACCACCATCGAGCGGATGATCCCGCGGGATATGCCGATCCGGTGAAGTTGGGTGAACTCGTTGCGGCGCTCTGATAGATTGCGGGCGGTGACGATGCCTAGTCCGGCGGCACCGAGGATGACGCCGAGGCCGCCGAGGACGTTGAAGATGGAGATATAAGTGTTTTCCACGCTGTTGAAGGCGGCGAGGCGCTCGCTGGTGGTGGTGACGGTGGCCCCGAGATCGGTGAGGGCGCGTTGGAGGATGCCCCGGGTTTCGGCAAGGTCGCCGGGACTGTCTGCCAGGAAAAGCCGGTAGCCGCCGATGGACGGGTAGCGCTCGAGAAAGCGTTGTTCGTCCACGATGAAGCTGCCTTGGAAGACGGAGCCTGCGAGGGTGCCGGCGATTTCCAGCGGGAAGGTGTTGCCCTGTTCGTCGGTGTAGTCGATGCGGTCGCCGGGTTTTTTTTTCAGGACCCACATGAGCGTGGTTTCGTCGATGAAGGCGCGCAATACTTCCGGGTCGCCTTCGCGGAGGGATTGCCATGACGGTGCGATTCCCTCGGCAGTGGATTGGATGGTGAAGGAGCCGCGATTTCCGAGGGTGGCGGTGGCGGTGGCGAGCAGGCGCGGGCGTGCGACGGAGTTGAGGTTGAAACAGGAAGCATCGTCTCCGGTGCCGAGCCGGAACGGGAGAACGTCGCCGAGTTTTTCGCGTTGATCGCCGAGATTGAGCATGTCGGCGGACGAATCCTTGGCTGAACTGCGATGGACGGCGGTGGTGGTCTCGACCCAGAACGCGAAGCCGCCGGTGCCGCTCGAGCGGTCCTGCCAATCGCCGCCGCCGTGTTTCTGGAAGGCAGTGACGGAGATGACCAGGAAAAGTCCGGACGCGAGGCTGCCGACCACGACCAGCGAGCGGGCCGGGCGGCGGGCGATGTTGAGCCGGGCGAGACGGGCGGTGGTGAGGGGAGGAGCGAGACGCTCCTGAGACGGACTGGAGCAAGACGCTCCAGCCACGCGGAAGAGGGCAAGTCCGGCGATGAGGAAGGAAAATCCCGCAAGGAAGAATGCGCCTTGGGCACCGATCATTTTCGATCCCAACAACGCCACGACACCGATGGCTGCCGCCACCGAAGCGATCCAGCGGCCGCGGAATTTTCCGCTGCGGTGGACTTCCTCGCTGCCGGTTTCAAGGCGCAGGCTGGCGGAGCGTTTCGCCTGGCGGCGGGTGACGAGCCAGATCGTGGCCATCATCAGCAACATGAAACCGATGATTCCGCCGACGATGGATGACGGGGCGGCATGGAAGCGGAACATGCGGTCATCGCCCCGGTTCCAGATGGTTTCGAGGAAAAGCAGCAAGCCGCGGGTGTAGGCAAAGGCGAGGAGCGCACCGAGCGTGCTGCCGGTCGTCACGACGACCAAGCCTTCGAGCAGCCGCCAGCGCAGGATTTTTTCCGCGGTGATTCCGAGTGCCGCGAGCAAGCCGGACTCGTGGTTGCGCTGCTCGACATTGAAGCGGAACAACATGGCGGTCAGGGCGACGGCGGCGAGGATCAGGAAAAACGACATGCTCAGGAAAAGGCCGGCGATATCGACCGGAGATGAAGCGGCGCTCCGGCTTTCCGCGGCCAAGTCGCGGATCAGCAATCCGGCGTCGGCGGGGGTGAGGGTTTCCAGGATTTTCCTTTCCAACTCGGGGACAGGAATTTGTCCGGAGCTGATTCTGATCGAGGTGGCATTGCCCCAGCGGTTGCTCCACATGGCGCGGGCGGCATCATGGGTAATGAAGGCTTTCGGCGTACCGCGATGATCGTCCCAATAGGTTTCATCTTTCTCGCGGATTCGACTGAGGTCGAGCGGAAGGCCGGATGTCCAGTCGGCGGAATTGTCCGCTTCGGCGATGCCGGGGAAATCCGGCATCCAGAGTTTGTCGGCGGCGGCTCCCTCGAGAGGGACGATACTGTGGACGCGAAAAGCGGAGGATTCCTCGACGAGCTGGTTGCCATTTCCGAGGATGAAATAACGGAGCGTGACCGCGTCGCCGGGCCGGGCGGAGAGATCATCGGCTTCCCACGAATTGAGGACGATCTGGTCTGGAGCGAGATCGTCGGGGAGAAAGGAAACAGCGGCGGGATCGGCACCGGTGACCATCGAGTAGGGGGTTTCCTTGCCATTGGCGGCGATCGTGTTGGCGAGGTAGGTGAGGACGGGGCGGGATTCGGGAAGGAGGGAGCGGAGTTTTTCCTCGATGCGAGTGGGGATGAAAATGCGGTCGGTGCGGATCTCGGTGGCGCGGGACAGCGGGATATCCATCAGGAACAGTCCATAATCGGCAAGTTGGGCGGACTTGCGGATGCGGGCGGTGGCCTCATCGGCGCTCAAGGATTCCTTGAACAGCAGGAGGTTGGCGCTGTCCGGCCGCTCGATGGCGGCGGCAAGGGTTTCGATGGGGAGGAAGATGCCTGGTGCGGGAAGTTGGGTGGCTTCGAGATTGAAGCGGCCCATCGCGTCGTCGTCGCGGATCCCGGCGACAGTGCCGCGGAGGGTGATGAGTTCCTCGGGTTCGCCGGAAAGCGGGGCGTCGCGCGAGGCGAGGCCGGGTTTGCCGAGACGAATCACGAGGGTATCGCCGGGCGAGAGATCGAGGGTGCGGGCGAGCTCGCGGTTGATCGCCCAAGAGCGTTTATCGAGGGCGGGCGGTGTGGTGTTTCCGGGAGCGAATTTCCAGAATTCCGGAGTGACGCCAAACAGGTTGACTTGGCCGGTCGAGCGCCCGGACGGAGTATCGACCTGGCTGCGGAGCTGGAGCACCGGCGCGGTGCCGGAGAAGTCGTCCGCGAGCCGGGCACGGAAGAAATTCTCGCCACCGGCCAGAACGACTGTCGCGCGGCCGGTGCGTTGTTCGGTGATCTCGCGGAGCGTGGATTTCACCGAATCGCCGGCGAAAAGCGCGCCTAACAGAACCATCGAGCCAAGGGCCGAGCCTGACAAAACCCCGCAGTAGGCGCTGCGGTAATGTCGGAGGCCGCGGAGGATGAAGGCGGATGCGGTCATGGTCCGGTGAGCTTGCTGTTTTTCAGCTCGAAGGTTTTCCCCATGCGCCTGGCGATGGCGAGGTTGTGGGTGACGACGATGAGGGTGGCTCCATGGTCGCGATTGAGGGCGAGCAGCAGATCGGCGACGGTGTCGGTGGAGGCGGGATCGAGCGAGCCGGTGGGTTCGTCGGCGAGGACGAGCTTGGGTCGGTTGATGAGGGCGCGGGCGACGGCGGCGCGGAGTTTTTCGCCGCCGGAGAGTTGCCAGGGGAAGTGGTGCAGGCGCCCGGAGAGGCCGACGGATTCGAGGAGTGTGAGGGCACGCTTTTCCGTTTCGGCAGCGGATTCCCGCCAATCCCCGGCGAGCCGGGGGACGAGCACATTCTCAAGCACGTTGAGCTGCGGCAGCAGGTGCTGCTGTTGAAAAATGAAACCGAGCGAGTGGTTGCGGAAAGCGGCGGCCTGCTCTTCGGAAAATGAAGCAATGTCCTGACCGCCGATTTGGATGGAACCCGACGTCGGCCGATCCAATGCGCCGAGGAGATTCAGAAGCGTTGATTTCCCGCAGCCGGAGGGTCCGACGATGGCGGCGGTATCGCCGGCGGCGAGCGAAAGGTCGAGGTGATCGAGCACCCGGATGTCTTCACCCGGGGTTTCGTAGGTTTTGGAGAGTTGGCGGACGTCGATCATCGGAGAATATTCCAGCGTTTGGCTTTGACTTCGAAGGCGGGAAGGGTGCCCGGCGCGACCGGCGAAACGGGGATGCGGAGGGTGAAAAAGGAACGGAGCTTCCGGGCCAGGGCACTCGCGGTTTCCGCGTCCGACTCGACTGTTAGACAGATCTCGGCAAGGGCGTGGCGCTGGTCGATATCCACCTGATACTCGGCGATGTTGGGAAACGAGCGGACGACCGCATCGATGGAACTCGGATGGATATTGATGCCGCGGATCACGACCATGTCATCGGTGCGGCTGAGGACGCCGCCGCGGAGGGCGAAATGATCCTCGTGAGGGACCGGCATGACGAGGTCGCCGGTGCGGTAGCGGAGGAGCGGCGAGCCGTGACGGCCGAGCGTGGTGAGGACGAGTTCTCCGGTTTCTCCGAATGGGGTGGGAGCCCCGGTGGCGGGGTCGATCACCTCACAGAAATAGGAATCGTGTCGGAGAAGCAAAAGATCGCGATCGGCTTCCGAGCTTACGGATACCGGCCCGATTTCGGTCATGCCATGGTGGTCGTAAACCCGGGCCTGCCAGGCGGTTTCGATGCGCCGGCGGACTTCCGGGATGCTGCCGCCGGGCTCGCCACAAACGATGATTTTGGTGATGCCCAGTGACGACACCGGAAGTTTGATTTGTTCGCCCACTTCGGCGAGGCGGAGGGCATATGTGGGTGTGCAGCAGAGGATGGACGATTGGCTGTGAAGCAGCAGGCGGAGGCGGTCCTCCGAGGAGAGTCCTCCACCGGGAACCGCGCGGACACCCATGCGCGTGGCTGCTTCGAAGCCGGCCCAGAAACCGAGAAAGGGACCGAACGAAAACGGGAAAAAGGCGGTGTCACCGGCCTTCACGCCGGCACCGCGCCAGACCCACTCCCAGTTGTCGAGGATCCATGCCCAGCCTTCCGGCTCGTCGAGCCAGATGAGCGGCTTGCCGCGGGTGCCACTGGTTTGGTGGAAACGGTGATACCGGGTGAGCGGAAAAGTATGGGTGGTGCCGTAGGGCGGATGCTGCTCGTGGTTCGCCGCAAGCTCTTCCTTGGTGGTAAAGGGAACCCTGCCGGTAAAATCGGACAGGCTGGCGAAATCTCCGGGCGGCCCGAGTTTCCTGGCGTAGAAACGGTTCGCCGGAAGAATGGCGTGGATCAGCTCATTGAGTTTTCGGAGCTCGGAAGACATCCTGCGGGAACTGTGTGTTAGGGCATCTCCACACTGGTGACTTTGGGCGGCGGAGATGACGAAGGCTTGTATTTGGTGACCATGAAGCCACCGACCGCAGCCAGCAGAATCCCCAGCATGAAAGGCACCGGGATGCCGGAAAACCCACCCTTGGGCGGGTGGATGACCATGCCGACGATGGCATTCACGATGGGCGCTCCGGCAAAGACAATCGACATGACCGACACCGCGACGATGCCGGGGTTCATGCCGGCCTTCGCGCCGGAGCCCATTGCCAAGAGCACGAAAAACGCGCCGATGGCACCGAGGATGCCGGCGAAGAGGGAGATCCACATGCCTTTGGCCGGCATGTTCCAGTCCATGTTTTTCGATGCCAGCAAAATGACCAGCGGAGCAAGCACGGCGGTCAGGAAATAGGCGATGCCGACGAACAGGAACGCCTTGTAACGGCCGAGCTGCGGATCCTTCATGCCCATCTGGCCGGCGTGGAGGAAAATTCCGTAAAGCCCCCAACAGGCGACGGTGACGAGTGCGAGATAGAACCAGTTCATGGATTTCATCGGGTTAAATGCTGAGAAGCTGAAGTGAAGGACCGTCCGGGAGAAGGGGTTACAGGAAGGTGGAGAGCCTTTGCGCGAGCTCGGGAGGCAACGGGACAGCCTTGATGCCGGCCGGGGTGATGGCCACGTGGGCAGCGGATATGAACCCTTCCGCGATCAGCGTTTCGTCACGGGTGATTTCAAAACGATAACGCACGGAACGATTGCGGACTTCGGCGATGAACAGGCGGATGTTCAACAAGTCGCCGAAACGCGCGGGAGCCCGGTAGTCACAGGCTGCGTTGACGCGCGGCCAGCCGGTTTCCAGGCCGTCGAGCATGCCGTGCAGATCGTGGCCGAGGCTGCGGAGAAAAGCGTGCTCGCAGGTCTCCATGTAGCGGAAAAAATTGGAAAAATGCACGATGCCCGCCATGTCGGTCTCATGGAATTCGACACGGCGGCGGATTTCAAAGGCGGGCGGGCTCATGGGACGAGTCGGGCGGAAAGGGCAAGAAAACGGTCGCGCATGGCTTGCAAGCTATAGGATTGCTCTGCGGCGTGGCGACCCTTTTCGCGCAACGATTGCAGCGCATCAGGGCGGTGGAGAAGCTCGTGCCAGGCAGAGGCGAGCGCGATGGCGTCGCCGGGCGGGACGAGCATGCCGCCACCGCTGTTGGTGATGATTTCAGGAAACGACGAGGTGCGGGGCTGCACCACGGGAACGCCACTTGCCAGGGCTTCCAACAGATAGAGCCCGAAGGCTTCAGGATAGG
>JALRFY010000108.1 GCA_023253625.1 Akkermansiaceae bacterium | reverse complement strand
AACGCCATTTGCGGTGTCCACATCCGTGGAGATTGTGCGTGGGGAGCGCATGGCATGATCCGGTGGAAAATACCGCTGTGTGACAGCCGTTTCGGTCCGGCATGGCGTGCGGAAAAGACCGCGAATCGCGGCGCGGCATGGTGTGGCTTCGTTCTGGGAGCCATGTCCGGTGGAGGCGGCTCGGTCGCAGGCGCGGTCGTGCCTGCCCGCCGGTAGCACGCAGGGCGAAGGCGGGAGACCGCGTGGGGATCGATTCCGCAGGCGGGGTGCATTCTCCCCCCGTTCTCACGAACGGGCCTACGCTGCGATGCCTGGATCAGGGCGGGAGGATTTCCGGGACACCGGGACGGTGGGATGAAAGGAAGCCGCCCGGATTGAGGGTGTGGAAGCGCTTGGCCCCGACCTTGCATGCGGAGACGAGGTGCAGATGATATCACCCATTCGGCACCTGTCCTTCCTCCTCGTTGAGAAGCCGAGCAGATCCCAGCACTTTTGAGCATGGCAACTGAAACCACCAAACTGTTCCGCGCCCGGGTTCCGGCATCCCGCCTGCGCAAGGCCGGGGAAATCCTCGCCCGACTCGGCATGAAACCGGGGGATGCCTTCAACATGATGCTCGCACAGATCGACCCGCTTACTTTGAGGTTGAGTCCGGCGGCGGCGGTAGTCACGCTGGAGTCTCGCCGCGTGCTGCGGTGGATCATCCGGTCATGCGCAACCTGCTATCTATCGAACAACTCGGCACCGGGGAAATCACCGCGCTGCTTGATGACGCCGCACGCCTCAAACAGGAGCGCGGCCAGCACGCCGCCCAGCCGCTCGCCGGCCAGACGTGGGCACTCATTTTCACCAAGTCGTCCACCCGCACGCGCGTGTCCTTCGAGGTCGGCATCCGCGAGCTCGGAGGATTCCCGATGTTCCTCTCGAAAAACGAAATCCAGCTCGGCCGCGGCGAACCGATCAAGGACACCGCCCGCGTGCTCGGGCGCATGGTCCACGGTGCCGTGATCCGCACCTACGACCAGCAGGACGTGGTTGATTTCGCCGAATACTCCGGCATCCCCACCATCAACGCGCTCACCGATGACGAGCACCCTTGCCAGATCCTCGCCGACCTGCTGACCGTGCGGGAAAAACTCGGCGGTTGGGAAAACCGCAAAATCGCATTCATCGGCGATGGATTTTCCAACATGACCCGCTCGTGGATGTGGGCGGCGAAGCGGCTTGGCTTCGAGCTTGCCGTCGCCTCGCCGCCGAACTGCCAGCCGCCCGAGGAGTTTCTCGCCAGCTTGGATGCGCCCAATGTGACCATCACCGCCGAGCCCGCTCTGGCCATCCAGGGTGCACAGGTCATCAACACCGACGTCTGGCTCTCGATGGGCCAGGAGGACCAGACGGACAAGGAACTCGAATTCGCCGGCTTCGAGGTGAACGACGCGCTGCTCGCCGCCGCCGCACCGGGTCACATTGTCCTCCACTGTCTGCCGGCCTACCGCGGCAAGGAAATCAGCGAACAGGTGCTCGAACTCCACGCCGACACCATTTTCCAGCAGGCCGAAAACCGCCTCCACGCGCAAAAGGCCGTGCTGTGCGCGCTGCATCGTCCCGCCGGCGTCTGAGTGAAGGGTCCAGGAGCTTTCGCGCCGCGGGGACAAGCAGCGGACGCGCCCAGACAAGGCGTTCTGCTTGCCAACGCTGCGGATTGGTTTCCCAGCGCACGATTTCCGGCAGGGTGGAGAGGCGTGAGATTTCGCCGCGGATGGTGGTTTCGACTCTTGCGGGTGGCCGCTGTGCCGCCTAAGCCATCGGGGCCATGTCCGAAGCCGCTCCGCAGCAGACCACCCAATCGACCGAAGCCGAACTGATCGCCATCCGCCGCGAGAAACTCGCCAAGCTGCGCGAACTCGGCATCGATCCCTACGGCTCGCGCTACCTCACCAGCCACACGCCCGGCGGCTTGCGCGAGACCTTCGCCGAAGGGCTGCAAGTCAAAGTGGCCGGCCGCATCACCGGCCTGCGAGACATGGGGCGCTCGGTGTTTTTCCACCTCGGCGACGTGCACGGCACGATCCAGGGATACCTCAACACCAAGGGGCTCGACGAAAAGCAGCTCGCCGCCTGGCGCTGCCTCGACCGCGGCGATTGGATCGGCATCGAGGGCGAGACATTTTTGACAAAAACCGGCGAGCCCACCATCAAGGTGGAGCAATTCACCGTGCTTTCGAAATCGCTGCGTCCGATGCCCGACAAGTTCCACGGTCTTGCCGACCGCGAGACGAAATACCGCAAGCGCCACCTCGACCTGATGGGTAACGCGGAGAGCGCGGCGCTGTTCGTCACCCGCTCGCTGATGCTGGCGGAAATCCGCAGTTTCCTTCAGCAACGCGGCTTCCTCGAAGTGGAGACGCCGATGTTGCAGGACGTGGCTGGCGGTGCGGCGGCGCGGCCGTTCGAGACGCATCACAACGCGCTCGGCATGCCGCTCACCCTGCGCATCGCGCCCGAGTTGTTCCTGAAGCGCCTGCTCGTCGGCGGCTTCACCAGAATTTTCGAGCTGAACCGCAATTTCCGCAACGAGGGCATTTCGCGCCGGCACAATCCCGAGTTCACCATGCTCGAGGCCTACTGGGCCTTCTCCGACTTCGAGCAAATGGCCGAGCTCGTCGAGGAGATGACCTGCCACCTCGCGGAAAAGTTCTGCGGTGGCCTGAAAATCGAGCACAAGGACGAGGACGGCAACGTCACCCGCACCATCGACCTGGCGAGGCCCTGGCGGCGCGCGAATTACCACGACCTTGTGAAACAGGCGGCCGGTGACGATTTCTTCGACATCACTCCCGATCAGCGCCGCGCCCGCTGCGAGGAACTTGGCGTGCAGATTTCACCGGAAATGGAGGACTACGAGGTCATCCAGCAGGTCTTCGAAAAAAAGGTCGAGGAACACACCTTCGATCCCTGCTTCGTCGTCCGCGTGCCCAGCGAGTTGATCCCGCTCGCCAAGCTCACGCCCGGCGGCCAGACCGTCGAGGTCTATGAACTCATCATCAACGGCCAGGAAATCTCGCCCGGCTACTCGGAACTCAACGACCCCGATGTCCAGCGCCAGCGCCTCGAACACCAGGCCGGCGGTGAAGAGGAACAAAAAGTCGATTACGATTTCATCGAAACCCTCGAACACGGCATGCCCCCCGCCGGCGGCATCGGCATCGGCATCGACCGCCTTGTCATGATGCTCACCGGCGCGCCCACCATCCGCGATGTGGTCCTGTTTCCCTTGTTGAAACGGAAGGAGTAACCTGCAGGCCTGCAACAGAAAGTGGTGCCGCTCCGTATCCTCGCACTCAACCATTCCCATGAGAAATTTCATCCATCTCTTCGGCGGCATGCTGGTGTCCGGGGTCATGATTCCGGTGTCCAGTGCGGAGGTGGCGGCGGTGATGCCGCTGGACCGCGTGACCCTGCCGCAGGCCCACAAGGGTGACCTGGAAACCGACACACGGCTGCTCGACAGCTATGGTCGCCCGCCGGAAGCGTGGCGCGATTTCTATCTGAATGCGCGGCAGGTGCTCGCCGGGAATCCCGCCGCCACGCGGGCGGATCCGCAGATCGTCGAAGCGGCGAAACGTGCCGGGCTGCCGTTGATGAGCGGGCCGATGCTCGGTGATGTGTCCGCGGGCGGCGTGACGGTGTGGTTCCGGCCGCTGCATGCCGGCGGCTTGGTGGTGAAGGTGGCTGCCGACGGTGAAAATCATGGCAAGGAATTCCGGGTCAACGTGAAGCAAGCGGGCGCGGCGACACGTGTGCGGCTGGATGGCTTGGTGGCTGGCACGCGCTACACCTATCGGATCATGAACGGGGCGGGCGTGGAGCTGGGCAGTGGTGTGTTCCGCACGGTGCCGGCTGTGGGATCCAAGGAGCCGCTGCGCATCGCGTTCGGGTCCTGTTTTCACAAGATCGGGGTTCACAATCCCAACCTGATGCGCTTGATCGCGGAGCGCGGGAATCACGCGATGTTGCTGCTGGGCGATCTGGCGGTGGACGATCGCGAGGCGAAATTGAATCTGCATCATGCCGATTACCTGCTGCGCGATGTTTCCGAACCGTGGCGGAAATTCTCCCGCGAGATCCCGGTCTATGCCTCATGGGACGATCACGACTACCTGAACAACGACAAATCCGGCCTCCAGAAAGGACAGATCGGTGATGACGAACGCGATGCGCTGCGCCTGCTCTGGCAGGAAAACTGGAACAACCCGCCCACGCCGGTGGCAGGCCGGGGGATTTATTTCAATACGGTGATCGGCGAGGTGGAAATCATCATGCTCGACACCCGGTCGTGCCGCGAATGGGGCAAGCGCGGGCAGGATGGCTCCTATCTTGGCGAGGCGCAGATGCAGTGGTTGTTGAAAACCCTCAAGGCCTCCAAGGCGCGCTTCATCCTCATCAGCAGCGGCACGATGTGGAGCGACTTCGTTTCCGATGGCAAGGACTCGTGGGGCGCGTGGGATATCCCGGCGCGAGAGAGGATTTTCAATTTCATCGAGGAAAACGGAATCGGCGGCGTGTTTTTGCTCAGTGGCGACCGCCATGGCGCGCGCGGTTTCCGGATCGAACGGCCGTCCGGATTCATGCTGCACGAATTCGAGGCGGCCACGCTCGGCGGTGTGCCTGGGCCGCCTGCCTTCGCGCCGGACCGCGCGGCCCAGATTTATGGCTACGGCGGCGGGCGGATCGCGTTCGGCGAGTTCACATTCGAAACGGCCAAGCCGGACCCCGAGGTCACCTTCCGCCTGATCGACGAGCATGGCAAGGAACTCGAGAAACACGCGTTCATCCGCTCCAACCTGGTTCCCGGAGCAGGGAAACGCCAGTGAGCGATCCGCAAATGCGGCTGGCCGTTGATTCATCGGTCGTTTAACTTGCGGGCATGATTCACCGGACGCTGGTTTTCGATTTTGACGGCACGATTGCCGACACGCTCAGCGAGACGCGGCGGATCTACAACGAGCTCGCGGCGGACTTCGGGTTGCGCCAGGTGGAACCCGCCGAGATCGCGCAGCTGCGGCACATGTCGCTCAAGCAATTGATCGCCCATCTCGGCATCCCGAAGCGGCGCGTGCCGGCGCTCATTTCCCGCGGCACAGGCATGATGCGCGGCAACATCACCCGGCTCGGCATGATCGCCGGCATGCCCGAGGTGCTCACCGAGATGCGCCGCCACGTCGAGAACTTCGGCATCCTCACCTCCAACGCACCGGCCAACGTGGATGCCTTCCTGCGCAGCCACGGGCTGCGCGATTTGTTCGAATTCATCTCTTCCACCTCCAAGCTCACCGGCAAGGCCAAGCACCTGCGCGCCATCCGCAAGACTTTCTCACTGCATCACGAGGAGATGCTCTACATCGGCGACGAACTGCGCGACGTGAAGGCTTCGCAAAAAGCGGGCGTGCCGGTGGCCGCCGTGACCTGGGGCTTCAACTCGCGCGAATCGCTCGCGGCCGAGAAGCCGGACTATCTCTTCGACCACCCCGAGGATTTCCTGCGTTTGCTCGCCCCGCGGTGACAACCATCCGCCGCACGGCATCTGCCCATGGGATGAAAGCCGCTCGCCCGCTCAGTGCGTAGGACGACGAATGCATGCCATCTGTTTCATCAGCCGCCGCAAGGTGCTCGGCACAATGCTGGCCGCCGCTCCCGTGATTCACACTTCACGGCTTTTCGGAAACACGGCCCCGTCGAACCGCATCAACCTGCTGATGCTGGGCACCGGCAGGCAGGCGCTGTATGTCAACATGCCGACGCTGCTCGGCATGCCGGAAGTGCGGGTCGCCGGCGTCTGTGATGTGGACCGCAAACGCGCCCAGGCCGCCAAGGACAAGGTGGACCGCCACTATGGCGGCAAGGACTGCCGCATGTTCACCGACTGGCGCGAGGCGCTCGAAATGGAAGGTCTCGACGCCGTGATGAACTCCACGCCCGATCACTGGCATGTGATCACGTCGCTGGCCGCGATCGAAAAAGGACTGCACGTGAGTTGTGAGAAACCATTGACCCGCCATCTGGCCGAAGGCCGCGTGCTGGCAGACGCCGTGAAACGCAAGGGTGTCGTCTTCCGCACCGACAGCGAGTGCCGCTCGCACGGCTACATGACGCTAACCGCCGATCTGGCGCTCAACGGTTACCTGGGAAACATCCGGCGCTTCGAAGCGGGCGTGCCGAAGGAAATGGGCCAGGGTTTTGGCAACGCCGAGCCGATGCCGGTGCCGGAGCACCTCGATTATGACATGTGGCTCGGACCCGCGCCGTTCTCGCCATACACCGTGGACCGCGTCCATCCGGAGGGCTTGAATGGGCGTCCGGGCTGGATGCGCATCCTCGATTACGGCGAGGGCATCGTCACCAACTGGGGCACCCACCTGCTCGATGTCGCCAGCCTGATCAACGGCAGCGAGCGCAGCGGTCCGCAGTCGGTGGAGGGCACGGGCACTTTCCCGCCGGATGGATCGCTTTGGAACACGCTCATCGATTTTCAAATCCAGTTTGGTTATGCCAACGGCGTGATCATGGACTACAAGATGGATGTGCCCTATCTGCGTGTGGAAGGCGACGAAGGATGGGTGCAGGCCCACTGGCACAGCCAGGGCGGGATCACGGCGAGCGATCCAAAACTGCTACGCACCAAGTTCCGCGACACCGACCGGCGGGTGCCGACCCGCGGCGACAAGCACGATTTCATCTCCGCCATCACCCGTGGCACCGCGGCGATGGCCGATGCCGAGATCGGCCACCGCACCTGCTCGCTCGGCCAGATCGGCCACATCGCGATCCGCCGTGGCAAGCGGCTCGACTGGAATCCGGATACGGAAAAATTCGCCGATGATGCCGCCGCGAACGGCATGTTGTCCGGAACCTGCCGCGAACCCTGGAAAATCTGAACCGGCCAAACCATGAAACTGCCTGCCGTTTTCACCGCCTTCACCATGCTGCTCGGCCATCCGCTTGGCGCGCGCGACTTGCATGTTTTCGACTCAGTGAACGGTGCGGATAGCGGCGACACCCGGGCAATGGGTTGGGACAAGCTGATCCGGCCGCTCGGCGAAGGATCGTTCGACAATGCCAAACTGCTGCGCCTCCTCGATGACGTGGGTTTCAAGGGGCCGGTGGTTTTGCAGTGCTACAACCTCAAGCAGCCGGCCGCTGCACATCTCGCGATATCGATGGCCGGCTGGCACCGGCTTGCGGGCGGTGATTGACACCCGCCGCCCGCCGCGGACAACCTGCGGCCATGCCGGATGATCACACGCCTCCGCCCGCCGATTCCCATGCCGAGCCGCCCGCCGGGGCGGCGGCCACCCTGCTTGCCACGCGCTCTTCCTGGCTGGTGCCGGCCATCGTGATCATCGCCCTGCTGGTCATACTGGTGACCCTCAACCTTCGGAAAGGCAGCGGCGGCAAGGTTTCTCCGGAAGATATCGGCGAGTTGCAGGCGGAGGCCCAGGCCTTGCGCGAGCAACTCAACCGCGAGCGCATGGCGCTCGGCCTCAGGCCACTGGAGGGAAATGTGGAATCCATGCAGGACATCGCCGCGAGATTGCGCAAGGACGCCGATACCATGGTCGCGCTGGCCAGCAGCTTCCAGACCATGCTTGCCGAAAAGGATGCGGAAATTTCCGCCAAAAACACCGAACTCATCCGTTCCGAACAACTGCGCCAGACACTCGCCGCCGAATCCGCCCGCCTGAATGGTGAACTGCAACGCAGCGTCGCCGGCGGGGCCGAAACCGAATCGCTGCGCCGCGAGATCGCCGCCCTCAAGCAGCAGCGCGACGTCCTGACCGCGCAGCTCGACCAAACCCGCCAGGAACTCGCAGCCAATACCGGCGGCATTTCCGCCGAGATTCATGCCGATCTCCAGCGCCGGCTGGAGGAAATCACCCGCGCCCGCGATTTCTTCGAGGCCCGCGCGGGCGAACTCGAAGGCCAGCTCTCCAAGGCGAAACTCTTCGCGAAAAACGACAACGAGCTGCTGCCCGAGGCCGTCGAACTGGTGCGTGGCCTGCGCAAGCTGGAGGGCAAGTCCGACTCGGAAATTTCCTCCGCCTACTCCAGCCTGGGCGTGGAACTGGGAGCCAGTGTCCTCCACACGCTCAATTTCAACACCGGTTCCAGCGATCTCAACGCCGCAGACGAGGAGATCATCCGCAAACTGTTGGATGAAATCCCTGATGGCGACATGCTGCTGGCGGTCGGCTATGCGTCCGAAACCGGCGATGTGGAGGCAAACCAAGATCTGTCCTCGGCCCGCGCCACGGCCGCCGCCAGCCATTGCTCCGCAATCAAGCGCCCCGGACAGGTCGTCCAGGCGGTTTATCTTGGCCAGACCGACCGCTTCAGCAGCAAAATCCCCGAAAGGAATCAGATCGTCGAGCTCTGGCGCATCCGCAAACCATAAGCACCATGCCGCAGCCGCCTCGCCGTCCGTTCAAACGACCGCAATCGGGCAAGCCGGCCGGTTCCCCTGCCAGGAAGCACGCCGCCGCCGGTTGGGACGCGGTGGCCGCATGGTATGACAAACTGGTGGGCGAGAGCGGTTCGGATTATCACCGCAATGTCATCCTCCCGGCTGCGATGCGATTGCTCGCGCCGCAGCCCGGCGAATCGGTGGTGGATGTCTGTTGTGGCCAAGGCGTGCTGGTTCCGCACCTGTTGACGGCGGGCATCGGCCGGCTCGTCGCGGTGGACGCCAGCCGGCGCCTGGTCGAGGCTGCGAAATCCCGCCATGGGACGGACCCGCGGGTTTCCTTCGTGGTGGCGGATGTCGGCCAGCCGGGAAATTGGGCGGATGGCAGCCATGATGCCGCCGTTTGCCTGATGGCCGTGCACGACGTGCCGGATGTGGCCGCCCTGTTTGCCAACACCGCACGCGCCCTGAAACCCTCGGGCCGGGCGGTCTTCGTGTTCATGCATCCGTGTTTCCGCATCCCGCGCCACAGCCATTGGGGCTGGGACAACGACCAGAAAATCCAGTTCCGCCGCATCGATGGCTACAAGTCATCGGTCGATATCCCCATCGCCACCCATCCCGGGCGGGAAAGCGGCGGGCAGACCGTTTTCCACCACCGCTCGCTGGCCGATGTGCTCAATGCGTCCGCCGCCGCCGGTCTCGTGGTTTCCGGCTGCGAGGAACTTTACAGCCACCGCCGGTCCCAATCGTCCGGGCCCTACAGCAAGGCAGAACACCGCGCCGCTGCGGAAATCCCCCTGTTCATCGCGCTCCGACTGGCCAGGCTGCCGACAGGCGCGTAAATCAAGGGCCAGGGAGCGGCGAAACGTGTTCGCCGATGTCCATGAGCTTGGAATGGGATGAGCGGATGCGCCGGAACATGGCTTTCCATGGGTGCCGGCGGACATGCTCCGCCGCTCTTGTAGCACCCCCGGCCGGCTTTATGGGTGATCCGCCCTTCACTTGACGCGCATCGGCTGCCGGGTTGTGGGCACGAAAAAACGGACACTTTGCGGTGTCCGTTCCTTCAATCACGTTCCGTTGCAGTCCCGCTCGCTTCAGTCCTCGCTTACGGCGGCCTGTGCGTTGGTTTGGGCGGATGAATAGCGCCAGCGGATCTTGTTGCGCTTGGAGGCGGAACGCAATTTCCGCTGCTTGCGCTCGGTTGGCGTTTCGAATGCGCGGCGGCGGCGCATTTCCTCAAGGATGCCCTCGGCATCCAGCTTGGTTTTCAGGCGTTTCAGAGCCCGGTCGACCGGCTCGCCTTTTTTCAAGATCACTCCTCGCATGCGTGGTGGTTGGTTGTGGTTTGGGACTTCCCGTGAACGTGGGGGCGCGGATGACAGGCCCTCCGGGCCCGTTTGTCAAGAAGGAACCGCCATCGCAATTGTGGAAATTCCCGGGTTGCGCGGATTTAGAAGCTCGTTTAAGGATCGCCGCGCCCACCCGCGGCGGCGGGCACGTTTCGTTATCCAACCAACCCACATGTACCGTATTCCCTTAGACCGGGTGAACTGGATCACCAGTTCGTTTCTCATTGGCACCGCCCTTACCGCCCTCATCGGCCTGCCGGTTTATTTGTTCCAACATGGCATCGACGCCTTTCAGTTCGGCATGTTCGCCTTCTATCTGGTGGCCACCATGATGAGCATCACGCTCGGATATCACCGCCTCTTCTCGCACATTTCCTTCAAGGCGAAGTGGCCGGTGCGTTTCTTCACCCTCGTCTTCGGGGCCTGCGCGTTCGAAAACTCGTGCCTCGACTGGGCCTCCGACCACCGCCGCCACCACAAGCACGTCGATCACGAGGGCGACCCTTATGATATTTCCAAGGGCTTCATGTGGGCGCACATCGGCTGGCTGATGTTCAAGCTCAATCCCGAGCCGCCGATGGACAATGTCAACGACCTCCGCAAGGACAAGCTGGTGATGTGGCAGCACAAATACGTCCACTGGATTGGCCTCGTGGTCGGACTCATCGTCCCAACCGCGCTCGGCTATGGCTGGCACGCATGGCACGGCATGGATCCGTGGACCGGCGCGCTAGGCGGATTCCTGATCGCCGGCGTGGCCCGTATCGTCGTGGCCCAGCATTGCACGTTCTTCATCAATTCGCTTTGCCACACCATCGGCCGCCAGCCGTATTCCTCCGGACACAGCGCGCGGGACAGCGCCATCATGGCTTTCCTTACATTCGGCGAAGGATACCACAACTACCATCACGAGTTCCAACACGACTACCGCAACGGGGTGAAACCGTGGCAGTGGGACCCCACCAAGTGGACCATCTGGACCTTGGCGAAACTCGGCCTCGTCGAAGGCCTGCGCCGTGTTCCTGACGGCAAGATCCTCCTGGCTGAAATGCGCGAAGCCCGCCTGCGCGCCGAAAAACACCTCGCCGAGTTGCGCGAACACGCACCGTCCCAAACCTTCAGCGATGCGGTGCACGAGATCACCGAGCGTCTCGCAGCCAACTATCACGAACTCGAAAAAGCCGTCGCCGACCGCGTCCATCTCTCGCGCGAGGTGCTCGACCGCTGGCAGGCTGAAACCCGCCAGATGATGCGAGAACTCAACCGCATGCGCGAGACGCTCGCGGCGTGATCGTGGATCAGGCGATCGAAGGCACCTTCAGCGCGGTGTCGGTGTCTGCATGGTAGTCCACGCCGTCGAGACCGAAGCCGAACAGGCGCAGGAAACTCGCCTGGTAGCCGTCAAAGTCACCGAGCTGCTTGAGATTGTCGCTGTTGACGATTTGCCAGTTGGCCTGCACCGGCTGCTGGACTTGAGCGGCCATTTCCCAGTCGTCGAGGCGGATGCGGCCGGCCTCGTCGGGCTGCGGATGGGTGTATCGTTCGCGGAACAGGCGGTCCATTTGCTCGATGCAGTCTTCGTGGCTGCCTTGTTCCTTCATCACCTGATAGAGCAGCGAAATGTAGAGCGGCACCACAGGGATCGCGGAACTGGCCTGCGTGACGAGCGCCTTGTTCACGGAGACCCACGCCTTGCCATCGATCACGGCCAGCTTGGCGTCGAGCGCGCGCTGGACGCATTCCAGGTCCTCCTTGGCCTTGCCGATGGTGCCGTCCTTGTAAATCGGCCAGGTGAGTTCCGGGCCGATGTAGGAATAGGCGTAGGTTTGCACACCCGGGGCCAGAAGGTTCTCCGCCAGCAGCGCGTCGAGCCACATTTCCCAGTCCTCGCCGCCCATCACGGCCACCGTCTGCGCGACATCGTCGCCCGCCGCCGGCTCCCCGTCTGCGGAGTCTCGTCTTGACGTTGAGCGCGGGACAAGCAGATCTCACGTCTTTCGGTACCACTACCCGGAGCGGCGGACACCCTCGGCGAGGTCGACCTTCGGACCGAACCCGGTCGCCTGGTCCAGCAACTGCACGTCGGGGCCAGGTCGCACCACCGAGCCCACCGGCACCGGACGCGGCTCGCGGGCTCCGCCGGATCCGATCA
>JALRFY010000079.1 GCA_023253625.1 Akkermansiaceae bacterium | reverse complement strand
AGCTGGTGCCTTCAAGCACGACGGTGTGGCCGTGGTGGAGGAGGCGGTCGAGCACGGCGGCGAACCTTATTCCAACCCCTTGCGCATCATTGCCTGGAATCCCGTCCTGTGATTTCTCGCCAAAGCCAAGGGTGAACGAATGCCTCGGCGACAATTGCCATCTCTTTCTTCTTTCAGGCTAGCAGGAGAACCGCTTCATTTTTGCCGTGCTACCTAATGCCGCCATCGGAAAACTTCACGGCCTCAAGATCGGAGTGATCAGCGTCTGGGGTGAGGTTCCAACAGGAAGAGGGGACTCATTGCCCTATCAGGCAAGTCGCAGCTACTGCCATAAGATGAAGCCTTCCACCCGGATAAGGCCGAAAGCTACGCTACGGCATAAATCGGTGCCGTCATCGCGCCCAGCCTCTCCGTTAACTCATTCCTCTCCGAAGCCGTGATCAGCAGGCGTTCCTTCGCCCGGGTCATGCCGACGTAGAGGATTTTCATGTTCTGGGCGGCCTGGGTTTCCGAGGCGTCGATTTGACCGAGGCCAATGAAGATCACGGAGCGGAATTCGAGGCCCTTGCAGCTTTGGACGGAAAGGATGGCGTGTAAGGTTGTAGTCTGTAGTGTTCAGTTTTCAGGGAAAATAAAGAGAAGGAAGTGAGGTGCCGAGCGAGAAGAGGGAGCCTTCGGTGGGAGACGGGGAACGGCGGCGGTTGCTCACGTGATTTTGAATCGCTGTCGATGGTTCGCCAAGAATTCGATCTTTGGGTGGATCCCGTCTGCAGGAAGGTTGAGTGGCTTTCCTTCAAACGTCTCAAAGCTGGACTTCACGGACTCGTGGGTGAGGCGCGACTTCAGATGGGATGTGAGCATGAGGCGGAGGTCATCATCGAAGCCGATGAGCCCTTGGTCGAA
The DNA here is from genome assembly GCA_023253625.1 of Akkermansiaceae bacterium. Classification (GTDB taxonomy): domain Bacteria; phylum Verrucomicrobiota; class Verrucomicrobiia; order Verrucomicrobiales; family Akkermansiaceae; genus Luteolibacter. Next base: position 27,483 of record JALRFY010000079.1, on the reverse strand, counting down.
GGCGGCATCATGGAGGCTGTTGAGGGCAATGCCATTGCGGACGTTGAGCCGTTCGGCTTCGTGATCGCGCCATGGCAGGATGTGGGAGGCGATGAGTAGTTCGCGAATCGGGAGGACCGTCACAGCACAGCGGTTGTCGTAATTGTTCAGCACGATCTCGCGGAAGTAGTGCTGCCCTCGACGTTGTTTCGTAACACGGACGGTTTCTGTCTCTCCACTTGGTGCCCGCACGAGCTTCCGGATGCCTTTGCCGGGGATGACCTCGGTCGTTTCGCTTTCTGCTCCGACAAACAGCGCGTCGAATCGTTCCTGACTCAACGGGACGAGCTCGGCCGGGTTCGCGTGGTATTCGTCCCACGTCTCACGATCCAGATTGCTGGCACCCTTGAGTCCTTCGATTCCTCGGAGTTGGAGCGCGGGATCAAGCGAAGCGAGGTTGCTCAACTTCATCGCCACGGCACTTGGCGTGCGCCCGATTCGCTCCGCCAGATCAATGATCACTGGCTGCCGCTGATCGAACTGACCAAATCGAAGCTTGTGATAGACATTGAGGACGATGAGCAATTGATCTCGGGTCCAGCGAACGCGGGTGGTCATGGCGCATTAAATTCCGAAAACCGAGCGGCTGAAACGCTGAAATTCAGAACCTGTGCCTCGCCCGATGCCAGGCCAGATGCCCGGGATCGGGGCGGTGGGCGGAGAGCGGGAGTTTTTCCAGCGGTTGGCCGTCCTTGGGTTTCAAGAGCAGGCCGAGGTCGCCGGTTTCGTGGAAGTGGTGTTGTTTGACGAGGACGCGGAGGTCGTCGGAGAGCGACCAGAATCCGCGGGCGAAGAGCCAGTGGGCGGTCTTGGAGAGGGCGAGGCCGTTGCGGAGGGTGCAGGGTCCGCCTTGTTTGAAGCCGTGGATGTGGGCGGCATCGAGGGCGGTGGTGCCGTCCTCCGCGACCAGTCGATACCCGGTGAGGGCACAGGTGAAGTCGTAGGCGGGCAGGGCTTCGAAGGCGAATCGGGCCTCGCGTTTGCGGGAGGCTTCCGGAGAGGTGAGGGCCGGGCTCGGGACTTCGTCGTGGGCCGTTTCGAGGTCGATCCCGAGCAGGTCCGCGAGGTTCGCGCGGATGCTGCCGGAGAAGTGGGTGAGCAGGATCGTGCGGCGGGCGGCGGCACGGAAGGCGGGATCGGCGAGGCAGAGCAGGTAATCCGGATGGAGCCGGGCGACGCGGGCGAGTTCACGGGCGGCGGCCTCGCGGCCATCGTCTTCGTAGGGAGTCCAGAAGCCGCCGCTTTTGGAGTGGTAGAAGGGCAGTTTCACATCGGGCCGCGAGCCCCGGCCGACGGCACCGAGCGACCCATAGGAATGGAAGCGGAAGGCCAGCTCGCCATCGCGACGGAATTCCCCGCTCGCGAGTTTGCCGGCTTCGAAGAGATCGATGACCACCAGATGGAGCAGCGGCTTGTGCGGCGCGGTGCCGCGGGCCCGGTCCTGGTTGAGATCGGTCAGCTTGGAGAGCCACGTCATCAAGGCGATGGGCTACAGCGACGATGAGGCGAACGAGGCGATCCGGCTGAGCTGGTGCCATCTGACGTCGGACGTGGAGAGGGAGGCGGTGGCGGAACGGGTGAAGTGGTTGCGGTAGAGTGAATTCGATTATTTTGGATATTTCGGATATTTCGGATATTCTATTGACTTAAGCTGAGACGACAGGACATTTTTCGAGCCGAACCAACCACCATGAAACTCACTCAAAACCGACTGGATCCCAGTGAACTGACTCCTGAAGATTTCAAGGAGGTCGAACGCCTTTTGGCAGAGGTTTTTGGCGAACGTCGCCCCGCACTGGTGAGCGCGAGCGGAGAGCGGCTGGATCTACCTCAGCCGGTGTTTGAAATGCTGATCCATGTGCTTCGCGCGATCAAAGAGCGGCGTGCCGTGGTGATGCTGCCGGAGGACGAGGCGTTTACCACACAGTCGGCGGCGGATTACCTAGGCATGTCGCGGCCATTTCTGATTGGTCTTCTTGAAAAAGGGGAAATCCCGTTTCACTACGTCGGAAGCCATCGGCGGGTGCTGTTTCGCGATCTCACGAATTACGAAAACAAGAGGGATGCCGCACGGCGCGAGGGGATGGGCCGGTTGTTCCAAAAGGTCCAGGAAGCGGGATTGGACGATGCGAATTACACCGGAGCATGAGGCGGGCAAATTACAGAGTGGTGCTCGACGCATGTTTGCTGGCCAATCACGGCGTTTGTGATTTGTTCCTTCGTCTTGCCGAGCGCCCTCGGCTCTATCTCCCGATTTGGTCACCGGGTATTTTGGAGGAGACCACCCGGACACAAGTTGCAAAGCTGCAATGGCCTCAGGATTTGGCCGATCACTGGCGACGCGAGGTGATGAAGTATTTCCCGGAATCCCTTGTGGACGATGCGTCCTGTTTGGAGCCTGTACTGGTGAACGAGGCCAAGGATCGCCATGTGCTGGCTTCCGCGATTCGGGCCGGGGCATCCACCATCGTGACATTCAATCTCCGTGATTTCGTAACACCATCGCTTGAGCCGTGGGGCATCCAGGCGGTTCATCCGGCGCACTATCTGATCACGCTGCACACGATAGCTCCTGATATTGTGCTGGCGAAGCTGATGGAAATGGTGACTGACCGACAGGCCAAGGACCCCGGTTTGACCCCACAGGCTTATTTATCGAAACTGGCCCGCAGCGTGCCTGCATTCGCTGCCCATCTGGCTGATTCGCTGGGATGGTCCCTGGATGCCTAATGGTGGAGACGACACGTGGGTGTGCAAGACTGTGGGCAAATCAGATCTTTGCCTTCATGGCTTCCATTGCTCCTTCGTGGGGCCGTAGCCGATAGTTTCCTCACGGAGGCCCACCTTGCGGAGCTTATCCGAAAAGCGCTCCATCTTCGCGCGATCCGGGTGGTCTTTAGCGAGGAAGCGTTCTTTGAAAAAAAGGAGCTGATGCTCGGGGCCGGTGGTGTGGTCGATGACGGTGACGAAGAGCCGCTTGAGGTCGATTTTGATGCGGGTGAGCAGCTCGGGGAGTGGAGATTTTTCGAAGTCCTTGTAGTAGTGGAAGGTGAGTTTGCGGGAATACAGGTGGATTTTGATAAGATCGGCTTCGCGAGGGTTGCCGTAGAGGCGTGCGGCGCAATCGACATAGACGCGGAGGATGGCGGGGAGTTCGTCGAGCAAGCTTCGGTGGATGGTGAAGTGGGCTTCCTTCGGATCGAGGTGGCCGAAGTCGAGCTGGGCGGTGGCAAGTTCCAGCTCAGGCGAAGACCGCGCGCAGCACCCAATCGATGCCGGAACTGATCAGCGAGATCGCCAGCGACCCCGCCAGCGCCCAGCGGAAGCCATCGATCTTGAGGCCGCTGGTCAACTTGTCCGTCATCGAGAGAAACACCGCATTGATGAACCAGCGCGTGATGAACGAGAGCAGATAGGCGATGCCGAGCGTGGCGATGGTCAAGACGCCGAAGAACAGCCAGCCGAGCAGCGTGTTGATGATGCCGAAGACGGCCGCCACGAAGACCGCGCTGCCGAAACTTTTCACATGGAAACCGGGCAGCAGCCTCGCGGTGAGCCAGAAGGCGAGGGAGAGAACGAGCCAGGAAATGAGCAGTTGCATAATGGATATGGGTCGGGTGGACATTGCACCATGCATGCCCACGCGCCGGAATGCGAACCGTTTTTCCACCATGAATCTCCCGTGCATTGACAGGCCACCGGCCGAAAAGCGTATTTGGTCCATGCGTAACCCGTTGTTGCCTTGCCTGATCGCGCTTTCACTGTCCGCCCATGCCGCGGAAAAGCCGAACTTCATCTTCATCCTCAGCGACGACATCGCGCAGGGCGATCTCGGCTGTTACGGGCAGAAGCTGATCCGCACGCCGCGGCTCGATGAAATGGCCGCGCAGGGCACCCGTTTCATGCAGGGCTATTGCGGCACCACCGTCTGCGCGCCCAGCCGCGCCTCGTTCATGACCGGACGGCACAGCGGCCATTCTCCGATCCGCGGCAACTACGAACTGCCTCCCGAAGGCCAGCTTCCCCTGCCGGCGGAAACGGTCACCATCGCCGAGGTCGCCAAGGCGGCGGGCTATGCCACCGGTGTCTTCGGCAAGTGGGGCATGGGGTTTTTCGACACCACCGGCAGCCCGCTCAAGCAGGGCTTCGACCGCTTTTTCGGCTATAACTGCCAGCGCCATGCCCATTCCTACTTTCCCACCTATCTCTACGACAACCATCAGGCCTTCCTGCTTCCCGGCAACGACGGCCGCAGCATCGGCGAGACATACGCGCAGGAGCTCATCCAGCAGGAAACCATCCGCTGGCTGCGCGCCAACGGCGGGCGGCCATTCCTCCTGTTCTACGCCATCACGCTGCCACACGGCCGCCACGAGATCGACGACTTCGGCATTTATCGCGAAAAACCGTGGACCGATGAGCAAAAAGCCTACGCCGCCCAGGTCACCCGCGTTGATTCCGACGTCGGCGAACTGCTCGACACGCTGCGCGAACTCGGTGTCGATAAGAACACATTGGTCGTTTTCACCGGCGACAACGGCTCGTCATTCACCCCGGATTCGGGCATCGGAAACCTCTTCAACCAGACCGCCAATGGCTTGCGCGGCTACAAACGCGGCTTCTATGAAGGCGCGCTGCGGCAGGCGGCGCTCGCCTGGTGGCCGGGCACCATGCCGGCCGGCCGGGTGGACGACCAGCCGTGGGCGTTCTGGGACCTGATGCCGACTTTCACCGAACTCAGCGCTGCCACACCACCCACCGGCTACCAGACCGACGGCCACTCGCTGGTGAGCTATTTCAAAGGCGGCCAAGCCCCGCAACGCGACTTTTTCTACTGGGAACTCCACGAGCGGAACGGCCCGATCCAAGCGGCGCGCTTCGGCAATTGGAAAGCCGTCAGGAACGGAATCGCAAAGCCCGTCGAGATCTACGACCTCGATAACGATCGCGGAGAAACGAAGAACCTCGCCGCAGATCGGCCGGAGCTGCTGAAGCAGGCGAAAACGATTTTTGAACATGCCCGCAGCGCCGATCCCAACTGGCCGTTGGACGGCCTGCCGGCAGAGCGCATACGGCTCAGGGACGAAGCATGGAAAATCAAGCGCCAGCGAGACAAGGACGGCTGGTCTCCCCCGGATGCGATTCCCTTCGAAGAGTGGGAAAAACGCCACTGAAGGGAACCATTCCGCCGGTTTGGAAAAAACCCGCTCACCGGCTCTGCCCGGTCTGGGTCCAAGCCGCCGAGTGAAGCCGCCACTTGCCGAGATTGTCGCGCCGCCAGCGGAAGGTGACTTGGAAACTTCCATCCACCGGGCGGCGGTCGGACAATTCAACGAGGGCATCGAGCGTGAAGACAACCGTCCCCTCGTCCCCGTCGGTGACGCAGGAGTCAAAGCGGTCCAGGTCGAACCGGGTTTCACTGGCGTGGCTGGAGAGCCAGGAATAGGCGGATTCCAGTTCGCTGCGCTCGAAGGTGCCGTTGGCCTCGCCAATGGTGGGCGTGTCGAGTTCCACCTCGGGCGCAAGCAGGGCGTTGAGCGCATAGGAGCCGATCGCGCGTCCGGAGCGCGCCTCGCCGGGCTCCATGGTCAGGGTGTCGAGCAGCGAGAGCGTGCGGCGTTTGATCACCTGCGCGGGCGAGAACCACCAGGCGGCGGCCAGCAGGATCACCAGAAAAACGGCGGCGTAGGGAAGATATCGTTTCATGAGGTCTGCTTGGCCTGGTTGGGATCGTAGAAGATGCGGATGTCGGCTTTTTCGGAGCCGAGCAGCTGCTGGGCCCGCTTGAGCGCGCTGCGGGTGGAGAGGTTCGGGTTGCGCGGGCTGCCGAGAAACAGGTTGGTCTCGCCCGCACGGCGGTTGCAGCCGTTCTGCAGGGTTTCCAGCACGCCGGAGTGCTTGAGCACGCGGTAAACATCGCGCGAGGCACCGGACACGATGAGATGCAGCCCTTTTTCCCGCATGAAACGGATCAGGTCCTCCAGGGCCATCACGCTGGTGGCGTCGAGATGGCGCGCGTTCTTGAGCCGCAGGATGATCACCTGGATCGCGGGGTCGGAAACCGTGCGCTGGATCTGCGTGCGGAACAGTTCGGACGCGCCGAAAAACAAATCGCCCTCGACGTGCACGATCGAGATCGCGGGGATCGGGCGCTTGCGCTTTTCCCCCATCTCGCGCAGCTCGCCCTCGTCGCTGAACTCGTATTCCACGAGGTGCGGCTTGCTCGCCTTGCGCAGGAAAAGCGAGATGGAAACGCCCACGCCGATGAAGATGGCCACGTGCAGCGGAGCCAGCATGGTGGCCACGAAGGTGGTGACGAGCACCACCGAATCATCGGTGGTGGAACGCAGGCAGATGCGGATGTTGCGGATATTGAACAACGAGAGGGCCAGCGCGATGACCAGCGCGGCGAGCGCCGCCTTCGGGATGTATGCGATCAAGGGCACACCCCAATCCACCGAAGCGGCGATCAACACGGCCAATCCAAGACTTAGCAGGCCCGCGAACATTGATGCGAAGCGCGTGCGCGCACCGGACTCGAAATTGAGCACCGAGCGTGTCAGCGATCCGGACGCCGGCATGCCGCCGGCGAAGGCGCTGGCGATGTTGGCCATGCCCACCGAGAACATGTCCTGGTTCACATCGGCGTGGTCCCCCGAGCGCGAGGCGATCGCCTTGGCCATCAGGGTGTTTTCCAGCGAAGCGAGAAACGCGATGGCCAAGGCCACGCCCAGGAGTGCGGAAATATCATTGAAAATGCCGTCGCGCATCAGATCCGGCACACGCGGTGCCAGATCCTGCATGGTGTAGTTGGTGAAGGTTTCCGCGCCGGCGAAGGGCGGGATCTGAAAGCGGATCAGCGTGCCGAACAAAGCCGATGCCAGCACCAGCGTGATCGCGAACACCGGCCAGCGCGGCCGCCATTTTTTCCATCCATAATACCCGCCAAGAGTCGCCGCCCCGATCAACAGTGTGACCCAATCCGTATGCGGCAGCGCCTTGACGAGACCCGCCACCAGGCTGACCAGCGAAGCCGCGTCGCCGATGTGCGCGCCGACGCCTAACAGGTGGGTGAGCTGGTTGGCGATGATGAGCACCGCTGCTCCGGAAATATAGCCCACCAGCACGCTGCGCGAAACGTATTGCATCAGGTCCGCGATGCGCAGCAGCGCGCCGGCCGTAGCGAAGAGCCCGACCATCAGGACCAGCAGCGGGATGAGTTCGCTCCAGCGGGAAGCCAGCCCCGGGTTCACCGAGAAGAAGCTGAAGAGCATGAACGCAGTGGCGTTGGTGGGCCCCATCACGGTGTGGCGCGAGGCAGCGAATATCGGCGAGACCAACGCAGCCACCCCGGTGCACAACACACCGTAAACCACCGGCAGTCCGGCGATGGCGGCGAAGGCGATGGCCTGTGAAACCGCCAGCAGCGTCACATTCACCGCAGCGTGCGAATCATGCCGGAGCTTTTCCAGGTCGTATCTCCGCAGCGGCCCCATGAATGGCAGCAGCCGCACGTGTTGCTCCACAAAATGATTCCCCACCCCGCGCCCGGTCCGCCTGATCTTTCGCAGCAATTTCATCGGACGGCGGTGACTCTATCTGAACCTGGCGCGGCGGAACAACCAGACGCCCAGCGCGGCGCAGATGATATTGGGCGACCACAACACCGCGGTGGCCACAGCTTCGGAGGGAAACTGCTGGGCGAGCACGGTGACAAGAAAGTAGCCGGTACCGATGAGCAGGCTCAGGATCAGACCGTTCGAGCTTTCGCGGCGGCGCGAGTTCAGCCCCAGCGGGACCGCGATGAAGGCGAAAGCGAGGCAGGCCAGTGAGAACGAATGCCGCTTCACCAGCTCGGCGTGCAGGCGCACCCGCTTTTCCGAATCCGTTTCCTCATCGAGTTGCGCGCGGATCTCCGTGCTGGTCATCGAGCTCGGCCGCTGGCGGCGGCTGCGCGGATCCTTGAGATCGATCAACAAAGGCTCGGCCATACCCGCGAATGCCAGCTCGACGCGGCCATCCGGGCGGTGGTTTTCGAAAAACGCGTCCTCCAGCTTGATCCGCAGTTGCCGGTTGGCGTCATCCACCTCCAGCGCCGCACGCGCGGCGTGCACATAAGTCCGGCCGCCACCCTCCCCGTTGAGCTGGTGATAGTGGAATCCCTCCACCCACTCGCCGCTGCGATCCTCAATGAGCACCTTCTGCACGCCCTCGGCACCGCCCTTGAAGTTCCCCTGCACCACGCCGGGCTTGAGCATCGATTTCGGATCACGGGCCGCTTGTTCGTAGACCAGTTCCAGAGTGATGGCCTTGGAACGGGGCACCAGTTGTGTGTTGAGCCACAGGCTGCCCGCGGAGAGCAGCGCGCCGATCGCAAAAACTGGCGCCGCCAAACGCACCAGGCTCACGCCGGCCACACGGAAACCTGTGATCTCATGACCCGCCGAGAGCCTGCCGAAGACCAACAGCACCGCTGTGAGAAAGCCCCACGGCACCGTATACATCAAGGACAATGGCAGCACGTTGGCCACGAAACGAAGCACCAACTCCAGCGGTGCCCTCTGCTCCACCAGCAGCGGCTGGAGTTTCTTGAACAAGTTTCCCAAGACCAGGACCAGCCCCAGCACCAGCACGGCATAAAGCGTGCCCATGAGAACTTGCTTTCCGATGTAGCGATCCGAAATCCGCATTGGCTGCGGTGAAATTGGCCAGCGCCCCGGAGGCTGTCCAGAGAAGAACCGCACAACGCCCTTGCGGTCGCCACCCGCCACCGCTTGAATCCCGCCCTGCCAGCGCATGTATCTGCTGAAAAAAGTCATCCAGCTCCGGGAAAACTCCCATCCGGACCACGAGAAGCCGTTCCTCGAACACCTTGAGGACCTGCGCATCATGATCACCCGCATCGTGATCACGCTGCTGGTCTCAATGACCGTCTGCTTCCTGTTCCAGAAAAAGCTGATGGAAGTGCTGCGGCTGCCGGTCGAGCGGATGTGGGTCCAGCAGCTTCAAGAGCAACTGCCGCAGGAAAAACAAGGCGCATCGAAACCGCTCGATGTCGATGTCTGGGAAAAGGCGAAAAACATCGAGCGCGCCGCCGCCGGGCTGGAGGCCGGGGAACGCGAACGCTTCTACGCCGCCTGCGATCCCGAACTCGCATTCCATGCCCGCTCGGTGGCGCTCCTGCGCGCCGTGCTCGCACTGCCGGAGACATCCCGGCCCGCGTTTCTGGATGAGACGGATGTTTCCGCAGATCTGAAGAAACAAGTCCGCGCGCTGCTCGAAACCTCGCCCAGCCCCGAAATCGATTCCCGCGGCAACCTGCGGCTGATGTCCGCGCTGCGGCCCACCGAGACCTTCATGCTCTCGATGAAGTTGTCGTTCTTCGCCGGCATCGTGGTCGCCTTCCCACTGCTGCTGATGTATGTGCTGCAATTCGTCCTGCCTGGCCTGCACGGCCACGAGCGCAGGATGATGTGGCCGGCACTGCTCGTCGGCTTCGGTTTGTTCCTCTGCGGCGTGTTCTTCGCCTACTTCATCGTGCTGCCGCGCGCACTGGACTTCTTCTACTCATGGAGCGGCAGCCTGGGCGTCTCCAACGACTGGCGGATCGGCGAATACATCTCGTTCGCCACCCGTTTCACCCTGCTCTTCGGCCTGTCCTTCGAGTTGCCGGTGGTCGTGATGGTATTGGTGAAACTCGGCCTGCTGAGCTACGAGACGATGTCGCGCTCCCGCTCCTACGCGGTGCTCGCCATCTTCGTCACCGCCGCGGTGCTCACCCCCACCCCGGACGCCTTCACGCTCATACTCATGGCGCTGCCGATGCTGGTGCTCTATGAAATCTGCATCTGGCTCGCCTGGCTCGACGCCCGCCGCAACCGCCAGGCCGAGGAACAGGAAGCCCGCGAACGCGAAGAACAGCGCCTCGCCGCCGGCGATGAGGAACTCCCGTCGGATGACCACCACGATCCCTACGACCACGGCCACTACGACGACCCGTATCACCACGCCGGCGAGTCCGGCGACGACGGCTACTCGGACGCATACGAACAACAGGATTTCCACGACGATTTCCCGGACAATCCGCCCGACATCGGCACCGAGGACGATAAACCCCGCTGACGTTTTTCCATGGCCCAACCGACCGCAAAGCCACAGGCCAGCGCGCGCTCGCCCTTCGCCGGCTGCGCGATCCTGATCGCGGCGCTGCTGGTGATGGTGTTCCTGATCGTTTTCTCCGTCATCACCCTGTTCCGGCAATACGCCGAAATCGAAAAATTCACCGCCGCCACACCGGCCGCGCTGGAAACCACCGTGCTCGATGGAAAAGAGGCGGATCTCAACTCGCTCGCCGAACGCATCGAGCGCTTCCGCCAGGAACTCGCCGGCGAGGGCGACGCCACCCTCGTGCTCGACGCCGAGGAAATGAACCTCGCCATCTCCGCTTACGAGCCTTTCAAGGACTTGCGCGGCACCCTGCACGTCCGTGAAATCACCGCGAATACCCTGCGGCTCGAAATCGCCTTCCCGCTCAACGGCAAGCCACGGCTCCCCCGCGAGGGCGAAGGCGGGTGGATCAAATCCGATCCGCGCTACCTGAATGCCACGCTCGTCGCCCGCCCCGTGCTGCTCAGCCGCGAACCGGTGCTGCGTATCGAGTCGATCGAGGTCCCCGGCGCAATGGTGCCTGCGGAGTTCACGGAACAAATGTCGCCCTACCGGATCGCCGAGCGCTACCTGGAACACAAGGCGCTCGGCCCGGCGATGGCGAAACTGACGCGCGTTGGGATCAAGGATGGCAAACTGGTCTTTTCCCGCGTGGCCGGCCAGTCGCCCGCAGATCAAATCAGCGACGAACAGGTGGACCGAATGAGCGGCTGGTTCTTCACCGTGCTGGGCGTGGCCGCAAGCTTGTTCCTGCTCTTCGCCGCCACCGTCATCTTCATCGGTCTGCGGGCGAAAAAACACCGCCAACCCTGATCTCCCCCGAAACATGCTGGAAGACGATTTCACCTACGTGCTGCGCAAGGCGCTGGCCGGCCACTCACTCGCTCCCGCCGATGCCGCGGCCGCTGCGGGGATTTCCGAATGCTCAGTCATCTCATTCCTGCGCGGCACCTTCGATCCCGCCACCGCCCGCCGCCTCGCCCCCGTGCTCGGGCTGAATCCGGAGGCCTTCGCCAATCACGCGGAATACGATCCCGAAGCTCCCGCCCTGACGGAAATCACCCGCCTGGACCTGCCCTTCGGCCCCGACCAGGTGAACGCATGGCTCGTCAGCGCCGGCGGCGAAACCCTCCTCATTGATGCCGGCCATGAGCGATCCGACATCCTGCCGAAACTGGAGCCGCTCCCCGGCCGCGCCTTTATCACCCACGCCCATCGTGACCACACCGGCGCGCTCAAGGATCTGCTGGATGGCGGCGTGCCGGTGCATGCCGCGGGCATTCCGGGCACCGTGGCCATGAAGCCCGGCGACCGCATCTGCGCCGGACCGCTCGTCATCGAGGCGCGGGACCTTTGCGGCCACGCCGACCCCGCACTCGGTTTCCTGATCCACGGCCTTCCGCGGCCGGTTTTCGCCACCGGCGATGCACTCTTCGCCGGCTCGATCGGTGGCTGCGCCACACCGCTGCTCTATCGGACCGCCATCGCCCGGCTGCGCCGCGAACTCGGCGCATTGCCAGACGAGACCATCCTGCTTCCCGGCCATGGTCCGGCCACCACCCTCGGCCAGGAACGGGCGCGCAATCCGTTTTTGTGAATCCCCCGACTTTCGGGGTTTCCATCACCGGATTCAGGTCCCATCTTGCGCCCATTCACGCCATGTCCCACCTGCTCGATATCCAAAACCTCAAAGTCCACTTCCACACCCGCGACGGCGTGGTGCGCGCCGTGGACGGCGTTTCGCTCACCGTCGATCCCGGGGAAGTGGTCGGCATCGTCGGCGAGTCGGGCTCCGGGAAATCGATCACGGTCTATTCGCTGCTCGGCCTGGTCCCGATGCCGCCGGGCCGTATCGAGGGTGGCCGCGCCCTGTTCCAGGGCACCGATCTCCTGCAGCTCAGCGAGGCCCAGCTTCGCGCTTACCGCGGCCGGAAAATCTCGATGATTTTCCAAGACCCGATGACCTCGCTCAACCCCTACCTGCGCATCAGCACCCAGCTCGTCGAGCCGCTCGCCATCCATGAGAACCTGCGCGGGAAAAAGGCGCTGCATCGCGCCATCGAGGCGCTTGAGCAAGTCGGCATCGACCAAGCCGCCACCCGCATCCACAGCTATCCGCACGAATTTTCCGGCGGCATGCGCCAGCGAGTCTTGATCGCCATGGCCCTGATCACCCGCCCGGACCTGATCATCGCCGACGAACCGACCACCGCGCTCGACGTCACGGTGCAGAAACAAGTGCTCGACGTGATCCGCAAGTTGCAGCGCGAGACCGGCACGGCCGTCATCTTCATCACCCACGATCTCGCGGTGGTCCATGAGATGTGCGACACCGTCAACGTCCTCTACGCCGGCCGCGTGGTGGAAAAGGCCAGCGCCGCCGAACTCGCCCGCCATCCGCTGCACGCCTACACCCGCGGGCTCTACCGCTCGAACCCCTCCGCCCATCAGAAAGGCGAGGAACTCTACTCGATCCCCGGCCTGCCGCCCGATCCCGCGCGGCTGCCCGCCGGCTGCGCGTTCCGCCCGCGCAACACGCTCGGCGACCCGGCGCTCTGCCTCACCGACCGCCAACCGGAACTCGCCGAAATCGAACCCGGCCATTTCGCCCAGAACTGCCCGGGCTGCCTGGCGTCCGCAAGGCTGTCTGAATCCTTGGTGTAGTTTCGAGTCGTTTCGTTGAAATGCGGGACCCGCGCCCATTCATGTGGATGAGAATGCAGGCATCATGTGCTTTGCGCGAGTTCCCCAGGCCTGGAGGCGATCCCATTATTCAGACTCTCAGCCTCATCATTGCCAAGCTTGCCAGCACGATCTTCTCGGTCAGGTGGATTGGATTCGCTCATGCCCGCAAGCCAAAGCGGAGAGCAAACCGCGAAAAACATGATATCTCACCAAATTCGACGGCTTGCATGCCGTCCATCGCGCGGCTTCATCGAACCAGGATTTTCCCCGGATTAACTGCGCTTGCGCAGACCTCGCCATCAGCAAGCACGACCAGTCCCCTGCCCTTTCCATAGCGCGCGCCGGTCTTGTCGTAGAGGATCGTGATCGATCGGCCGCGGTAGGGAATCCCATCGAGACAGAACCAATCCCATGCCTCGTCCGGCAGCAATGGATTCACCTCGATGGCCCCATCGGCGCGCGGGCGCAGGCCGGCCAGGCCGGTGATGATCAGGTCACAATAGGCCGAGTGATTGTAATCCTTGCCACGTTCCGGCCCACCCTTGCGCGGATCCCAGCCACCGTCCTTCCATCGGCTCAACCGGGTGCGCGCAATCCACTCGCCGGTGTGCGGGTTCAGGTTTTCATCGATCCACGGCACCACGGTGCCGTCTTCACGGGTGAGGCGGTGGGATTTGGCATATGTCTTCAAGGTCTCGAACCAGTCACGTTTCGTAACAGTGTCCTGCGGGTAGTCGTTGAGCACATTGGCCAGCGCGGTGAGGGTGACCGTGGTGGCGAAGGGCCAGCTCGGGCCGTTCCACTGGCACTCGTGGCCGGTGTGGGAAACGGTGAATCCGGGGTGGCGCTGCTCGGCGGTGGTGGGACCGAAGGGCGCGCGAAAACCCTTGGGATCCATGAGTTGCCTCCATGCCTTTTCATATCCTTTCCCCCTGTCCGGAAGATGGAAATACCAAGGCGTGAATCCGTGCAACTCGCGCACATCGACGCGCTTCACCTTTTCGCCAAGCGGCAGCACCTTGAAGAACTCCGCTTCATCGTCCCATAGCATTTCCTGCACCAGTCGTTTGATGCGCGCGGCCTTTTCGCGGTAAGTCGCGGCGAGTTCCGGCTGGCCGGCCCGCTCCGCGATGGCGGCGATCGCCATGGCATCTCCAAACATGTAGGAATTGATGGTCGGGCGCTTGCCCCTGCCGCCATGGCCTTTTCCGCCAACCGAGACCTCCATGCCGTCGCGGTCGTCGATCTGCCAGAACAGGCCGTCAGCGGCGAGGCGGGATTCCTCCCACTCCTCGTGGTTCTTCACCAAGTCGGGCAGCAGGTCGATGGCGAGCTTGAAGTCGCCGCGGGCGATGGCGAGTTGATGGATCGAATCTGCGGCCCAGAAACTGTAGCGGCGCGGCTCGCCACCCTTGCGGAACCAGAAGCTGGCATAGTCATCGAGATACTTCGGATCACGGATCCAACGCCCTTCGCGGAAATGGTGCCCAGCGGGACAGGAGATGGTGTTGTGCTTCCCGCTCCACGAGACCTTGGGCAGGAACTCGGTGATGACATAACCGTCCGGCGTTTCCTTGATATGCTTGCGATACGTCCACCAGCGGAAGTGATAAATTTCCTCGATCTCCGGATCGGGGCACTCGAAGAGCGGCACGTTGGCAAGCATCCACTCAGCGGCATCCTCATTGGAAACCGCCTGGCCGAAATGGGTGTGGTCCAGGCGGTTGAAGGAAGCGACGTATTTCCCGAGCGCGCCGGGCTGCAACACGGCAGGCTTGCCCGCGGCAGCGGCCATCATGATGACCGACATGGCGATGACCGGCAATGGAAGACTTTTCATGGGACGATGAAGGATTTCACGTTCCTTCCGGGCATCACCTGCCCTCCAGCAGCGCCTCGGCCTCGGCGAGCCGGCGGCGCATGTCTTCAAGCCGCAGCGCCTGCAGGATCCTGCCCTGTTGGGAACGCGATTTCGGATCGGGAGTTTCATCGCCGAGCACGCCGATGGGAATTTCGTGCATGCTCCATGAATCGCTGCGCTGGGTGGCGAGCGGGATGTCCTTGTTGGCAAGGAGTTGGACATTTGCCAGCGGATTGCGCCCCCACGCATACCGGTAATGCACCGGCTCGGGCACCAGCGGGCTGGTGAGCACCAGCTTCTTGCGGTTGATGCGCGGGCGGCCGCGGTCGTCTTTCCCGTCTTCCGGATGGCTTGCGCCAGCGGGCTGGAAACGGCCGTCTTTTCCCGATATCGCGAAGCCCTCGATGGAGCCGTCCTCCGGGTCACCGACCTCCCCATCAAATTCCAGGACCATGCGGCCGCCGCCGGTTTCCATGCCGGTGATGAACGGCGGCTTCCACTCGATCTGGCGTTGAAAGCCGTATTGCGTGGCCAGGGCCCAGCGGGCGATGCGCTCGCCGGCCGGCAGCTTCACCTGTGGGTGATACCATCTACGACGCAGGTCGTAGGTGCTGGCGAATCCAATGTTGGCGTCTCCGGCCTGATGGAGATTGAGAAACGTCCGGTATTGCGCGGCGCGGATGTAAATGCCGGTATTATACATGTACTCGACATAGTTTTCCCGCGTTTGGGGATAGCCATCGGTGCACAGCGATAGAATGCCGAAGGGCAGTGCGGGGTTGTTGAAGGCCTTGCGCCATGAATCGATCATGGCCGGAAACACATCCTCATACATCGCCACACCCGGCATGCCCTCGAAAGCATTGTTGTATCCCTGATGGAAGAGCGCCCCCTTCACCGCCAGTCCGGCCAACGGGGAAATCATCCCCGCGTAGCAGGCACCTGGATAATTGGCATTGGCGGCTGGACCGGGCTCGAAACCCACGGGCGCCGGCGGCGGCGTTTTGCCCTCCTTCTGCATTTTCTCCACCGTCTGCCGATGGCGCGCGATGCGCTCGTCCAGGTCCTTTTGCGGATCCCATCCGGCGACTTTTTGGTCCCACTCCGCCAGTTTCGCCCTCACCGGATCGCTGTCCATCGCCCGCAGAACCGGCAACGGCGTCCATGTTTCGACCGTAGTGCCACCGCGTGAGACGTCAATCACGCCGACCGGCACGCCGCTTGCCTTGTGAATGCGGCGGGCGAAAACATAACCGATGGCGGAAAGCTCGCTTGCGATTTCCGGCGTGCAGGGGTCCCAATCGCCCTTGCGAAAGTGGCGCTTCGACCAATCGCTCCATTCGTGCAGGCGGGGAAAACTCCGTCGCATCTCCTGTCCATGCGCGGCGGGAACCGTCAGAATGCGGATTTCAGGAAAATTCGCCGACACGATTTCGAGTAGGCCGTTTTCCACCTTCGCGAGTTCGAACTCCATGTTGCTCTGGCCGCCGAGCAGCCAGACATCGCCTATCAGGATATCGTCGAGCGTGAGCGTTTCCTTCGCGCCCTTGATGACCATGCGCTGCGGCTCGGAATTCGCCGGCATGGCATCGAACACCATATTCCACTCGCGGTTCGCATCCGCGGTGGCGTCGCGCGTCTGGCCGCCGAAGGACACGGTGACTTTCTCACCCGGCGCAGCCCAGCCCCAGATGGCAAGCGGCTTGTCGCGCTGGAGCACCATCCGGCTTTGAAACAGGTTGCTGACGCAAAGCCCGGGGCTGATGGCGGGCACATCGATGACATCCTCGCGCGGCATTTGACCGGGAAGCGGCAGCCAAAGCAGTTGAAAGACCGCAAGAACGGCAACAGCCATGCACGACCCGCCGGATCCAGGCCGCATGCGGGAATTGGTTTTGAATCTATGGTTTTTCATCGGAAAGACTGGCTCAAACATGCTCGATACGGGTCGCGTCGGCGTATTCTTCCTCATCCCGCCGTGCAGGCAGGAAATGATTGGCCAAGGCCCCGCAAACGAATAGGACACGCGCATGAAACCATCGGCAGATCCAAGCAGGCTCCATCAAAAACAGATCATCAGTGACTTCAAACGGCTTGCAATTGCCGTCACGCTGTCTGCCTTTTCCTCGCTGCCTCCGGCAAATGCCGATACCAAAGCGCCGCCTGCAACGCCCAACATCCTCCTGATCCTCGCCGACGATCTCGGTTACGGCGATCTCGCCTGTTACAATCCGGAATCGAAAATCCCGACTCCTCACCTCGACCGGTTGGCGCGCGAGGGGCTGCTTTTCACCGATGCCCATAGTCCGGCCACCGTTTGCACGCCCACCCGTTACTCGATTCTCACCGGCCGCATGGCCTTTCGCACCGGTTTCCGCAGCGTGTTCACCGGCGTCGGCGGACCATGCCTGATCGAGGCAGACCGGCCGACGCTGCCGGGCATCCTGCGCGATCATGACTATGCCACCGCCTTGGTCGGAAAATGGCATGTCGGCATGACCTTCCACGATACCGGAGGAAATCCGATCCGCGACGGCAGCCTGGCAGCCGTGAAGCGTGTCGATTTCTCCCGGCCTGTGACCGATGGCCCGCTGCACCGCGGATTCGACCGCTTTTTCGGCACCGTTTCCTGCCCGACCACCGACTGGCTCTACGCCTACATGGACGGCGACCGCATCCCCGTGCCGCCGACGGGCATGATCGACAGATCGAAGCTGCCGCAACATCCCTATTCGCATGATTGCCGCGAGGGAATGATCGCACCGGACTTTGATCTCGAGCAAGTGGACGAGGTGTTCCTGCGCAAGAGCCGTGAGTTCCTGATCGATCACGTCCGCGAAAAACCCGGCAAGCCGTTTTTTCTTTTCCACTCCTGCCAGGCGGTGCATCTGCCGTCGTTTCCGGCACCCGCGTTCAAGGGAAAAACCAAGGCCGGCCCGCACGGTGATTTCATCTATCAGTTCGACTCCATCGTCGGGCGATTGATGGAAACACTCGCGGAACTCGGCGTGGCGGAACACACGCTGGTGATCGTAAGCAGCGACAATGGACCCGAGCTGCCCACCGTGAAGGAGATGCGCGCCACTCATCAGCACGACGGCGCGCGCCCGTGGCGCGGCGTGAAGCGGGACAACTGGGAAGGTGGCCACCGCGTGCCCATGATCGCGCGCTGGCCGGGCGTGGTGAAACCCGGTCGCCAATCCAAGCAGACCGTCTCGCTCGTGGACCTGATGGCCACCGCCGTGGAAATCACCGGCCATGAATTACCCGCCGGCGCGGCCGGGGACAGCGTTTCAATCCTGCCCATACTCACCGGCCGGCAGCCGGAAAACACAGCACTGCGTCCCTACACACTACAGGAATCGATCCGCGGGTTCTCGATCCGTTCCGGGCCGTGGAAATATCTCGATCACCGCGGCTCCGGCGGCAACAACTACGACAATGACGGCCACTGGGGTGCCAAGGAATTCGCCCGGCCCGAAAGCGCGCCGGAAGCGCCCGGCCAGTTGTATCATCTCGAACGCGACCCCGGCGAGCGCGAGAATCTCTATTTCAAACACCCGGAGGTGGTCGAACGTCTGAAGCGTGAGCTTGAACGCTTGATGAAAGCCAATTGACGGAAATCACTCCACTTCCGGCATCTTCAGACCCTCGATGAAGAAGTCCATTTGCCCGACCGGTTTCTGCGTCCGGCTGTCATATTCGACGTTGGCATAGGCGGCGAGGATGTTGGTACCCGGTTTCAGGTGCGTGATCTGGCCGGAACCGAGCGGTATTGTCCGGTAATGCGGCTGGTCTTTCCACCAGCCGTAGGCGTCGATAGGATGACCATTGAGAAAAACCCGGAATCCCTGCCGGGCAAGGATGGTGAGCCGGTAGGCGTCGAAATCCAGCGCGTCGATCTCGAAACTCGTCCGCATCACGATGAACTCGCCCTGACCCCAATCGGACTGGTTTTCAAACGACACGCCACCACCCTTGAACTCGCCGATGCCGATGGGCGCGCGGCCCTGTGACCAGGTGCTGTCATCGTAGGCGACTTCATGCCAACCCTTCAATTTGCCGGGCAGGCGGATGTCGCGGAAACGTTTCTTTTCCCGCAGCGGCAGACGGTCCTCCTCGGTCTGCGGATCGAACGAGGTGAAGCGCCAGACCCGCTCGGCAGGCTTCACCTTCCCCACTGGCTGCCAGCCGGCATCGGGTTCGCGGAGTTGGATCAGGTCGATGAGCGTGTCGAGCATCTCGGGCTGTCGATCCTTCGCGCTCTTCAGGCGCCGGGCGACTTCCGGGCGGAAGTCGCGATATAGGATCTCGGCCAGCTCGGTTTCCGCCGCAGGGGTCTGTTGTGTCAGCGCGGTGTGGAGCCCGAAGGGCGGGTTCTCACGGTTCGCATTCGGAGTGGCGAGAAGCCGGATGAGGTCGCCATCGCCCAGCCGATCGAAGCGCCCACAGATCAGCTTGGCGAGCGCCACGGCGCTGGATGGATCATGCCGCAAACAGGCCGCCGCGGCTTCAGCGACATTGTAGGCACCCTCCGCCGACCTCGGACCCGCGACGATCTCGCTTTCCGCAACGGAGCGTTCCAGACCTGAGACAATCAACCTGCCCGCCGGGCTGGTTTCCTTATTCGCCCTGAGCACGCGCTCAAGGTGTTCCATCATCCGCGACCGCGGCTGGGTGTGATATTCGGCGGTCGCCATCTCCAGCAACCGCGGCAGGATCGCCAGATGGAGGGCGTTGTCCTTTTCCAAACCCGAAAGCGCCATGAAGGAGGACTCACGCAGCCACCAGTCCTCGTGCTTTGTCCACGGCATGATGAGCGGCTTGCAGGCCTCGATTTCCCGCGCCGGCGCGAATTTCAGCGCCATCAGGGCACCATCCACCACCCACCATGACTCGTTGGGATCGGCAAGCATCCTGCGGATGGCCGCGAGCATGCCAGGTGTGAAATCATCGGCGCGGACCGGATTCCTGCCATGTGCGAACCAATAGTTGTAATCGGTCATGCCATCCAATGCCGCGCGGCGCAGGCGCGGATCGGGATCACTCAGGAGTTTTTCCAATTCACCGAGCGCGCCGGTGGCACGCAATGCCTTCGCAGCCTGGACACGGATCATGAAGTTGCGATGGTGCACATTCTTCAACATGACCTCGCGTGGCAGGGTCTTGAGGTCCTTCGCAGGTTGATGGTAGGCACCACCGAGCGCGTAAAACGGAATGTGGGCAGGCTCATCCCCGCCATGTTCGTAATACCCGGGATGATGATCGATCGAAAGGAATGCCTGGTCGGCCGGTGTGCCCCACAGCGATTCGGGCAAGCTGAAATCCTGCGAGTGCTTCGAACGCGGCGCGCCGGTGATGCGCAGCGTCTTCAAGGGCGCGGTGTAGGAAAGCGCGATGCCGGGGCCGGACGAACCGACCACTCCGTTCTCCCATTCCAAGGTCGCGATTCCCACGCTGCCGCCATGCTCGCGGCTCAGATCGTGCCACCACTTCAAGCGGTCCATCGAAGAACGATAAAGCTCCGGTTTTTCGTTCTTGAGATAAGAGGTGATGACGGGCCTCCAGATGCCGTCGCCGCGGCCCTCGTCGCCGTGGCCGCTCACCAGCAGCGGATAGCTGTCGATCATCGACATCGCCAGGTGGCGGCGGGCATTCTGATAGATCGTGACGTCGCCCTTCGCTCCCGTGGCGATTTGCATGGCGGCGGCGATCATGCCGTCCTTGCCATTCGATCCCAGCCCGCCCTCGCCGCGATGGTCGCCATAAGGCACCGTGCCGCGGCCGGCAAATCGATAGAAAAAGCGCAGCGCGCCGAGCAGCGTTTTGTCATCGACGTTGACACCGCATTCCTTGGCCAGCAGCAAAGTCGTCAGGACCTGCGCGCCCGCCGGATTCATCAGCCCGCTGGCCACGTAGCCGGGATTGATGTCATCCCCCCAATGCGTCCAGCTGCAGCCGAATTTCTGCCGCCGCTGGGCGTCCTCGCAGAAATACTGCAAGATCGGCAGCACGGACTTGTCGCCGGTGCGCAGGTAATACTCAGCGCAGGCGATGCCGTTGTAGCCGTTGTTCCAAGTGTGGTCACCGATCCGCCGCACCTCCTTGGGAAATGCGTCGAAATAGGCCTTCACGCGCGGCAGATAGGCGTCGTCTCCGGTCGATAACAGGAACAGGCAGGCAAGTGCGCCCGGAATCCCTCCCTGTCTGAACTTCTCCGGGTCGGCGTACCAATCGGCGGCCTGCTTGATGATTTTCCGCGATTTTTCACAATCAAGCGGCCAGGTCGTGCTGTATGGACCAAGCACCGGGATGGTGACGGTTTC
This sequence comes from Akkermansiaceae bacterium, assembly GCA_023253625.1. Lineage (GTDB taxonomy): Bacteria > Verrucomicrobiota > Verrucomicrobiia > Verrucomicrobiales > Akkermansiaceae > Luteolibacter. The sequence continues at coordinate 6,405 of JALRFY010000079.1, read as the reverse complement.
CTTGCGTGTGGAAGCGCCGTCGGCCGAAGTCACGTCGAATACCATCCGGCCATCCCCGGCCTCGGCCTTGGTCAACGCCTCGCCAAAAAACACGAAAGGATTGTGGCCGCGGTGCGCGGCGCCATTGACTCCCGTGATGATTTCCCCCTTGCGGAACTTCCCATCAGCGGGCGAGCCAGGCATTGTGCCCTCGATCTTCAAGGTGACATCCTTGTAGATGCGAACCTTCAATCCTGTCGTGCCAATATAACCGAAAGGCTTCTCCCGACCGGGATCAGGGCGGCTGTGATAAATCTTTTCCCCGGTGTAATGGGTTTCAGCAAGAACGACGGCCGCCGGGTTGCAGAGGAACAGGGCACACAACGCGAGCCCCCATGAGGGCGTTGCGATTTTCGGGAGCGGGTATTTCTTCATATGTTTTTATCAAGCATTCATTGACGCGATTCAAGCAATGCGAAAGACGGAATCGATGGTCGCGCTGCGCATGGGGCCGTGTTGGGTTCGGGCGTTGCGGCTTTCATCGCACCAGTTCCTGATAGAACACCGACGCCGTCAGCCGGTTGCCCTCGCGGGTCGGATGGCTGCCGTCTTGCTGAAACAGGCTCCCGCCGCGGCCGGCGGAAACTTCGCGCTCCCATGCATCACCCGCCGGCACAACCCGCAGGCTGCCGGCATGAGCCGCGGCGGCCTGGTAGCCCTCGCGCACCCGCGCGACCATGGCGTGGAAATCGTCGCCAGCGCGGAACAAGTCGCCATCCCGGTAACCCCAGGTCTGATAGAGCACCGGCTCCGCGCCATGGGAACGGGCGGTTTCCGCGAGTTCGCGCACCGCAGGAAACATCGAGAGCGTGCGCTTGAGCGGCTGGGATGGAATGCGGCTTTGTTCCTGCAGGACCACGATGTCCCATCCGCCCTCGCGGATCGCGCGCAGCGTTTCCTCGTTGCGGCAGTGCTGCTCCAGCGTCCAGCCGCCGTTGGTGACCTGGCCCACGCGGAGGGCAAGGCCTTTGCCCGCCGCGATGCGCCTGAGTTCAGACGGCACGTCGAAGCTATAACTGTTACCGATGAAAAGGATGGCAGGCGGTCTGTCCGCAGTCTTGGAGACCGGCCGTGAGAGAGGGTGTTTGCCCGAGGCGCAGGCCGCGAGCACCAGCACCGGAACGGCCCATGCCAGAAGTTTTAAAAATCGGGGTTTCATGCCCGTGGGTGCGCGTTGTCATAGGCCTGCTTGAGCCTTTCGCGGGTGACGTGGGTATAGATTTGTGTGGTGGAGAGAGAGACGTGGCCGAGCATCGCCTGCACACTGCGCAGGTCTGCGCCGGCGTCAAGCAGATGCGTGGCAAAGCAATGCCGCAGCTTGTGCGGGCTGATCGCGAACGGAATGCCGCTGTGCTTGATATACTTGCGCAGCAACAGGTCCACCGCCTGCTGCGTGATGCGCGTGCGGCGCTTGCTCAGGAACAAGGGGCCGGCCGTCACCTCCGCCTCGCGCCGGTAGCGCTGGATCGCGTTCACCGCCGGGCCGCCCACCGGCACAATCCTTTCCTTCGCCCCCTTGCCGCGCACCTTGATCGTTTCGCCGATGAAATCGACGTCCCTCACATCGAGCGCGAGCAACTCGGAAATCCGCAGTCCGCAGGAATAGAACAATTCGAGGATCGCCGCATCACGCAATGGCAGCCATGCAGGGGATTTTTTATCGGGCGGCAGGCGCAGCGGCATGCCGAGCAACTCATCCACTTGTGCCACGGTGAGCACCACCGGCAGCGCGCGTTCCGCCTTCGGAAGCTGCACTTCCGCCACCGGACTGCGGCCAAGCCCGCAGCGCAGCACCAGATGTTTGTAAAATGACCTCAACGCAGCGAAACGCAGCCGGACCGTCGAGCGCTTGAGCCCCTGCTTCATCAGCGCGAACAGATAATCGCGGAAATCGTCCGCCGTTTCCTTGCGCCAGCCGGCGAAACCTGCACCACGCCAAGCGCGGTAAGCGGCGAGCGCCTGGTGGTAGTTCGCCAGCGTGCGGCCGGAGGCGCTCTTCTCGGTGGCCATGAATTCCAGAAACGCGCACTCATCGGCTTGCATCGCGCCGCAGGCTAGGCGGACAGACGGCTTCCACCAAGGGGTAAATGTGCCGGGGCATAAAGAAATTGGCTCACGCCCGCCGGTTTGATGGCAGAGGCAGTGGTGAAAATCCACGACGGCCTGGGAACCACCCAACACCCTTCACGCTGGAAAACTCCAACGTGAACGGCGAGCCCGCAGGTCCGGGTGCCTGAGCCAGCGATTTTCCAGAATGCGTGATTGATCCCTCCAGACTTCGTGCCACCCTAGTTCCGACCATGACCCGCCGCTCACTTTTCACCATGATTCCAGCCGCATCCGCCCTCCTCGCACTCCGCTCGAAGGGCGCGCCGATCCCGCAACCCGCGCTCACCTCCGCCGGATTCGGCATTTCCCTGCAATGCTGGTCGTTCAAGGAATTCACTCTCTTCGAGGCCATCGAAATGGCCGCCGCCGCCGGCATGGGTGGCGTAGAACTCTTCCCCGGCCAGAGACTCGGCGGCGATCACGGAGACTTGAAATTCGGCCCCGATCTTCCGGATGACAAGCTCCAGACCGTGATCGACCACCTCAAGGCGAACAACCTCGTCGCCTACAACTTCGGCGTCACTTGGATCTCCAACAAGGAGGAGGAAGCACGCAAGGTCTTCGAAATGGGCAGGAAACTCGGCCTCTACGGCATCACCACAGAGATCATCGACGCCATCGACACCTTGGAAAAACTCGCCGCGGAATATGATATCAAGGTCTGTTTCCACAACCATCCCAAGAAGCCGATGTACAAGATGTGGGATCCGGATTTCGTCTTCGATTCCGTCAAGGACCGCCACCCCAACATCGGCATCTGCGCCGATGTCGGCCACTGGGCCACCAGCGGCCTCGACCCCTTGGAAGTGGTCAAAAAAATCGCGCCGCGAATCCTCTCGTTCCACATGAAGGACCGGGCATCGATCGAGAAATGGTCGCACGACCGTCCATTCGGCACCGGCGCGATCGACAACATCGCCATTCTTGACGAAGTCCGCAAACACGGCTTCGCCGGAAACGTCTCGATCGAATACGAACACAACTGGAAAACCAACCTGCCCGAAGTGGCCCAGTGCGCCGGCTACCTCCGGGCCTATTCGAAAATGCGGGGCTGAATCCCGGCATGACCGCGACTCGATGCGCCATGACTTGAGACAGCGACCTTGGGCTTGCGCCGGAGCGGAAATTTGTCGAGTTTCGGGCGCTCTTTACCAAGCGATCGTGTTTCCGCCATGCCTGCCAGCCGTCATGCCGCCGCCCTGATCGGATGCATCGTCGCGATGTTTCCGCAGGCCGCCCTGCGCGCGGATATCCAAGGCGCGGCCATTCCGCGCGTCTCGGTGCCCACCAGCATGCGTCCCACCGATCATCGCACACCGGATTTTTACCAGCCTTATCGCCCCGTCACTCCGTCGTCACGCGTCATCTATCCGTGGAAAAAAGCCATTACTTGCACGATTTTCTGGATCGGCGAGCAACCCACCGCCCGCAACCCCACACCGAACTGCAAGTCGTCCTGGGACACCCAATGGGCGGTCAATTTCGGCGGATACGACAACCCGGATCCCAGCGCCCGCATCGCCGACCACGTCCGCGGCGAGTTCCGGCCCAAGGGCTTCATCCCCCGGCTCAATACCTTCTACGTCGCGCTGCCCTACAACGACGTCATCAACCACCAAGCCCACAAACCTGAAGCATCACGCGTCATCCCGTGGTTCCCGCGCATGAACCCGCAACCCGGCAAAACCGTGCTCAAGGGGCGCTGGATCCACATCCATCGCAACGGCCGCAACTGCTTCGCCCAATGGGAAGACTGCGGACCGTGGACCACCGACGATTGGGAATACGTCTTCGGCAACAAGCCGCCGAAAAACATCCAGAACGGCGGTGCTGGCATCGATATCTCGCCCGCCGTGCGCGACTACCTCGGCATCAAGTCCGGCCAAAAAGTCCACTGGCGCTTCGTCGAAGCCTCACAAGTGCCCTACGGACCGTGGAAAAAACACGGTCAGGACCAACCCACCGCCGAAACCGCCCACGAACTCGCCGAGCGACAACGCCGGCTCGAACACCTCCGTAAATTGCGCGACGAGAACTTCCGCCGCAAACCGCTCGAAGCTGTCCACTGAAATGCGCCCGGTTCACTCCGGCAGCGCCATTCTCACGCGGATCCGGCGCATGGCGACGCGCCCGCTGTCGTCCATCGCCTGAAGTTCGTAGTCACCGACGGCGGGTTGCCAGGACATCGGCTCGGCCGGGGCGCTGGCACCGAGGTACCGCCGGTCCGCGAACCAGTGGATCTGACGGGTGCCGGGAGCGGCGTGGGCTTCCAACTGGATCCGGTTCAGGTCGCTGCCGCCGGGCTGGAGGTAATAGGTGAGCGATGCTTGCGGGCTGAGGATTTCCGGCGCATCACCATGGGAGGCGATCTGCCGGCGACGTTCGCCCGAAATGTCAACCAGGCTGTTAGAACGAGGAAAGCCGGATTTGAGGAATTGCTCCAGGCGATTGGCCGACCAGACTTCGATCACCCGCTCCCCGTCCCGTTGGTGCACCTTGCAGGAAGTGATCGGCGAAACACCGCCGATGAACCAGCCGTCGCGCTCATGCGGGCAGTCCTTGCCGACCAGATCTCCGGAAACCGAGCAGACTTTCACCGCCACGACCTCCGCAGGCCGTTCCGCAATCGGCGATTCAAGACGCAAGCGGGCCGCCGTTTGCCACAAAAGCGGCGCGGCGGTCTGGCTGGCGAAAAGCCCCGGCATGCCGCGTCCGCTGAAGTGGCCCACCCACACGCACAGCACCCAGTCGCCCATCACGCCACAGGCCCAGGCATCGCGGAAGCCGTTCGAGGTTCCCGTCTTGTAGGACAAGCCGATGGGTGCACCGGGATCGGTCGCACGCAGGGCATCGAGCGTCAGCCAGCAGGCTTCGGGCGAGAGGCGTCCGCGCTCCGGGCAGGCGAGTTGCGCGTAGAGCCGGGCGAGGTCTTCCAGCCTCATTTCCGTGGCCCCGATGGCCAGCGCGAGGCCGTGGCTGCGGACGGGGAGTTGCACGCCCGATGAGCGGATGAAGTTTTCAAGGCCGCCGTCCGGCAAGCGATTCGCCAGCTCGATCGCCGGGATGTTCCGGCTCCGGCGCAACGCTTCGGCGGCGGATACAGGTCCGAGAAAGTCGCCGTCGCTATTTTCCGGGTTGTATCCGGCGAAGCGTTTCGGCGCGTCATCCAACAGCGTTTGCGGGTGGATCAGTCCGGCATCCAGCGCGAGCGCGTAAATGAACGGCTTGAGCGTGGAACCCGGCGAGCGCCGGGCGCGGGTGCCATCGACCTGCCCGGCGATGATGGCATCATGGAAATCCGCCGATCCCACGCTGACGCGGATCTCGCCGCTGGGCGCGTGCAGCAGCACGGCAGAGGCATTGCGCAGTCCGCGCGAATACCACCGGGCGAGAAAACTACGGATCGATTCCTCGATGACTTGCTGCTGCCTCATGTCGATGGTGCCCGGCACAACCCGCATGCCGGGTGCTTCGGCAAGCCGGCGTCGCGAATCATGCGGCGCCTCGCGCGGGATCGCGGTGGGTGTTAGATAAAACTCCGCGTCCAGTTCGTTCGGCGCTTCGCCATGGTTGGCGCGGAGGCGGGTCATCAGCCGGGCCTGGGCGGTGGCCAAGGCGGCGTTGCCCTCCGCGCGCGGACGCCGTTTGGTGGGGCTCTGCGGGATCGCGCTGAGGCTGGCGGCCTCGCGCAGCGTGAGTTCGGACGCCGGCTTGCCGCACCAGCGGAACGCGGCGGCGCGCACGCCCTCCACGTTTCCGCCGTAGGGAGCGAGGGTGAAATAGGCGGCTGCGATGTCGTCCTTCGAGTAATGTCTTTCCAACTGGATCGCGCGGAACATCTGCATGCACTTGCCCGTGATCGAGCGGGTCTCCAGATTCCACCGCAGTCGGCCCAACTGCATGGTAAGTGTCGATCCGCCGCCGAGTTTCTTTCTGGAAACCACACCCCACGCAGCGCGAGCGATCGACCGGGGATCGACGCCCGGGTGGCTGAAAAACCGGCGGTCCTCCATTTCCAATGTGGCCTCCAGCATTTCCGGCGCGATCTGGTCGAGCGTCGCCTGGGCGCGCGCCAGGCCCTCGCGGTCGGTCATGTCGACAGGGATGGCGGCGCCCTCGAGCACCTCGCACGCTTTAGAGGCCGCGCGCGTAAAGGCGTCCGAAATAACGGTCGGGTGGACCCCCCGGGCCAAGAGTTCTTGCGCTTTTTTCAGCAGCGCGCCGCAGATGACGACCACAGACGTGGTGCCGTCGCCA
>JALRFY010000117.1 GCA_023253625.1 Akkermansiaceae bacterium | reverse complement strand
GTGGGAGGACTGCCGGCCGATGTTGGTCAATGAAAAGGTGTTGGGCCCCAAACTGAATCCCTTCGCGGTCCGGTATTGGAAGCAGTTCGGCGGTGGTCCCAACGAGCGTGATTACGAGCGCATGGACCCAGCCAAACCCTGGCCGCCCCGCAAGCCGTGAAGCTATATGAAATCACCGGCTCGCGATCACCTCGACCGTGAAACCCTTGAGGTATCCGGTTTCCGGTATGGTGACGAGGATCGGGTGGTCGGCGCGCTGGCGGTGTTCGGCAGTGAGCCGCAGGGTCTTTTTCGCGTCCACCGAGGCGTCGGCGAGGTTGTCGAGAAACAGCTCGCGGTTGGCGTGGTATGAGCAGCAGAAGGTGGAGAGGATGCCGCCTTTTTCGAGCAGCTTGAGCGAGCGCAGGTGGATCTCCTTGTAGCCGCGCATCGCGTCCATCAGCGTCTTCTTGTTGCGCGTGAAACTCGGTGGATCGAGCACGATGAGATCGTAATCCGGCGCGGCGTGCTTGAGGAAATCGAAGACGTTGTGCTCGATCACTTCGATTTCGAGTCCGTTGAGTTTCGCATTGCGGCGCGCGGCCTCGCAGGCGGCGGATGAGATGTCCACCGCGGTGACCTTGGCCGCGCCGGCGGCGGCGCAGGCGAGTGCGAAGCCGCCTTGGTTGGTGAAGCAATCGAGCACGCGTCTGCCCTTGGCGAGTCGCGCCACTTCGGCATGCGCCTGGAGTTGGTCAAGGTAAAGGCCGGTCTTTTGTCCGTCCATCAGATCGACTTCGAAATCCAGTCCGTTGGCGCGCACCGTGAAAGCGCCCGGGTTTTCGCCATGCAGCATGCCGATTTCCGGTTCCATGCCCTCGGCCTTTCTAACAGGCGAGTCGTTGCGCAGGACGATGGATGCGGGCATGAGGACGGAAACGAGCGCGTCGCGGATGATCTCGCGGCGCAGGTCCATCGCGAGCGTGAGCGTCTGCACGCAGAGGTGGTCGCCGTAGCGGTCCACGATGAGTCCCGGGATGCCGTCCGACTCGCTCCACACGATGCGGCAGAGCGTTTCATCGATGCCGGCGCGGCGGCGGTATTCGAGTGCCTGGGTGATGCGGCGTTGGAAGAAATCGAGGTCGAGGTCCTGTTTGCGGCGCGAGAAGCGGCGGGCGACGATCTGCGACTGCGGGTTGTAGATCGCCGAGCCGAGCGGGCGGTCGCGGAAATCCTTGAGTGTCACCACATCGCCCGGCTGCGGGTTGCCAAAGCTTTTCTTGATTTCCGTGGCGTAAACCCAGTCGTGACCGTGGAAAACGCGCGCCCTTGGAGCAATGATGAGTCCTGCCATGCGCGGCGACTGTGGGGCGCGGGGCAGGGGGATGTCGAACGGGAAGTGCTCCAAGCAACGGCGGAACATGTCCGCCGTGTCAATGGAACGCTCATGAAGCGGGCGATCTCATCCCGCATGCTCCCCGCATTGACGCGGCGAATGCGTTTTGCCTCTCCTTGAATATGGAAAATGCGTCTAACAGCGGTAAATCAGCGCAAGGTTTCCAACCCCTGTTCCCCGAGGATGCCGATGGCGGCTTCGACGGCGGCTTCGATGTCGAGTTCCGAGGTGTCGAGCACGGTCGCCCCGTCGGCGACGATGAGCGGGGCGGTCTTGCGTTTGCTGTCGGCGGCGTCGCGTTGGGCGATGGCGTCGGTTTCGCCGTCGTTGCCGCGGCGGGCGGCGCGGATGTGCTCGGCGGCGTCGATGTAGAGCTTGTAGGGGGTGTCGGGAAACACGACCGATCCGATGTCGCGGCCTTCGATGACGACGTTGGAGTGGTCGAGGTAGGCGCGTTGGAGGTGGATGAGGCGCTTGCGCACTTCCGGGATGGCGGAGACGCTGGAGACATTCGCGTTGACGGCATCGCTGCGGAGTTCCTCGCCGGGATCGATGCCGTCGATGGCGATGGTGGATTGGTTGTCGCGGCTGCCGCAGTGGATTTCGATGCGGTCGAGCAGGGCGATCACGGCAGCGGTGTCGCGCGGGTCGATGTTTTCCTTGAGCACGCGCCAGGTGACGGCACGATACATCGCGCCGGAATTCACCATCACGAGGCCGAGGCGGTTGGCGAGCTTGCGGGCGAGGGTGCTTTTGCCGGAGGCGGCGGGGCCGTCGATGGCGATGGCATAATTCGCCGTGGTTTCGGTGGCCCGTGCCACGGGCACGGTGGGCAGTTCGTAATCATCGGGCTCGGACGAGCCGCGCTGGACTGCGGCGAGGTGGTGGCTGAATCCGGGGTAGGAGGTGTTGATGCACTCGGTGCCGCGGATGACGGTTTCGCCCTTGGCGAACAGCCCGGCGATGGCGAAGGCCATCGCGATGCGGTGGTCGCCGAAGCTGTCAATTACCGCACCGTGGAGCGGGTGGCCGCCCTCGATTTCCATGCCGTCCTCGAACTCCTCGACCACGCCGCCCATGGCGCGCAGGTTGTTCACCACGGTGGTGATACGGTCGGTTTCCTTGACGCGCAGTTCCCTGGCGTTGCGGATCACGGTGCGGCCTTCGGCGAGTGCGGCGGCCACGGCGATGACCGGGATTTCATCGATCAGATTCGGCACTTCACCCGGGAAGATGGTGGTTGCCTTGAGCGGTGCGCCATGGACCTCGATGTGGCCGATCGGCTCGCCCTCGGAGTGGTGCAAGATTTCCGTAAGATGGGCCCCCATGCGGACGAGCACCTTGAGGATGGCATTGCGGGTGGGGTTGAGGCCCACATCCATGATGAGGAGGTGCGAGCCGGGCATGGCGGCGGCGGCCACCAGCCAGAAGGCGGCGCTGGAAATATCGCCCGGCACGGTGAAATCGCAGGCCTGCGGGACGAGTCCGCCGCGGATCGAGATGGCGTGGCCGTCGCGCTGGACCGGCACGCCGAAGGATTCGAGCATGCGCTCGGTGTGGTCGCGCGTCTCGGCCGGTTGGACTACGGTGGTGACGCCATCGGCGAACATCCCGGCGAGCAGCACGGCGCTTTTCACCTGCGCGCTGGCGACGGGCATTTCGTAGCGGATGGGCGACAAGCCGGCTGGATGGATGCGGAGTGGCGCGCAGCCGGGTTTTTCGCCGAGCGTTTCGATTTCCGCGCCCATTTCGCCGAGTGGCTGGGTGATGCGGCCCATCGGGCGTGAGGAAAGCGAGGCGTCGCCGAACAACTCGGAGGTAAATGGCTGCCCGGCGAGCAGGCCGGCGAGCAGGCGCATGCCGGTGCCCGAGTTGCCACAATCGATCGGCGCGGCGGGTGCCGCGAGTTTCATCGAGCGGCCGTGGATGCGCAGGTGGATCGGGCCGTGACCGGCGAGTTCGTCGAATACCTCGACGCGTGCGCCGAGCGCCTTCATCGCGTTAAGCGTGTTGATGCAATCCTCGCTGGGCAGGAAATTGCGGATGGTGCAGATGCCGTTGGACAGCCCGCCGAGGATGGCGGCGCGGTGCGACATGCTCTTGTCTCCCGGCACGCGGAATTCCGCGTGGAGCTTGCTGATGGCGGTGACTCGGAATTCCGACATGATGAAAAAACGGCGTGGGTTGTGGGGGACAGGGGTGGAAATCAGGCGGAGCGCGGCGGATGGAGCGGATCGCGACGGCGCTTGGCGGTGGCCAGCCACTCGCGGACCGAGGAGATGTCGTCGTTTTCCAAAAATCCGAGGATTTTCCGCAGGTCTTCGATGGTGGCGCGCAGCGGATCAATGAGCGCGGAGTGGTTCTCGGTGAGGATCTCGGCCCACATGTCCGGATTTCCGGCGGCGACGCGGGTGGTATCTCGCAGGCCACCGCCGCCGAAGCGGCCGTCATCCGGGTTTTCCAAACAGACACGCGCGGCACTGGCGGCGACGATGTGCGGCAAGTGGCTGATGCGGGCGACCAAGGCGTCGTGCGCCGCAGCGGTCAGCCAGGCGGTGTGGCAGCCGATACCCTGCCAGAACCGCTCCAGGGCTGCGGCGCGGTCGGCGGAGACATTTTCGTCATTGGTCAGCAGGCAGGCCGCGCCATTGAAAAGATCCGCGCTGGCGGCTTCCAGACCGTTGCGCTCGGAGCCGGCCATCGGGTGGCTGCCAATGAATTGCACACCGCTGCCCGCAAGCAGTGGCGGGATGCTCTGGTGCGGCATGCTCTTAACGCTGCCGACATCGGTGACCATGCAACCCGCCTGCAAGCCGCTTGCAAGGGCCCGCGAAACCAAATCCGGCATGGCTCCCACCGGCACGGCGAGAACCACCAGGTCCGCCCCCTCCACCGCTTCAGTTAGGTTGGCGGTGGCTCCGGAAATCCCGCAATCGAGCGCCGCGCCGACAGTTTCAGAGCGCCGTGCCCACAAGCGCGGACCCAAGCCGCCCCGCTCCAACGCCAGAGCCAGCGAGCCGCCTAACAGTCCGCTGCCGAGGATGGCGACGCTCGGGAAATCCGCGGTCATTTGCCCGACTCAAGGGACGCGGAAGTATTTCTTCTCGGAAGCGGGGTAGGTGGGATCCTGCACCAGCGTGCCGCTGGGGATGTCACGCACGTCCACCACCTTGTTGTTGTAGGGGCTGAACACAAAGCCGTCCTTGCCGGGCACCTTGTTGGCGAATGGGTAATCCGGGCGTGGTTCGGGGGGGCTGGTGTTGGCGCTGCGGTTTTCCGTGCCGGCGTTTCTTTTCGCGGCGTTGTCAGGCGGAAGATTGTTTTCCTGGACGGGCTGTTTGAGTTCTTCCTGCTGATGTTCAGGGAGTTTGTTCTGATTGTTCTCGGTTGGAAGAGTGGTCCTTTGCTGGAGGCCCCGCTGGCTCTTGTTCCGCTCATAGTGATCGTATGGGTAGCATGAAACTGCGGCGAAACAGATGGCAGCGGCAAGCCCGAGGGGTGGATGGAAATTCATGACGGTGACAACGAAAGGGATGATACGTGACGGCGCGCCGGCAAGTTGTCGCGCACGGGAGAATGAAATGCCTGCACGCCTCCGCGTCAAGCATCTGGAATGGTCCGCCATTGGCAACGGACGCGTATCGCGCCCGGATTGTGCTCTTGCGCTCATACCGCGAGGTCGGTATCACCCGCATCATGCCAACACGCAGAAAGCAACCCGCAGTGACGCGGCGCACCATTCTGGATGCGGCGGGCGCGGAATTCGCCCGGCACGGCTACGCCGGTGCGGGACTGGAAGCGGTGGTGAAACGGGCGGGGCTGACCAAGGGGGCCTTGTTCCATCATTTTTCCGACAAGCGGGCGATGGCGCTGGCATGGATTGAGGAAGTGCTGGCTCCCGCCATGGCGGATGGCTGGAGCGCGCCCATTGAGGCACTTGCTTCGCTCGACGCGTTGAAGGGTTTTTTCCGCGCGCGCTGTCTTGAAATGGAGTCGACGGATGCCCCTTCCGCGCTGGTCACGATGACGACCGGAATTTCTTCTGCCGATGACGTTCTGGGTGTTGCGCTGGAAACGGTTTTCACCGCGTGGCGCGATGCTTTGGCCGCCCTGCTCAATCGCGGAAAATCGGAAGGCTGGATCCATCGATCCATCCAGCCGCATGCCGAGGCGGTCTTTCTCGTTTCCGCGATTGCGGGCTTCTGCGTGACCGCCCGCCCCGCCATGAATGATGCCGCCAAGCGCGGCTGCGCGGCGGCACTCGAGGCTTACCTGGAAACCCTGCGCGCACAGTGAAAGGCAATACCGACACCAAGTTGCGGACCTCCGGCTTTTTACAGGTTGCGCGCCATGGCCGCCATGCCAGATTCAGCCCACATTCTCCAACATGACCGAAGAAATCCCGACCGAACAAATCCAACAGCGCATCGAGCAATCCAGCGGCTGGATTCATGCCGTGAAAGAGGAAATGGGCCACGTGCTCGTCGGCCAGGACCGGCTGGTGGACCGGCTCCTCATCGGCTTGCTGTGCAACGGCCACATCCTGCTCGAAGGTGTTCCCGGCCTGGCCAAGACGCTCGCCGTCAAGGCGCTTTCCGGCTCGCTCGACGCCTCGTTTGCGCGCTTCCAGTTCACGCCCGACCTGCTGCCCGCCGACCTCATCGGCACCATGGTCTATCACCCGCAGGAGATGAAGTTCGAACCCAAGCTCGGGCCGGTTTTCAACAATCTGATCCTCGCCGACGAAATCAACCGCGCGCCCGCCAAGGTGCAGTCCGCATTGCTCGAGGCGATGCAGGAGAAACAGGTCACGCTCGGCGATCATTCCTACCCGCTGCCCCAGCCGTTCCTCGTGCTGGCCACGCAGAATCCGATTGATCAGGAAGGCACCTACCAGCTTCCAGAGGCGCAGCTCGACCGCTTCCTGCTCAAGGTGAACGTGGGCTACCCGAGCAAGGATGAGGAACTGGTGATCCTCGACCGCATGGCCACCTCGACGCCGCCCTACAAGACCAAGACGGTGGCAAGTCCGGCCGAGGTGTCCGCCTCGCGCGAGCTGGTCAATTCGATCTACATCGATCCCGCGATTCGCAAATACATCGTCCAGATCATCCACACCACGCGTTATCCCGGGCTGGTGGACACGCAGCTCAAGAACCTGGTGCGCGCCGGTGCCTCGCCGCGGGGCACCATCAACCTCGCGCTCACCGCCCGCGCGCTTGCCTTCATGCAAGGCCGCGCCTTCGTCACGCCGCAGGATGTCAAGGACATGGTGCAAGACGTGCTGCGCCACCGCATCCTGCTGAGCTACGAGGCGGAGGCCGAGGAAATGACCACCGACACCATCATCGAGCGCATCATCTCCAAGATTCCGGTGCCTTGAGGATTTCAAATCTCAAATTTGAAATTTCAAATCCAACCATGCTGACGGACGCACAGATCGAGGAAACCATGGCGCGGGTTCGCAAGCTCGAACTCAAGGCGCGCCGGCTGGTCCGCGAGTCGTTCGCCGGTGAATACCTGTCCTCGTTCCGCGGCCAGGGACTCGATTTTGACGACTTCCGCGAATACCAGCACGGCGACGAGACGCGCTTCATCGATTGGAACGTCACCGCACGGCTCAACACGCCGTTTGTCAGGAAATTCCGCGAGGAACGCGAGCTGTCCGCCGTGCTGGCCGTGGACGTCTCCGGCTCGGCCGACTACGGCAGCGTGCACTTCAGCAAGCGCGAGGTCGCCGCGGAAGCCGCGGCGGTGCTCGGATTCAGCGCCCTCAACAACGGCGACAAGGTGGGCCTGCTGCTTTTCGCCGCAGAGCCGGTGTTGTTCGTGCCGCCGGAAAAAGGCAGCCGCCACCTGCTGCGCATGATCCGTGAGATCCTGGTCGCCGCGCCCGAGCAGCCGGGCACCTCGCTGGCAGCCGCCTGCGATTTCCTGGTCCGCGCGCCACTGCGCAAATCGCTCGTGTTCCTCATTTCCGACTTCCATTCCGACCCGCTCGACAAGCCGCTCGACAAGCCGCTCGGCAAGCTCGCCCGCAAACATGAGACCGTGGCCCTGCGGGTGTCCGACCCTTTGGAAAGCCAGCTCCCAAAGGCAGGCAAGGTGGTGATGATCGATCCGGAAACCGGCTTCGAAACCCGCGTCAACACCGGCAACACCAACCTCCGCATGGCCTATCAAAAACTGATGGCCCGCCAGCACGAGGGTGCGGCGCGGATTTTCCGCAAGCACGGCATCGACTTTGCCGACCTCGCCACGCACGGCGACACGCTTGCCGAGCTTCACCGCTTGCTCAAACGCCGCAGCCGCAGGCGCATCCGCTGATTATGACCGCCGCGACCACCCTCGAACTGCTCGATGCCCCGCCGCCCGATCCGCTGCTGCCGGGCATCGGCCTGTGGCCGTGGTGCTTCGCCGCCGCGTTGCCGGTCATCGCCCTGATCGTGTGGCTCTTGTTGAAACGCCGCAAACCCGTCGCCGTGGATCCGCGGAAAATCCGCGAGCAGGCCCGAAACGAAGCCGGCGCCGCGCTCGATGCGGTGAAAACCACCGATCCGCGTGACGCGGCGGTGAGGTCGTCCCTCATTCTGCGCAGATATCTCTCGCTGGCCGCATCAGACCCCGCCTTGTTCGAGACTCACGAGGAATTCATCGCCCGCCACGACGCGCTGGCCAGGCTCAATGAAAACGCCCGCGCCGCAGCTGGTGAGGGATTCTATCGCCTTGCCGCGCTCAAATACGCGCCGGCCATTCCGCAAGCCGATGCCGCCGCCATACTAGCAGACTCGCGGCGTCTCCTCGACACCCTTCACCACGGCTTCGCCGCATGAGCGAGTTCATCGATCATTTCCGTTTTGCGCATTCCGGCTGGCTGCTGCTGATCCTGCCGGTGTTGCTGCTCGTGTTGCTGCGCCGCGGCCGCGGGCCGGACGCCGCAGTGACTTTCCCGAACCTCTCGGTGCTGGTCAGCCTCGGCCGCCGTGTCCGCCGCACCGCCGCGGGGGTCGGTTTCCCGCTGCTCATCGCCGCGCTCCTGCCCGCCATCCTCGCGATGGCCCGGCCGGTGTGGCGCAACCAGTTCCAAAGCCGCACCGCCAGCGGCATCGACATCGTCATCGCCTTCGATGTTTCCCTCTCGATGGACATCGACGATTTCATCGAGGCCGGCCGCCGCGTCAAACGCATCGATGTCGCCAAGATGGTGGTGGATGATTTCATCAGCCGCCGTCCGGACGACCGGATCGGCCTGGTCGCCTTCGCCGGACGGCCGCGCGATGCCAGTCCGATCACGCTTGACCACCAGTGGCTGCGCCAAGCACTGGAAAACCTGCGGCTCAATGACCAGTTCGACCGCGGCACGATCAAGGATCAGGGGACCGCGATCGGTTCGGCGCTCGCCGCCGCCGCCACCCGGCTCGATTCTCGCGACGCCAAAAGCAAGATCGTCCTGCTCATCACCGACGGTGCGAACAACTCGGGCAAGATCGACCCGATCGAGGCCGCCGAGCATGCCAAGACGCTCGGCATCAAGATCTACACCGTGGCCATCGGCACCGAGGAAGGCCGCGTGGACCGCAGCATCCAGCGTTTTCCTTATCAGGAATTCGACATCCCCACGCTGCGCAAGATCGCCGGCATCACCGGTGCCGAGCACTACTGGGCACAGAACACCGAGTCGCTCCGCCGCACCTTCTCCACCATCGATCAACTGGAAAAAACCGAGGCCAGGAGTTATACCGTCATCGAGGACAAGGAACTCTTCCCGTGGTTTCTCGGACTCTCGCTGCTCGCCGCGCTCGCCGCCGCCGGGGTGATCCTGGTTCATCCGCCGCCCTCGCCATGAATTTCGCTCATCCCGCCTGGCTGATCCTGCTCGTGCTGCCGCCGCTGCTCGGCGTGGCCGCTGTGGTGGCGGCGCGCCTGCGCGGCGGACAATGGGCGGCGTTCATTGCGCCTCGCCTGCGCGGCTCGCTGCTCAAGCACGGCACGCGGCTGCCGCATTGGTTCTCACTCGTTTTCCTGCTCGCCGCCAGCGCCGTGATGATCGCCGCGATGGCCCGCCCGCAGGGAAACGCCGGCACCCGCAGTGAGAAATCGCTGGGCCGCAACGTCCTCTTCGCGCTCGACCTCTCGCGCAGCATGCGCGTCCAGGATGTGAAACCCGACCGCCTCAGCCGCGCCAAAATGACGATCTACGAACTCATGGAGGCCATGCCCAACGAGCGCGTGGGACTCATCGGTTTCGCCGGCACGGCCTACGTCTATGCGCCGCTCACCATCGATCACCGCGCGGTGCGCGAAACCATCGAGCAGATCGATGAGACCTGGACCACCCGCGGCGGCTCGAATCTCGGCGCTGCGCTCCACCTCGCCATCGAGACGCTCAAGGAGACCGGCCAGAAAAACAACGCGCTCGTCATCCTCAGCGATGGCGAAAAACACGACGACGATCTTGCTGACCTGATCGACCAAGCGGTCCAGGCCGGCGTGTTCATCGTTGCCATCGGCGTCGGCACCGAGGATGGCGACTACGTTCCCAATCCGGATTTCCCGGAGGACCGCATGGTGGATCGCGAGGGCCAGCCGGTCATCAGCCGCCTCCAGTCCGGGGTGCTGCGTCAACTCGCCAGCGAGACCCGCGGCCGCTACGCGGTGGCCTCCGGCACGGCCGGCATGGCGGAAATGGTGCGCGCGGTGGTTGAGGATCTCGATACGTTTGAAATCGAAGGCCGCGAGCGCGCCGTGGCCGTCGAGTTCTATCAATGGCTGCTGCTGCCCGCCATTGTGTTCATGATCGCATCCACCATCGCGGCCACCCGCTGGCGGGCCGTGCAAACCGCCGCCATCGCGGCATCAGCATTTCTCACAACCACCGGCGGCGCGCGGGCGGACCGCGTTTCCGATGCCCGTGACGCGCTGCGCTCCGGAGATCACGCGGCCGCTCGCGAGGCTTACCGCGATCTCGCGGAAACGACGCCCTTCGATGCCCGCCGCGCCCGTTTCCGGCTGGGCGAGGCCACCGCCGCGCTGCGTGCCGGCGATTTCCGCGCCGCGCGCGATGCCTTCAGCGGCGCGCTGCTCTCTTCTGATCCCGAGGTGCGTGCAAACGCACATCTCGGCATGGGGCGTTCACTGTTCCAACTCGGCTGGCTGGTGCTCGCTGACAGCCCATATCCCGAAAGCGCCGAGCAAATACCCGCCATGGAGGACTTCGATGAAATGGTCCGCGCCAAACTCGATGCCATCCGCCAGAGCGAGGACAGCACCGAGGAGCTGCGGCGCATGAAATCTCTGGTCTCCAATTGGACCGACGCCGTGCGCCACTTCGAGTCCGCCGGCAGCTTGCCCGCCGCCCGCCAAAATGGCCAGGTGACCCTGGCCTATCTCAAGCGCTTGATGGAATTGATCGAGGAGGACCGTCAGCAGAACGAGGACTCGTTGCCGCAGGAACAACCGCAGTCCGGCCAGGGCGAACAGCCCGAAGGCGAGCCCCAGGAAGGCGAGGGCTGCGAGCCGCGCGAGCAGGATGGCTCCGGCGAGGACCAGCCGCGTGAATCCGGTAGCGAGGGCCAAGGCGACGAGACGCAAGAAGACGGCAATCAACCCCGCGAATCCGAACGGCCGCGCGATGGCGGGGACAATGGGGATGACCAGGGCAAACAGCCGGTTGACCCGAACGAATCACCGGAGGAACGTTCGCGCCGCATCCTCGGGGAAAACGCTGATCTCGAAAAAGGACCGCCCGTGCCAGGACGTCATGAATTCAGCCCACCGGAAAAAGATTGGTAAGGATATGACTCAAGCTCACCCCATTCGCCTTTTCGCAGCCGCCGGCATGGTCTGGGTGGCACTGTGCGTCCACGCTGCGGCCGAGGCGGCGAGCACGCTCTCGAGCCGCTTCCTGGCGCGCGGTGAACAGGCACTGCTGGAAGTGGCGGTCACTGGCACCCAGCCGGAGACCTATCCGGAATTGCCGGCCGTCGATAATGTCGAGATCCGCCCCGCCGGCCGTGGCGCGCAGACACGCCTGATGCCAGGCAGACGGCTTGAACATGTCTTCAGTTATCTCGTTTCCAGCTACGAAACCGGCAGCCATACGATCCCATCGCTGCAAGTCCGGGCCGGTGGCACCACGTTCCGCACCGAGCCGGTCGAGTTCACGATATTCAATCCCGACGACCTCCGCTGGTCGGAGGCCGTGGCGGGAAGCACCCGCTTCCGCTATGCCAGCGCCTTCCGCGTGCTCAAGGAGAAGCCTTACCAAGGCGAAACCACACCGGTGGAAATCAAGATCTACGTGCCGCGCGATTTGTTTGTCGAAGACTGGGGGATCCCGGACTTCGAGCGCGACGGGCTCACCGCATGGCGCTTCCAGCCATCCGCCATGCGCGGGCAGGTGAATCTGCTTGGCCTGCCCTATGTCTCGGTGGCCTACCCAAGCACACTCACGCCCACGCGCGACGGACCGGTGGCGGTCGGCCCGGCCAAGGTGAGGCTGATGACCACCGAGGTGGTCATGGAGGGTATTCTTCGCCGCGTCACCCGCGAGGTGTTCCTCAACGTGCCGGCGCTCGAACTCCAGGCGCAACCACTGCCGGAGGGTGCCCCCGAGGGCTTCGACAATGCGGTTGGCGATTTCTCGCTCGAAGTCACCAGCAGCCTCACCGACGTGCAGGAAGGCGATCCGATCCCGCTGGAAATCCGCATCCGCGGCAGCGGCAACCTCGACACCTTGCGGCCGCCAAAACCCGCCGATCCATCCGGCTGGCGGCTCTACGATGCCACTGCCGAAGCCCGTGGCGACGAACGCCGCGAGCTTTCCGGCAGCGTTACGTTCCGGCAATTCATGCGCCCGCTCGAACTCAAGTCCGCTATCCCCGCCTTCCGCTTCGTCTATTTCAATCCGCGGTCCCGTGCATACCAAACGATCCTCAGCGAACCGATCCCGCTGCAGATGACACCCGCGCCCGCCACTGCGGTGGACGGAATCGCGCCGCCGCAAGCGCTCGCCATGCCGGTGGAACGCATGACTGACATCCTCGGCCTGCTCAACGTCACCCGCGCGACACGCGACGCCCGCCACGGCCCGCCATTCTGGGTCTGGCATTTGCTCGCGGGACTCGCCGCGCTCGCCCTGGTCGCCCGCGCTCTCGCGCTGCGGCATCCCGAGTGGTTCCGCCCGGACCCGGAACGCAGCGAAAAACGCGGCGCGCTGCGTGAGATCCAGCGTCTCGGAAAACAGGAGTCCGATGAGCATTTCCTGCTCGCTGCCGGTGCCTTCATCGAACGCCGCTTCGGTGCCAATCCACCACCCGAGCTGCGCGAAGTGCTTGCCGAGCGCGACGACCATTGCTTCCGCAGCCAGAAACCCGCCGGCCGCTGGCTGGACGCCGGGCGGCGCGAATCGATCCTGCGCACGCTGCGCGGAGCACTTGGCATCTGGATGGCGGTCGTTTGCACCTTCACACTCGGGCTCGCCGCCGCGCGCGCCGCGGAAAACGATCCGCTCGCCGCAGCGCGCGAAGCCTATGACGCGGCCCGCTACGATGAAGCCGTGAAACACTGGCTGGCCGCAGGAGAATTCGAAAATCTGTCGGCCGATGTGCTCTACAACATTGGCAATGCCTGCTACCGCGCCGGTTCACCCGGCCATGCCGCGCTTTATTTCCGCCGCGCGCTCGTCAGCGATCCCTCGCACGCCGAGGCACGCCAGAACCTGCGCTTCCTCGAACGCAAGCACGGCTCGATCACCGTCGAGCGGCCAGACTACCAATACGTGCTTGCCCGCATGCCGCTCTCCGCCTGGCAGGGCGCGCTGTGGGCCAGCCTCTGGCTGATTGTGCTCTCGCTGCTGGTGTTTCCCGCCACGCGGCCGGGCGACCGCTCCCGCATGGCGGCCGTTGCGGTGTTGGTGCTCGCGCCCCTGCTCGCCGCGGCCAGCGGCCTCGGTTGGCGGCATTTCCCGAACGATGCCGAGTTCGCACCCGTGGCGCGCCAAGCCGTCATCACCGGCGATGATGTGGTGCTTCACACCTCCGCCGCGCGCACCGCGCCGGAGGTGATCGACGCCCCGCCCGGTTCGCTCTGCGAGATCATCCGCGAGTCCGGCCGCTGGGCCTACGTCGCTTTCGCCACCCGCACGCGCGGTTGGGTGCCGCTCGAATCGATCGATAAAATCATTCCCGAGGGCAAGCCTGCCCCGCCCGTCATCCGCAAGCCGCGCGCCGATCCCGCCAGCGCGTGACCGTCGCGCCCTTCACCCGGGGCAAAGGCAGGAACTGTCCTCTGCCTTGTCCTTGGTTTTTCCACCAAGGTTGACGAGCAGAGCGGCACTTGCACGCCGCGCCCCGCTTCCATCACGGCGGTCCTGTGAACCCGGAACGAAAATCGAAACCATCATCGACGCAGGAGTCCACGATCGTTCAAGGAGCTGAAAATTTCAGCGTGTCCACCTTTCAAGCCTGACTGCGGATTCCATCGCAATCCTGGCATTCGCAACTCGCCCAAACCTGATAAATAGCAAACAGGTTGGGTGTGAATTTTTATTTTGACAGCCTGTTTGTCGTCCTGTTGGAAGTCATAGTCGTAATTAGCGCGATGCTTTACGCGTCCATGCTGCCAAAATTGAAGACAGTCCATTCCATCTCCCATCCAACATCCAACCGACCATCGATAACCTGACCCGGAAACACGCAACCAATATGAAAAACCCCGATAATACCCCATCCAGTGGCACCCTTCTGAAACAGCTTGCCATGGCTGTTGCGATTGGTGCCGGCAGCGCGCATGCACAGATCACCTTTGATGTCGGCGGCGCCGGTGCCATTGGCGACACCACCCTCACCACTGCTTCCGGTGTCACCCAGATTCCCGCCACCGGGTCGAATTGGACCGTTGTCGGCAGCAACGGCAGCACCGGAGTCGCCCTCTATTCCGGGCTCATCAGCCCGGCCGCGACGGTCGGAACCACTGGCGCAGTGACCCTCACCTTCACCCACCGCTATGATTTTGAGACAGACGCGGATGGCATATGGGATGGCGGCTCGGTTTTTGTGAGCGTGAACGACGGTCCCTTCACCCATGTCCCTGCGGCATCGTTTTCCTTGAACGGCTACACCGGTGACACGCTCGCCAACGACAGCTCTGCTTGGCGGGACGGAGAAAAGGTCTTCGCCGGGCAGTCGGCCGGCTATGCCACACAGGAGTTGATCACAAGCGTGGTCACGCTGGGCAGCCTGAACGCTGCAGACAAGATCGTCGTCGAGTTCCGAGGTGGCTGGGATGAGACTACCGTTAAAGGTCCTCCTGCCTGGGAAATCGGAACCGTTCAGGTCGCAGACAGCTCTGGCGCGATTCTCGATGTCGATTTCAAGGACGACGGGGCTTCCGGCTTCACCGTGGCAAACATCGGCACTGTCGCCAATCCTTGGAAATATATTGCCAATAGTGTCTCCAGATTCGAAATCGACGCCAGCACCGACACGGCCGATCGCTTCAAACCGGATGTTGCGGGCTCCGCAATCGACCTCAACGGGGCCAAAATTCAGGTTGCCCTCCTCGATGGCACACTCTCCTCGGGCGATGTCTTTTCGCTCTTCGACCTCACGGGCGGGAGCACCCTGACGGGTTCCATCGCCAGCATCTCGCTGCCCCCGGGCGTGTGGGACACCAGCCAAATCTCCGCAGGTGGAAACGGAACCATTACCCTGACAACCGCATTCAATCCTGCCGACGGCATATGGGCCGTCGATGGCAACGGCAACTGGAGTGACACCACCAAATGGGTGTCCGGCACCATCGCCTACGGCGCGGACAAGACCGCGACCTTCCCGGACATCATCACGGCGGCCCGGACGGTGACGCTCGATCAACCCGTGACCATTGGCAACCTCGTCTTTGACGACTTGTCACACTGCCCGACGCTGTCCGGCAGCGACCTCACGCTCGACGTCACCAGCGGCAAGCCGGTCATCGCAAACCCCTACGC
>JALRFY010000002.1 GCA_023253625.1 Akkermansiaceae bacterium | reverse complement strand
TCGGCCGGCGTGGCGGCTACTCGCAACGACAACGGCCCGCAGGCCGCATCTGCCCATCGGTTGTCCATCTTGTCTTTCATCGCACACCTGCCATCCCAAAATCCGTGCTCCTTGTTTAGCACGAATCGGTTCGGCAGCTTTTCAGCCACTCAATCCGCCGCCAACCAAAAGCCCTGGTAATCAAGGGATGGATGGAAGGTGCGGGCTTGACCCTGCATCCGGACAAAACCCGCATGGTAGATATGAACCAAGCCGACAGTCATTTCGACTTCCTTGGCTATCGGTTCAAGCGAAGCCGCCGGGGCGGCAGCGGCCGTGGCCGGGGCCGGGATCACCATCGCTGGCCGAACCGCTACATCACCGGGCTTGGGCTCTTATGCCTGCTGGATGCCAAAGCCGCGGAAACCGCCAGTCTCCGACAAGGAGCAAACCACTGACCGGAGAGCCGGATGCGGGAGATCCGCACGTCCGGTTCGGAGGGGGGAGCGAGGCAACTCAATGTCTCGTTCCTACCTCTATTCTTCTCATTCGCCTGCCATTCGCCGGTTCCCCCGGCGGTGGAACCCTGCCTTTCAGATTGCAGCGATGCTTGCGGCTCACGGCCACCAAAGCCACAAGACCACGGCTCCGGCGGTGGTGGCACCGAAGGCGGCGTCCGTGCTGCCAATCCATCACGCCGTTGCGGCCGGCACAAGCTGCGGGCGGTGCCCGCCAGATCACTCGCCGCCGAGCCACTCGACCTCCGCATAGTAGGCACCGCTCTCGCCTCCATCCGGGCGCACCAGCCAGGTTTGCAGCATCACCGGACCCGGCTTCAGCTTCACCTCGAATGACGCGCGCGTGGCATCCGGCTTGAGGTCCATGGTCTGTTCCCCGCCGCCGATGTTCACCCGCGCCGATTGCATTTCCATCGGTTTGTTGAGATACGGTGCCCAGCGGTGCAGGGAAATCCGGTAGGTTCCCGCGCGCGCCACCTCCAGGGCCCATGGGCCGTTTGTCAGCTCGCCGCGGCGGATCTGGTTCTGGTGCCACACGGCCTGGCCGCTGCCCTGCATCAGCCAATCGTGGCTGTAAAGCGTCATCGGGTTTTCCCCGCCGCCGATCACGTAGCGGATGGTTTTCTTCATGGCCGGCTGCAGGGATTCCCACCAGGCCTCATAGTCGCTGGTCAGTTGCTTGACGATTTCCGGGCGCTCGTCCGCCACATCGGTCTTCTGGCCGGGGTCATGGCGCAGGTCGTAAAGTTGCTTGCCGTCCACCAGTCGCCACGGGCCGCGCATCGCCACCGAGTTTTTCCATTTCGGAGGCAGGAATTCACGCTGCACATGGACGAAGAGCGAGCGGTCGGGGATATCCTGTCCCTTGCCTTTCAGCATACCCGCCAGCGAATGCCCGTCGAGCGCCGGTCCGTCGGGTTTTTTCAGCCCGAGCAGGTCCACCAGCGTCGGCATTACGTCGATGTGCGCGGTCAAGGCCGGCAGGTCCCGGCCGCCGGCAAGCCCCCCGGCCGGCCAATGCCAGAATGACGGCACGCGGTGGCCGCCTTCCCAGGCGGAACTTTTCCAACCCCGCATTCCGGAGTTGAAATATTGGTAGCCCGATTCCGCGCAGATCCAGCCCGCGGTGGTGCCGTTGTCGGTCGTGAAAACGAGCAGTGTGTTTTCCGCCAGGCCGAGTTCCGACAGGTGCTGGCGGAAGCGGCCGAGGTTTTCATCGATGTTGGCGATCATGCCGTAGAAAACCGCCATGTCCTTTGGCATGCCCCTGTTCTCGTAGGGTTTGGAATAGCGTTCCGGCACGATGTATGGCCAGTGTGGCGAGTTGGTGGAAAGGTAGAGGAAAAACGGCTGATCCTTCTTCTCCTCCACCCACTTCGCGGCTTGTTCGAACCAGACGTCGGTGCAGTAGCCGTCGAACTTTTGCCACTTGCCGTTCACCAGATACGTGTCGTCGTAATAATCGTTGTCCCAGTAATCCGGGCCGCCGCCGATGCAGCCGTCGAGATGCCAGACCGTGTGGTCGAAGCCCTGGTCCGATGGACGGCAGGGGAAATTCTCGCCCAGGTGCCACTTGCCCAGCATCGCGGTCGCGTAGCCATTGGCCTTGAACATCTCGGCCAGCGTCAATTCCTCCGGATCCATCATCGAGCGGCCGTTGATCGTGTGCCACACCCCGGTGCGCGTGGAATAGCGGCCGGTGAGCAGCGCGGCGCGCGTCGGCGAGCAGGTCGGGTCCACATGGAAATCCGTCAACCGCACGCTCTCGGCATGCAGGCGGTCCATGTGCGGAGTCTTGAGCACCGGATTGCCGTGCGCCGAAAGGTCGCCATAGCCTTGGTCGTCGGTGATGATCAGAATGACATTCGGTTTCCGCTCCGCGGCGGCCGCCATGGCTGATGACACCAGGAAAGCAATGAGAATCGGCCGGATGAGGCTGCCATTAATGCGGTTCATGGCAAAAGCTGCTAGCCTGGTGCCCCGAGGGCAATGCCGAATTCTCCTTGCCGGCCGATTGAAGCGCCCCAAGTGCCGGTGATGCTGGAAATACCCCGGACGGGAACCGAGCCTCTATTCAAGGTGCCCTTTTCCTCACCAAACTCGAGGGCGACGGCCAGGTTGTCATTCCCGCCTCCTTCCTCCATGTCGATGATCCCGACCACAGCGGCGAGTGGCTGATGGCCCTCTTCTCCGGCGGCGCGGAAACTCCGGAGGCCCCGCCCGTCGCTGAAGATTGTCAGCCATCACCCGATATGCCCCAGCGCCCGGAGGGTGGCGAGGATGGCGGTGATTGTGCGGGTAATTACCACCCCTCCATCACCTTCGGCAGGGTTTCTTCCAGTGACTGGAAAATCCCGTCGATGATGTTGGGTTGGCTTGAGAAGAGTTCCTCTGGACCTCCGGCATGGAGGCTGTTGAAGGGGGCGTCGTAAAGGGCGGAGGGCTCCATGAAGCCACGGGCAGTGAGCTGGTCGATGACGAGCTCGACAAAGCGGATCTGCTGGGTGTTGAGGTTGCGGTCGTCGAGGAAGCTGGCGAAGGCCTTCTTGGCGGCGTTGCGGTCCATGCCGACGATGCGGCGGACGAGATGTGCCAGAGTGGGGACTTCGTGAATCTGCAACATTCCGGCGAGCAGTCGCTCGCCCTCGTCTGCGCCAATCTGAAGCAGTGTGCGCTCCAGCGACTGGAGGTCGGTGGGGGTGAGCGGCTGGTTGTTGCGCAGGCGCTGGATGGCGATCTCGTCCTGATGACTGCGGAGGTATTCCTCGACCTTCTTGGCGTATTGGTTGCCGGTCATCTTGGGCATGAAAATCGCCTCATCCTCGCGGACGCCGAGGATCTCGTCCTCGAAGTGGGTGTAAACGATCGGGCGCTTGGACTTGTCGATAAACTGCACCAGCCTGCGCAGGCGGACGCGGAGTTCCTCCAGCGCCGCGAGGCCGATGCCTTCCCAGAACTCGGTGGTCTGGACGGCGCGGAGGTAGCTGAGCTGCTCCTTCACGGCGGGGATGGCGTCCTTTTCCTCCAGATTGGTGGCGATCTCGATGACCTTGGCGCGGTTGCTCTCGAATGTTCCGGCGTCATTTCCAACCAAGGCAAGCTGCATCCGCAGGGCGCTGAGGTCGAAGAAGCGGGCCTCGATCTCATCAGTCTCGATCTGGCTGGGGAGTCCGGCGATGTGGCTCTCGATCTCGTGGATGTCCGCATCCGTGAGCGCCTGCCATGCTTCGGCGGATTGGAAGCGTTCGACGTGGCGCAGGTTGCCGCGCACCATGAAATTGTCCGGATTCATGCCGGAGACTTCGCCATGCAGCAGGCCGGTGAGGGCGGCGCGGAGTTCTCCGCTGGGCTCAAGGCCGGGGGTTCTCTGGACGGCGGCGAGGAGCTGCACGCGGCTCTTGAACAGGCGTGCGCCGAGAGCTTCCCCGCCACTGGCATCAATGCCGTTCGGGTTCTCGCGGAAGTAGTCGAAGTTGAAGCAGAAGTCGAAGATGCGGAAGTGCTCCTTATCCTGATCCGGCCCGAAGAGGTTTTTGCACAGGCGGGTGCCGCGCCCGATCATCTGCCAGAACTTGATCTTGGAATAAACCGGTTTGAAGAAGACCAGATTCACCACCTCCGGCACATCGATGCCGGTATCCAGCATGTCCACGGATATGGCGATGTGCGGCGCTTTGTCCTTC
The DNA here is from genome assembly GCA_023253625.1 of Akkermansiaceae bacterium. Lineage (GTDB taxonomy): Bacteria > Verrucomicrobiota > Verrucomicrobiia > Verrucomicrobiales > Akkermansiaceae > Luteolibacter. Next base: position 586 of record JALRFY010000002.1, on the reverse strand, counting down.
TGGGAAAAATCGTCGAGAATGCTTTGTGGATATTTGGCGTAGTTGTCGATGACGCGGGCGAAGTGACCGGCGTAGTGCGGGTAGTGGTGATTGAAGCGCTCCTCGATGAACTCCGCATGAGCATGATTGCGGGCGAAGATGATCGTCTTGCCGAGGCGGTCGCCGCCTTCCACCTTCAGGCCTTCCTCCATCAGGTGCTGGAGCACCTTGTCCACCGTGTCGGTGTTGAAGAGCCAGTGGTTGATGGCGGAGGCGTGGACGGCATCGGGCGCGCCGCCATTGCCGTTCTGGTCGCCCCAATCGAGCGATTCCCACTCGGCCTTTTCCTCCTCGCTGAGGTCATCGTAGTGGATGCCCTCGCGGGGGAACCTGAGATCCACCTGCCGGACTTGGGGCGGGACGAGGAAACCATCGCTCACCGCCTGCTCCAGCTCGTAGGCATCGGTGGGGACGCCTTGTTCGAGGTCGAAAAGTTCGTAGGTATTCTTGTCCACCTGATCCCGTGGGGTGGCGGTGAGGCCGACGAGCAGGCAGTCGAAGTATTTGAAAATCTCCCGGTAGCGTTGGTAAACTGAGCGGTGCGCCT
>JALRFY010000263.1 GCA_023253625.1 Akkermansiaceae bacterium | reverse complement strand
GTCAAAGTCCGCCCAAGCCAACTTGAAGCCGAGGCAAAGAGCCGGCCGGCCAAACTCAAGGTCGCACTGCATGTGGTGAACCACCTCGACGGCTACCTTTCCGCCAATCAGCTTGGCATCACGATTTCATCGCTGGCGCTCGGTTTCCTCGGCGAGCCGTTCGTTGAGGCGGTGGTCGCACCCCTGCTCCTGATGACCGGACTGTCATTGTGGTGGGTCAAGCTGATCTCCTTCGGCTTGGCGATCGTGTCATTTACTTTCCTGCATGTGGTGATTGGCGAACTGATGCCGAAATCACTGGCGATCAGCCGTTCGGTTCCGACCACGCTCGCGTTGGCCGCTCCGCTGCATGCGTTTTACCGCTCGGCCCACTGGGCGATCCGCGTACTCAACGGCACCGCAAACTGGCTGCTCAAGAAACTCTTCAACATCGAGCCCGTTAGCGAAGGCGGGCACTCGCACTCGGCCGAAGAACTCGCCTTGCTCGTCACGCAAAGCGGCAAATCACAGGAAGTGACCGAGACCGAACGCGAGATCCTCATCAACGCGCTCGGTCTGAACGAACTCTGGGTGCGCGATGTGATGACCCCACGCAACAAGGTGATCGTGCTCGATGCCGACGAGCCCTTCGAGCGCACCCTCGAGCTTGCGATTCGTAGCAAGCACACACGTTTTCCGCTGGTGAAAGGCCACCTCGACCACTCGATCGGCCTGATCCACATCAAGGATCTCTTCAAGCTCATCAATGATCCGGACCCCGATCTGATGCGCATCAAGCGCGAGCTCAAGATCGTGCCGGACACCATGCCGCTTGACACGTTGCTCAAGTTCTTCCTGCGCGAGCACGCCCACCTTGCGCTGGCAGTGGATGAGTTCGGCACGCCCGTCGGCGTCGTGTTCCTCGACAACATCATGGAGGAACTCGTCGGCGACATCCAGGACGAGTTCGATAACGAGCGCTCGGCCTTCACCCGTGTCAATGAGGAGGAATTCGTCGTCGAAGGCACCATGACGCTCAATGACCTCGGCGGCCACGTGCCGGAACTCGAGCTGGAAAGCGGCGAGGTCACCACCGTGGGCGGCTACATCACCCAGCAGCTCGGACGCTTCCCGGAAGTGGGCGAAACGATCGAGATCCTCGGCTACGAGGCCCGCGTCACCAGCACCGACGGCCGCCGCGTCGGCCAGGTGCATTTCCGCAAACTCGCCGCGCCGGAGGAAACCGCAGGCGGCAGTGAGGACGAGGAGTGACGAGGGCGTGGCAATGCGCCACATGCCGCCAACGCCGATCTGTCTTGACTTGCAAGGCGCTTTGGTGGTTTGTGGCAGTCCTTGGTAGTTTTTTTCATGCCCCCCCGCCATGAAATTCATTCACCGCTGCATTGAGCGCCTTGCCGGGACGGTGGTCCGCGTGAGGACGACCGAGCCACTGGTCGCGCTCACATTCGATGACGGACCGGATCCGCAAGGCACGCCCGCATTGTTGGAACGGCTTGCCGCGCACGGGGCCATGGCAACGTTTTTCATGATCGGCAAACGCGCGGCGGAGCAACCGGAGCTGGTGAAAACGGTGCATCGCGCCGGACATGCGATCGGCAACCACACGTGGGACCATCCGTCGCTGCCGCTGCTTTCACGGGCTGAGCGCCGGTGCCAACTGCGCCGCACGGCGGAAATCCTGCCGCGCCAGGGCAGGATGCTGTTTCGCCCGCCTTTCGGCCATTTCGATGCCCCATCGCAGCTCGACGTCTTTCTTTGCGCCGGACAGGCCGTGGCATGGAGCGCCATCATCCCGGACTGGGAAGGCCGCCCGGCCGCCGAGCTGGCGGAACTCGCGCGGCAGGCATTGCACCCGGGCGCGATTCTGGCCATGCACGATGGGTTGATGGATTTCACGGACGCATGCTGGCGCGACCGCCGCCCGACGATCGAAGCCGTGGACCTCCTGCTGTCCGAAACTGCCGGCCGCTACAAATTCGTCACCCTCCCCGAGCTGATGCGCCGCGGCAAACCCGTGCGCGCATGCTGGCGGATGGCTCCGGACCTCGAAATGCTCCACCGTCTCAAGCGCGCCGATGGAACCGCGCGTCGCTACGGAAGGGAGCCCTCATGATTTCACCATTACCGCCATGAAACTCAGCGTCATCGTGCCATTTTACAATGCCGGGGAAACCCTCGCCCTCGAGCTGGAGGCGCTCGCCGCCCAGCAATGGTCCCAACCATGGGAAATCGTGCTCGCCGACAACCGCTCGACCGATCGCTCGCGCGCCATCGCCGAGAGCTACCGGGCAAAGCTGCCGAATTTGCGCATCATCGATGCCTTCGAGCGCCAAGGCCAGCCGCACGCGCTCAATACCGGCATCCGCGCGGCGCGCGGCGAGTCGGTGGCCCTTTGCGATGCGGATGACGAAGTGGCACCCGGCTGGGTGGCCGCCATGGGCGAGGCACTGGAAACCCACGAATTCGTCGCCTGCCGCATCGATACCACGAAACTCAATCCGCCGTGGCTGCGCGGCCACGATCAGGAAAACGGACTCCAGCAAATCTGGTATCCGCCCTGGTTGCCGCATGCCGGCGGCGGCACGCTGGGTTTCCGCAAGACGCTTTTCGGGAAAGTCGGCGACTTCGATCACTCGCTGCCCTGCCTGCACGACACCGACTTTTGTTTCCGCGCGCAGGCACTGGGATACCGGCTCCACTTCGTGCCGGACGCCGTGTTGCACATGCGCAAGCGCGACTCGCTGGAAAGCCACTACCGGCAGTCGCGAAACTACGCGGAATACAACGTGATCCTCGCCCGCAAATATTGGCCGCACGGCGAGCCGGCCGCCCATTTCCACCAGGCCTTCCTGCGTGGGTGGTATGATCTGGCGCTTAGCCTGCCGCGGCTGCGGCGCCAATCCGGACGCTATCAATGGGTCTGGAACCTCGGCCGCCAGGCCGGCCGGCTCAAGGGCATGCTGATCCACGGCGGCGTGCCGGTGTGAATTCCCATCGATGCGGGGTTGACCCGCGCGCGGGCAAAGCCAAGCTGGCCGCACGATGATCGCCCGGCTGCGCGGCAAAGTGATCGAGGCCTACCCCAACCGCCTGGTGGTGGACGTGCAGGGTGTGGGCTATGAGGTGATCGTGCCGATTTCCACCTTCGACCGCCTCAACGCCGCCGAGGGCGTGGCCGTGGATCTGCGCACCCACCTGCACATCCGCGAAACGGCGCACACGCTTTATGGCTTCGCCACCGAGGAGGAGCGCGACGTGTTCCTGATGCTCATCGACCGCGTCAGCGGCATCGGCCCGGCCATCGCCATGGCGGTGCTCAGCGGCATGCCCGTCACGCGCTTCAAGAGCTGCGTGGTGGCCGGCAACACCGCCGAACTCTCGCGCATCAAGGGCCTCGGAAAAAAAACCGCCGAACGCATCGTGCTCGAACTCAAGGACAAGGTGGGCGTCACCGATACCTGGCAGGACGCCGCCGCCGGTGCGGTGAGTCCGGCCGCCGCCGATGCCGAACTGGGGCTCATCGCCCTCGGCTACAAGCAGGTGGACGCCCGCAAGGCGGTGCGCGCCGTGCTCGAGGCCGAGCCCGTCGCAAGCGTGGAAACCCTGCTGCGCGGTGCGCTGCGCACGCTGCAAGGGTGAGCGGATGTCCCATCGATGGAGACGGCCCACGGCGATTTCCCGGCGGCGCGCGATTCTTTCTCGCCAGCCGGGCGGTGGGCCGCTTGATTTCGCCTGCCGATGGCCGACCGCTTTTCCTTTGATTCCCTCAATCCCGCGCAGCGCCAGGCCGTGGGCGCCCTGGACGGGCCGGTCCTGATCCTCGCCGGCGCGGGCACCGGCAAGACGCGCACCGTGACCTGCCGCATCGTCCACATGCTGGAGCGCAAAGTCCCGCCCGGGGAAATCCTCGCCGTCACCTTCACCAACAAGGCGGCCAACGAAATGCGCGAACGCATCGGCGGCATGGTCAGCAAGAAGGCCGCCGGCGAAATGACCGTCTGCACTTTCCACTCGCTCTGCGTCCGGTTGCTCCGCGGCGGCATCGACAAACTCGGCTACAAGAAGAATTTCTCGATCTGTTCGTATTCCGACCAGGTCGGGCTGATGAAGCAGTTGCTTGTGAGAAAAGGCGGCAGCGAGGAAAAGGTGAAGGCGGAAACCGTGCTCTCCGCCATTTCCGGCGCGAAGAACAAGGGCCTCGACCCCGCAGACCTCGAGGACGATTTCTTCGCTCAACTCGCGGTGGCCTATCAAAACGAGCTGCGCGCGCAAAACGCCGTGGACTTCGACGACCTGCTGCTGCTCGGCGAGAAGGTGCTGCGCGAACACGACGACGTGCGCGACCATTTCCGCCAGCGCTTCACACGCGTCACCGTGGACGAGTTCCAGGACACCAACGCGCTGCAGATGAAACTGCTCCAGCAGCTCGTCGGCCCGCCATTCCACGTCTGCGTGGTGGGCGATGACGACCAGTCGATCTACGGCTGGCGCGGCGCGGAGAGCGCGAACATCCTGGAGTTCGAGCGCTTTTTCCCGAACCCGAAAATCATCCGGCTGGAGGAAAACTACCGCTCGACGCACGCGGTGCTGCACACCGCCAACAGCCTGATCCGCCACAACCGCGGACGCCGCGAGAAGGTGCTGCGCAGCACCCGCAAGGGCGGCGACCACGTGCGCATCGTCGCCATGCCCGGCGATGACGAGGAGGCGGAGTTCATCGCCGAGGAGATCCTCGCCGCCAAGGGCGCGTCGCGCCGCCAGTGGGAGGACTTCGCAGTCCTGTTCCGCACCAACAGCCAGAGCCGCAAGCTCGAACTGGCGCTGCGCGAGCGCAAGATCCCGTATCGCATGATCGGCGCGCAAAGTTTTTACGACCGCCGCGAGGTGCGCGACGTGCTCGCCTATGCGCAACTGCTCGCCGCGCCGGATACCGACGTGCCACTGCTCCGCATCCTCAACGCGCCCAACCGCGGCATCGGCCAGACCACCGCCGTGCTCGCCACCGATTGGAGCCGCGAACACCACGAGTCCGTCTGGCAATCACTCTGCGACCCCGCCTTCACCGCCACGCTCGGCACCAAGACGCGCCATGCCATCGAGGCCTTCGTCGCCCTCATCGCCGGCGCGAAAAACCGCATCGAGATCGGCGGCGAAAACCCGGCCGACGCGCTCGGCGCGCTGCTCACGGAAATCGAATACCGCCAGTGGATCGAGCGCGCGTGCAAGACCGAGAACGAACGCCAGCAGCGCGGCGAGGGCATCCAGATGGTGCTCGACAGCCTGCGCGCCCACGCCGCCAAGGGGAAAAAACTCCAGGCGTTCCTCGACGACACCGCGCTCGCCTCCGACCGCGAGGACGACGACATCGAGAAAAAACAGGGAGCCACGCTCATCACCCTGCATGCCTCCAAGGGATTGGAGTTTCCCGTGGTTTTCCTCGTCGGCCTGGAGGAAGGCTTCCTGCCGCACAGCCGCAGCATCGCGGAAGGCACCAAGGACGAGGAACGGCGCTTGTTATACGTCGGCATCACCCGCGCGCAGGACCAGTTGACGATGACCTATTGCTCGTCACGCATCAAATGGGGCCAGCAGACCGGCTGCCAGGCGAGCAGCTTCATCGGTGAGCTCGACGACGAGTTCATCGACCACACGAGTTATGACGACATCATGAGTGCCGAGGCCACCGAGGACGACCTCGCCGCCTTCTTCGGCGACATGAAGGCGATGTTCGGCAAGGAGGGGTGACGGAATCAGCGCAGCCGCAGGCCGGTCCGCAGCATGGCGATCCCGCGTTGCATTTCCCGCCATGCGGCGCGGGCGTCAGTGAGCGTGACCTCGCGGAAACGGATCTTCGTCCCAGGCCATGCGCGCGCCAGCAGCGGCAGGTCGGCGGAGATCACATGACCGATCTGCGGATAGCCGCCGATGGTCTGGCGCTCGCCCATCAGCACGATCGGCCTGCCGTCCGGGGGCACCTGCACCGATCCCGCGCACACCGGCTGGGAGGTCATTTCGCGCGTTTCACGAAATTTCAACTCCGGTCCGGTGAGCCGCGCGCCGGTGCGGTCGCTCATCGGTGTGGTCTGATAGATGGAGCAGCGGAATCGCTCCAATGATTCGTCGCTGAACCAATTCGCCTGCACGCCGGGAAAAAACCTCAACTCGAGCGTGGCACCGGGTTTCACGGCGGCAGGCCAGCCGACCCGCCAGGTGCCGGGCGCGGGATCGTTCGTCGCGCGGCCCACCGGCAAGCGGTCGCCTGCCCGCAGCGTCCGCCCGTGCCAACCACCGAATCCGGCGCGCAGGTCGGTGGCCCGGCTGCCCAGCACCCGCGGCAGATCAATGCCTCCGGCGATTGCAAAGTAGCCATGCGGCCCGCTCATCCGGCCACGCAGGTCGATCACCGGGTTTCCTGTCAGGACATGGGGGCGCCCGGAGGCTGGCTCGCTCCAGCCGGTCCATGCCACGCAGGCACCGGCCGGCACCCGCAGCACGGGGCCTCGCATCGCGCATTCGAGCAGCGCCGCATCCGGTGGATTTCCGACGAGCAAGTTCGCGACCATCGCCGTTACCGGATCGGCGGTGCCACCGGGCGTGACGCCAATGTGCTGGAAGCCGGGCCGCCCGCGGTCCTGCACCGTCGTCATCATTCCGGGTTCGATCACTTCAATGGCTCGCTGCGCATCGACTTCGGTTTCATGGCGGGGAGGCTTTGGCATGACCACGCCCGCGGGCACGAATCGCAGGTGGTCGCCCACTTTCAACAAGGCCGGCTGCTCGCGCCATGGATTGAAGCATTCCAAGCCCGTGCGGCCGATCACGTGCCAGCCGCCATGCGAGGCGTTCGGGTAAATTCCCGCCTGCGATCCGGCAATGGCCACCGAGCCAGCAAGCACCTTCCGTGGCGTGGCGCGGCGAGGAAGCTGTAGCCGCTCAGGCAGGCCTGTTAGATAGGGAAAGCCCGGCGAAAATCCGACCGCCGCCACCGTGTAGATCACGCTGGAATGCAGCCGCACGATTTCCTCCGGCGCGAGATCCAGCGTGGCGGCGGCATCCTCCAGATCCGGCCCGTGTTCGTTCCCGTAGGCCACCGGCACATGCAGCGGCTCAGCGGCAGCCGCGGCCGCGGTTCCCGGAAAACACCCGATCGCCGGCAACTCGCCGAGGACCATCGCGGCTACCAGCGGATCGTGGCAATGCACCGCCACGCTGTCGTAGGATGCCACCACATCCGAGACGCCCGGGATCGCACGCGCGGCGATCCCAGTCGCCAGCGGGGCGGCGTCATCCGCCATGCGCAGCCATGCGCGGTCACCCAGTGCGGTCCATGCCATGGCCAGGATGCTGGCAGCGGCCAGCCTGCCGGGCAACCGCACGGCGGAATTTTTGCATGCCGCAGAAAAAATGATATCGCGCCAAGATGGGAGCAGCCCTGTCCCATTTCCGGCCGCATTACAGCGCCGCGCTCAGGCAAGATTGGTATAGACGGCCTGCACGTCTTCATCGTCCTCGAGCTTGTCGATGATGACCTCGACTTCCTCGATCTGTTCCTCGGTGAGTTCCACCGGCTGGTTGGCCACCCGCTGAAGGCCGGATTTGGTGGCGGAAATGCCGAGATTTTCCACCGCCTGCGAAAGCTGCGCGAAGGCGGTGTAATCGCCCATCACAGTGACGACACCGTCATCGACATGCAGTTCCTCGAGCCCGTGGTCGATGAGTTCCAGCTCGATTTCCTCGAGGTTCTTGCCCTCGGGCACGGG
>JALRFY010000260.1 GCA_023253625.1 Akkermansiaceae bacterium | reverse complement strand
GCTGACGGTATTGCTCGATCTGCCGCGAAGTGCAGCGGCATTGGCGTTTCATGTCGCCGTAGAAACCGCACGGGCAAGGATTCATGGCTGCCACCAGCATCAAACTCGACACTCCATATTTTCAAGAGATTTCACGGCAATCCAGCATTTCCAGCGATACTAGTCCCGTAGGACACCTCGGTCTCCCCGTTACTTCTTCACGGGCCCGATCGTCCCGCCAACGATGAACTTCGCCTTGGTGAACGTCTGGCGCAGGTCCGGTTTGCCTTGGCTGACGTTTGCCGCCCAGCGCACGATCCGGCGCACCACTGGGCCAGTATCCCAGCGGATGTGCGCCACCGTCGGACGGGACCACTCGAAGGCCGGACTGGGATCGTCACATACCAGTGAAACATCTTCCGGCACCCGCAGTCCCCGGCTTGAGCAGAATTGGAGTGCTGCGACGTAAAACGGCACCTCGTCGAGATAAAGCGCGGTCGGTGGCGTGACCCGGAACAGCGACTCGAGGCGGCCATAGAAAGCCTCCGGGCTTTCTTCCCAATCCGGCAGGTGATAGGCACCGGGCGTGATCCCGTGGGCTGCCAACTCTTCGAGGAAGGTCCGCACCACGATACCCGGTTCCGGTTGACGCGTCGTCCGGCGCGTCAGCATCACGATGTGTCGGTGTCCCAGTTCGATCAGTGCCCGTGTTGCTGCTGCCGTGGTCGGAACCTTGTCGGGTCCGACGGCTGCGATCGGCAATCCTCGCCTCCGTCCGAAAAGCGCGATGGCGGGCAGCGGTTGCGCAGCGAACCATTCGAGCACCTCCCGCGGAGCAGAGCACACCACCCAGGCATCGGCCTCGGTCACCTCCACCATCCGGCGGATGCGCGGTAAATGCATACCAAGTTGCATCAGGGTTTTCGGGGCGAAGAAGACAGCATGACCCGCCTCGATCAACATGTGCTGCAGTTCAACCATATATTCCTCGATCACCGGAACCGGCGCGTAATCCAGAATCGCCACCCGCAGCGGGCGCACGGCTTGCGAGGATTTCTCGCTTGCGATCCGTCGCCTCCGCCCGCCGCCCTGATTCACCAACAATCCCTCCTGCTCCAAGCCAGCCAAAGCCGCCTCCACTGTTTTTCTGCTGACCCCCAACTCCCGCGCCAAGCGGTTGCTCCCGGGCATCACTGCGCTCCAGCGCCCCTGTGCAAGTTGGTGACGCAGATGTTCCAACACCTGCGACCGGATCGGGGAAAACCGAGGTGCCGTAGCCATGGGGCAAACCTGCTCCTAAAGGGACTGGTTGGCGAGAAGATTTCCGCCTGTGGAATGAAACAACTTCGATAAGCTGCGGGTAGCAATTTGAATACTTTGAATATTTTCCAGAAAATGAAATCGAACCCAATCCATATCAAAGTCTATTGCGCGTTGGCTGGCATGCTGTGGGCGGCAACCTCTGCGGCTCATGCCGATGTGACCTCCTCCAAGTTTGAGAGCAAGTTCTACAAGGATCATCCGCTCTTCAGCACATTTCCCAAGGAAACCGCCGTGCGCACGGAGGTCGAACACTTCGGGCCGGTGGGCATCGGCATCAATCTCGTGCTGCCGCCGTTCCAGATGCAGGTGAGCCGGGTGCACAAGGGCTCGCCCGCCGAGGCCACCGGCAAGCTCAAGGTCGGGCAAGCGATCGAGTCGATCAACGGGGAGAAACTCAAGGACATCGACCCGCGCATCCAGCTCGGCGCGATCATCACCAAGGCCGAGGCCACCGACGGCGTCATCAAGTTCATGATCAAGGAGACCGCCTACTCCAAAACGGTCGAAGAGGTCATCGTCAAGATCCCGGTGCTCGGTACTTACAGCAAGACCTGGCCGCTCAACTGCCCGAAGTCCGACCAGATCGTGCGCGGCGAGGCGGAGTGGCTGGCGCGGACCCGCGCGAACGGACTGGGCCTCGGTTTGCTCTTCCTGGTTTCAACCGGCGAGGAGAAGGACCTTGATGTCGCCCGCAGTTGGGTCAAAGAGACGGTGGCCAAATACAGTACGATTCAGCAGTTGCAGAGTTCCACCTGGAATGCCGGCTACCACGGGATCGGGTTTTGCGAATATTACCTGCGCACCGGCGACGCAACGGTCCTGCCGGTCATTGAGAAGAATGCGGACTATCTCAAGCGCAACATGTATAACGGCGCTTGGAACCACTATGGCGGGGTGAATTACAGCTACGGCCACCTGAACGCTGCAAGCATGACAGCGGCGACCTTCCTGCTGCTGGCCAAGGAGTGCGGCGCGAAGGTGGACGAGTTCACCTTGCAGGAGTCCTTCAAGCATCTCTACCGCATGGCCGGCCACGGCAACATCGGCTACGGAAACAACTTGCCGGCCAGCGGTTTCACCGACAACGGCAAGCTCGGCACGATGGCCTTCCTGATGGCGGCGGCGGCTTCACTGACGCCCGAAGGCGAGAAGTCGATCTATGCCAAGGCCCGCGACCTCTCCGCGGTGCGGAGCTTCTATTCGACCTCGTGGATGTTTCACGGTCACCCCGGCGGCGGCATCGGCGAGGTCTGGCGCAGCGCGGCCATGGGGCTGATGGTTGAGAAAAAGCCCCTGAAATACCGCGAGTTCATGGACAACCGGCAATGGTTCTACGAGTTGTCGCGTCGGTTTGATGGCTCGCTGGGCGTCGCTGGCGATTCTTGGGGACCGGAGCGGGGAGGCTTCGACGATCCCAACAACTTTGGCATCGGGCTCGCACTGACCTACACCATCCCCCGCAAGACGCTACGCCTCACCGGCGCGCCGAAAACGAAGTTTTCCAAACCTTATCAACTGCCCAAGCGGTCGTGGGGAACCGAAGCCGACGATGCATTTTTCTCAATGACGCCGGGCGCGGATAAGAACGGCAAGGTGCAGTATTGGGATGCCGAAAAACTCGCAACGGACGCCGGCTGGCCGATCGCGCGGCGTGTCAGCGATCCCGGCACGACCAACGAGACCTTGCTGATGGTTGCGCGCCATCCCGACCATGGCGTGCGCGAGCTGGCGGCAAAGGCCATTGCAGACAGGGCGGCCGATCCGCTGATCCTCGAACTACTCAAGGACAAGGACCCGCGCGCGCGCCATGCGGGCCTGATGGCCGTCAACTCGCCCGCCCGTCTAACCGATGAAGTGGCTGCGCTGCTGATCGGTATGGTCAACAGCCCGGACGAATCGTGGTGGGTGGTCGTAAATGCGCTGAACCGCCTTGGCATGGCCAAGCCCGAGTTGCTCGCGCCGCATGTGGACCGGCTCTGCCAATGGGCGCAACACGAAGAATGGTGGTTGCAAAAAGCAGCGCTGACCGCGCTCACCGGACTGGCCACCGATGATCGTTTCTATCAGAAGATTCTTCCGCTCGTCGGCAAGCTGGCCAACACCACCCGAGTGGCCGATGTGTGGGGCCCGATCCGCGGCATCACCGCCAAGGCCAACGCCGCCAAACCCGAAGTGAAGGCGCTGGCCGCCAAAGTGCTCGGTCAGGCTTATACGGAATTTCCGAAGACGCTGACGGCACCGGGCGGCTTGGATTTGGCGAACCGCGTGGTCGGTAACAGCCCGGTGGCTTTTCTTGAAAAAGAACTCGCGGTCAGCCTCGCGGCCACCGAGGGCGGACTCGATGTGTTGTATGAGTTGGCCAAGCAGCGCTTCCCCGGCGAAGCGCTGCCACACCGCGATCTTTTCCTGGGAGCGCCCCCCGAGAAGCTCGGACCCAAGGTGGCCGCAGCCCTCAAGCCAGCCGTCCTCAACTATCTCGTCCCCGAGCATGTCGGCAAGAATTGGAAAGCACTGAATGCGCTGGCAGCAGCAGAAGTGAAATCCACCACCCCCGGTGGCCGGAATGATTCGATGGATCAGTTGGCCGACCTCTATCGCCGGGGCGGCGATACCACCGACTACGGCTGGCACTCGTTCGGGTCCGACCGGCTGAAGGACGAATGGTCGTATCTCACCTTCGACCCGCCGGAACAGAAGCTTTGGGATGGCACAGACCGCTACCGCCCCGTGACGGTGCCGGGGGGGGCGACCAACTGGTTCGCGCCGGACTTCGATCCGCTGATAGCCGGTTGGAAAAAGGGCGTGGGTTCGTTCTCCAATGTCCCCGCCAACACCGGCTGCGCCTTGCCGTTCTGCGGCTGCGCCGACAAGCCAGCCACCGCATGGGACAAGGAAGTGCTCCTGCTGCGCCGCACCTTCGACTTGCCGCCGATGAAGCCGGGCCACCGCTATCGCCTGCTGGTCGGAGGCCGTTCGCACGTCTACACCAGCGACGGCTGGGCCGTTTACGTCAAAGGCAAGCTGATCGCCGAGGCGAAAAGCAAGGGAGGGATGGGCTCCGGTGCCTTGCCCAAGGGCGCGTTCATCACCGCCGATTGGCTCAACGACTTCAAGGGCGGCAAGGTCGTAGTCGCGGCCATCGCTTTCCAAGGCAACCGGAAGCGCGACAACATCAACATCTGGTTCGAGGAGATGAAGATGCCGCCCTTCAGCCAGGATCAGGTGCGCCAGTGGGCCTCGGGCGTCTCCCTGCTGTCATCCGACTGGCAGGCCCGCCAGGATCCGAACCGCAACGCCGACGATCCCGAGGCCGGCAAGCTCAAGTGGGACGGCAAGGTGGTTGCCAATCCGGCATTGGTGGGCACATGGACAACAGTAGCAGTGGTGCCATCCAGCGAGGCCTTTGACCCTGCCAAGCCGGCAGACGCCAATCGCGCACCGTTCAAGGAAATCGCGCTGACAAACGACGGCAAGACCGGCGACCCGCTCCGCTTCTGGTCGGGCGAGATCCTGATGGATTTGGAAACGCGACAAGCGTTGAAGATGACGGCAAAGGGTGACTACCTCTTTGTCGAAGCCGGCGGGTTCAGCGACAAGAATCCCGTCGGCTGGAAATCGCCGCTCATCGTGATGAAGAAGAAGTGACAGAAACAAGTAACAGGAAAGGAAATCTGTATGAACCGGAAGAAGGTTAGTGGTGCCGTGCTGGCGGTGATGATTGGGATTTCCGGCGCGGGGGCTCAGGAGGTTGCCGTGCCTGCCAGTCCCGACTGGCTGCGGCATGACGACCTGACCACGCTTTCGGTCGATGAAGCGAAGCGGATCATGGAGCGGGAGGGACGGGTCCTGTCCTTGGACGGACTGAAAGAACTGTCGCCCGAGGCCGCCAAGGTGCTCGCGGGGTTCAAGGGCGAGGAACTCGATCTGATGGGCTTGCAGACGCTCCCGGCGGAAACCGCCAAGGCGCTTGCCGCCTGCAAGTGCGACCTGGGCCTCAACGGTCTGACCTCGATCTCCGACGAGGCCGCGAACGAACTGTATAGGAACTTCATGGGTCGCCGCTTGATCCTCAAGAACGCCAAGGATGCGCCCGAATCCCTGCGCTTGCTTGTAGCCTCCCGTAAGGTCTCCGATCTCGTCCTCCCGTTCACCAACACCCGCACACTGCCTTCCGACTGGCAGGAACGCCTCATCCCGCCGATCGAGGAGCACGCGGCGGAGTTTCCTGATAGCCGCTCGGCAGATGTCTATTTCTCGAGACTCGTGAGAACCGTGGAGGCACAGGCACCGGCAGCCATGCCCGCGCTCGTCGAACGCATGGCCTCCAGCCCCAGCGTTCACGTGCGCGAACTCGCCGCCAAACGCCGGCTTGTGCTCGAGGCAATGAAGCGCCCGCTTGAGCTCAAGTTCACCGCCCTCGACGGCCGCGAAGTCGACACGACGAAATGGCGAGGCAAAGTCGTTATCGTCGATTTCTGGGCGTCGTATTGCTCGCCATGCATCGCGGCGATGCCGCATCTCAAGGATCTATACGCGAAATACCACGACCGCGGACTCGAAATCGTGAACATCTCAGTCGACAAAGAGGCCGCTCGCGACAGTCTGGTGAAGCTAGTCGCCAAGCTCGAGCTGCCGTGGCCGCAGTTTTTCGACGGCAAGGAGAACCAAGGAGAATTCGCCGTGCGCTACGGCGTGCAGCCGATCCCGCACCTCCTGCTCTTCGGCCCCGACGGCATGATCGCCGCCGTCAACCCGGGTTATAATGCACTCGAGGCGGAAATCCGCCGCTTGCTGAAAATCACTGACTCGAACTAACGCCAACCATGAAACAAAACCGCCAGACCCGCAGGGCTTCTGCTCTATCCTCCC
>JALRFY010000181.1 GCA_023253625.1 Akkermansiaceae bacterium | reverse complement strand
CCAATGTTTATGGCATGTCGCAATTCGCCGACGGCGGCACCTTCACCACCAAACCTTATATCTCCGGATCGAATTATCTCCTCAAGATGTCCGACGAACCGAAGGGCGAATGGTGCGCGGCATGGGACGGCCTGTTCTGGTCCTTCATCGCCGATCACCTCGATTTTTTCCAAGGCAACCCGCGGCTTTCGATGATGGCACGCTCGTGGCTCCGGATGCCCGCCGCCAAACAGGCCACCCACCGCGCGGCGGCGCGGCGGTTCCTGAAATCCCTGGACTGACAGTCACGGGAGCCAGCCGCCCACCCGGGCTTGATCATACGGATTGATCCGGGTGGCTGGCCCGGATTGACTCGCGGCATGGCGAAGCGTAAACAGAAGCACGATGGCGGCTCGAGGCCGCGGAGGATGCATGATTTCGGCGGGCCGCCGCTAGATTCCGATCTGCCGCCCCGTGGCACCGAGGATGCAATGAAAGTGATCCAGAAAGCGATCCTGTCCCAAGGCATCCAGACACCGGAGGAGCTGGAAAAGTTCCTCAACGAGCGGCTGGTCGGCAAGCCGTTGGATGAACTGGCGGCGGAATTCGCGCAACAGGGGCCGAAAACCGATCTCGACCGCGCCGAGGAATTGCTGGACGGCTTGGACGATGACGCGTCAACCACCGAGATCCGCCAGGCGGCCAACCAGGCGCTGGCAATCACCCCCTACTGCATCTCCGCCTGGCTGATGCTCGGCGTCCATGAACCCGATGCGACCAAGGCCTTGGAATACTTCAATCAAGGCATCGAAAAAGGACGCGTCCGCTTCGACGGCTTGATCGAAGCGCTGGAAGAAGGGCAAGGCATCTGGGGCTGGATCGAGGCCCGCGATTTCATGCGGCTGCTCAACAACCGGGCGCTTGTCCTCCAGGACCTCGGCGAGTTCGAACAGGCGACGCAGACCTACGACGAAATGCTTGAGCTCAATCCCGGCGACAACCAGGGCGTGCGCGGCGATTTGCTGCGGCTGTATATGATACATCGTCGGCACAACGATGCGCGGGCCTTGCTGGATCGCTATCCGGACGATGAAGATATCGCGATGGCCTATGGCCGCGCACTCCTGATGTTTTGTGAAACGATGGTCCGCAGCGGATACGAAATGCCGGACATGGAGGAACCCGGCGCGCCGAAGTCCCCGCCCGCCCTGATGAAAAGTCTCGGGCCGGAATTCGATCTGGCGAAAAAGCACATACGGCGCGCGGTGAAGCTCAATCCCTTCGTGCCGTGGATGATGACCCATCCTCAATTGATGGGTGTCGAGCTAGATGAGACGGTCAGTTTCGGCGGACCCGCCGAGGCGGTGGCCTATGCGCAAAAATGGGCGCTTATCTGGTATGCCATGGGATTGCCGTTCGTTGCCATGGTGGCTGCGATGCCTTCCGATCCGCTGCGCCATGCAAAAGGAAGCATGAAGCGGATGGAATTCCTCGATCTGGTCGGGCAATTGGAATCGCTCGACGATGTGCCATGGTGGGAGGACTTCCACTCGGGGATGGATTGAACCCGCAATGCTTGAGGGCACCGGGCTGAAGTCCCCGGACTACCCCCTGATCTGTCCATTGCCCCTGACGCGGTATTGATAACTCGTGAGTTCCCTCAGCCCCATCGGGCCGCGGGCGTGGAGCTTGTCGGTGGAAATGCCGATCTCGGCACCGAAACCGAATTCCCCGCCGTCGGCGAAGCGGTTCGAGACGTTGTGGAAAACGCAGGCGGAATCCACCTCGCGCAGGAAGCGCTCGGCGGCCGGGGTGTCCGCGGTGACGATGGTGTCGGTGTGGTGCGAACCGTAGGTGTTGATGTGATCGACGGCTTCATCAAGTGATCCGACGACTTTGATGGAGAGGATCAGATCGAGGTATTCAGTGGACCAGTCATCCTCGGTGGCGGCGGCGATTTCGGTTAGAATCGCGCGGGTTTTTCCGCAGCCGCGGAGCTCGACGTTTTTCTCGCGCAGCGCGGCGGCGATCTTCGGCAGCGCTTCGGCGGCGATGTCCTGGTGGACGAGCAAGGTTTCGAGCGCGTTGCAGACACCGCATTTCTGCGTCTTGGCATTGACTGTTAGATCCACCGCCATGTCGAGGTTCGCGGCCCGGTCGACGTAGAGGTGGCAGATTCCGTCGTAGTGCTTGATGACGGGCATCCGTGCGAGCGAGACGACGGTCTCGATGAGCCCCTTGCCGCCGCGCGGGATGATGAGGTCGAGCCACTGGTCCATGCCGGCCATGACCGCGACGCTTTCGCGGTCGGTGAAGGGGATGAGCTGGATGGCGTATTCGGGCGCGCCGGCGCGGGCCAAGGCCTTGGCAATGGCGACGTTTGAGTGGATCGCCTCGCTGCCGCCGCGGAGGATGGTGGCGTTGCCGGTCTTGAAGCAGAGCACGGCGGCGTCCGCGGTGACGTTGGGCCGGCTCTCGTAGATGATGCCGATCACGCCGAGCGGTACGGCAACTCGGGAGATACGAAGCCCATTGGGGCGATCCCACTCGGCCAACACTCGTCCGACCGGGTCTGGTAGGCGTGCGATATCTTCGAGGCCGCGAGCCATCGCCTCGACTCGCGCAACATCAAGTCGCAGTCGATCGAGCATCGCGGCGCTGAGGTTCTTCTGCTCGGCCGCCTGCATGTCGATCGCATTCGCAGCGAGTATTCCGTCGACATTGCCGCGCAACGCCGCGGCGGCGGCGAGTAACGCCTTATCCTTTTGCTCGCGCGACGCGGCAGCGAGCACCGGCTGAGCCGCCAATGCAGCCTCACCTAAGCTCTTCATCATCGATGCAAGTGGAGTCGTCTCGCTCATGGCATTACCAAATCGTCTCGGT
>JALRFY010000167.1 GCA_023253625.1 Akkermansiaceae bacterium | reverse complement strand
GGGATCGTTCGACGTGCTCGTCACCGAAAACCTCTTCGGCGACATCCTGTCCGATGAAATGGCGATGATTTCCGGCTCGCTTGGCATGTTGCCCTCCGCCTCGCTGGGCAGACAAAACGACAACGGTCTTTATTTCGGAATGTATGAACCATCCGGCGGTTCCGCGCCCGACATCGCCGGCCAGGGCATCGCCAATCCCATCGCCCAGATCCTCTCGCTCGCCATGCTGCTGCGTTTCTCGCTCGGTGAAACACAGTCCGCAGAAGCCATCGAAAACGCGGTCTCCAAAACCATCGCCGACGGCTTCCGCACCGGCGACATCGCCACCGGCCGTGACGGCGAAACCAAGGTCAATACCTCGGGCATGGGCGATGCGATCCTGGCGAGGCTGTGATCCTCGGAATAAATGGTATGGCAGCCGAGTTCCAAGGTGGCGGTGACAATGGCAGCTTCCCACGAGCGAATCCCGTGCCGGGTTTTGATTTCGAAAGCCCGTTGGGCTAGCGCCACGGAGCTCTCCACAAGCGGGTAACCCACCATGTGGCGGATCGTGGCCGCGATTTCCTCATGGCAAAGACCAAGCTGTCCGTGAGGGCGGGATGTGCAGGGGCCTGCATCGGCTGCCGCCCATGCGGGCGGAGAAGCGGCCGCGCCCGGCGGTCGCAGCCCTACCTTGCTTTCAAATGACTTTCTCACAGCGCTTTCAACTCCGTGGCGGGGGCTCAACAGCTTGAAGACCTGCTGACGCCGTGATCCCAATCTTTGCTCCTGATCCTGGTTGCGGCAGCCTGCCGCGAAGAGAACCCGGCACAGCCCCGCCGGTTCTTGGGTGCGTCAAAGACGTTTCCGGCCCCGCCCCGCCTGAAGATGGCTCAGGCGGTCTCGAGCGTCTGCATGCCGAGCAGCTTTTCGTAGTCTGCCAGCGTGCCGCCGGCGAGGCAGCACCCGATGATTTCACGAGCTTTCGGATCGAGGTCCGGCACCAGGAACTGCGGCAGTTCCCGGCGGAAGAAGTCATCGAGGATTTTCGCTCCTTGGTCATAGGCGGCGGTGCCCACTTCGCGTTGCAGCTCCACCTCGAACAGCCACGGGCTGATGGTGCGGCCTTCCATGACAATCTTGCCGGGCGTGTAGCCGAGCAACGGGCAGCGCGAGGCTTTCATCTGTTTTTCGCTGAAGCGCGCACCGCCGCGGCGGGCAAGATACTCGCGGGTGATCCATTGCGGCATGAAACCCACTTCCCAGACGCCGATGTGTTGGTTCGGAATCAGGACATAGCGGACCGCGGGAGTATCGATGATCTGCCTGAGCAGCAAGTTGGCGTGATCGACGCGGCGGCCGGTGGCGAAGGGCCAATACGAGCCGACGCCTTCCGACGACATGCCTTCCGTGGCGACGATGCTCGGGTTGGCATGGCCGCGCGGGGCGACCAGACGCCACAGCCAGGCGAGCGCGGGCGGCAGCAGGTGGAACATGCCGATGATGCCATAGCTCGGCTGCTCCGCGCTGCACGGCGGGGTGCGCACACCCATGCTGCGGATGTCCACCTCCACCGCGCCATCCACCACCCCGGGCACGATGCTGCGCGGGATGATGACGCGCGGATTCGGGCATGGCTTGCCGGGCTCGTCCTCGATGTGTTCCCAGATCAGCGAGGTGGCACCGGGCTGGCCCTGGATGTTGAGGAACAACAGCGGCTCGCGGGGATGGAGGGTCATTTTCTCCAGATGCGGATCGATGCCGTAGCGGTGGATGTGATTGACCCGCACGAACCATGCGTCCTCGGCATCCACCAGGCTCAGCTTGCCGTGGCGGTTTTCGAGCGTGGGGTGGCACAGCGCCATGTCATCCGTGACCGGGCGCAGGTCGCAGCCGCGCGGCAGGGTGAGGTCGCGGCGGTCGTCGTTGAGGATGTTGCGTGCCATCAGCAGGGTGCCGTCTGCCTCGCGGTGCGCCTGTTCGAGCATCTCGCTCTTGCCTCCGCCGCTGGCACCTTCGTGTGAAATCACGATCTTGTTGTCGTAGGGGGTGATCACCTTGACGGTGGAGCAGTGCATGGTGATCCAGTGCTCATGCTCGCCGATGTTGAGCAGCACGCCGTAGATCCCCTTTTTGGCGCTGGGGCCCGGATAGAGATTGTAGGAGAACAGCTCGTGTGCATGAACGAGCCGGTTGTGGACGACGATCTGGCGGCCGTCGAAATGTGTGTGACGGAATGGCGGGGCGACGTAAATCACCGCGCGCGGCGAGAAGTTTTCCGGGATTTGCTCCAGCTTGAGAATGCCCTGCAACAGCGCCAGGCCCAGTGCGAAGAAACCCGCATTGGCCGGCGCGATGACCAAGGCGTCGGTCCCCTTGCCAGCGATCCCGGCATGAAAGGCGAACACCGCCAAGTCCTGGGTTTTGAGCCACTCAAAGGTTTCCTCCCGCAACGCGGAGAAATCGCTGCCGTAGCGCTCCCGGTAGGTCGGCTTGTCAGTGGGCTGGTCGTCGCCGATGACCATGCAATCCGGATCGCGGCGGCGCATGTAGGGATCGAGATAATTGGCATTGATCCCGTTTTTCGCGCGGCAGACGCGGGCTTCCACCACCCGTCCCTTGTCTGGAACATCGTAGGCCACCTCGTGCCAGCCATCGACGGCGTTGCTGACCGCGAGTTCGACAAGTTGCGCGCTGTCCGTGGCCACGGTCACGGACGGTGCGGCATCGAGCACCGCGGCGGCTTCGGGTGGGATGGGAAACGGCAGGGCCTTGCAGCGGACAGGTGAGCTCATGAATGATTTCTGATGATGGATGCGGGATGATAAACAGATGGAAAATCCGTCATGATTGTTTTCGCATGGTGGCCATGCCGGGGGCGGGTGATGCTACGAGTCACGGCTTGCGCCAGTCAATCGGGAGATGGCGGAATACATGTGACAGTTTGATGGCCGCTTGCCCGTGCGCCAATTCCACGCACATCTTTCCATGCGGTTGACAGCAGGGCGCAGGCGCGGACAGTTTTTTCCCCGAGCCCGCAAAGCACCATACCCATACCCACCGCCTTGAATCTTTCAAGCCATGCCTCTCCGCCGTCTGCCATGGAACTCGGCGCATTGATCCGCTTGCTGGACGATGAAATGCCGGAAGTCCGCCAACGCGTGGCGGAACGCATCGCATTGTGCGGCGGCGACCTGAGCGAGTGGCTGGCCACATCATCAATCCCGCTGGCCGGCACCGAGCGCGAGACGCTGGCGGAATTACTGCGTCCGGCACGCCGCCGGGCATTGCGGCGCGATTGGCTGGCTCCCACCGGCGGGGCGGACGCGATGCGCGACGATTGGGATCAGCTTGAGGCGATGTTGCGGCTGATTTCGGATTTCCTGCACGACGGCGTCACGATCCGCCAGCCGCTATCCGATGCGCTCGACCTGCTTGCCGAGGAGGCCGAAGCGGTGGGGGTGTCCAGTGCCCGGGAATTGAGGAAATTTCTCTTCGCCGACGGACTCTTGGTGGGCAACGCCGACCAATACGATAGCCCGCACAATTCGGATCTCGCGTGGTGTATCGAGCAAGGACGTTCGAACCCGCTGGGTCTCGCGGTGATTTTCATTCTCGTGGCAAGGCGCCTCGACTTTGTGGTGGAGGGGGTGAATTTTCCCGGTCATTTCCTCGCGCGAATCCATGAGGATGGATATCCGATCGTGGTGGATTGCTTCGACGGCGGCCGCTTGCACCTCCAATCCACATTGCAGGAAAGCCCGGAACTCAGCCGTGAGGAGCGCGATCAACTGCGGCGCGCCGCTAGCACGGGAACGATATTGCTGCGCCTGCTCAACAACCTGATGGCGGCGCTCGAGGCGGCCAAACGCCCGGAAGACGCGAGCCTGGTGCGCGAGTTGCACGGGTCGTTGAGATGATGGAAAATGAGCCGAATGGGTAGCGTGGCACCGCTGCAAAGGCAGGTCGTTACCGCCGGGAGCTCCGTAAAAGGCAGGGCGCTACCGCCGGGAGCGCTGTAAAAGGCAGGTCGTTACCGCCGGGAGCGCTGTAAAAGGTAGGGCGCTACCGCCGGGAGCGCCGGAGAATGGGTGAAGCATGCGAAGCCAATGGAGGCCGAAGCGTCAATCAATGCCGCATCACCCTCTAATCCGCAGTTGAGCTTGAGCATGGGCAAACCGGCCCCGTGGCTGCTCTTCGTCCCTGCTCAACCCACCTCGTCAGCCGTAACCTGACCCACTTGCGCCCCTCATCCGCTTTCCAACTGCGGATTCCAGGTTCATCCGGGAAACACGCATCCCTGCAGTCGTGTTCGCTGCGCGTATGGTGAAACCGGCCAGCCGGTCTTGCTGGATGCCGAGGCGGTGATCGACGGCCGGGTGCAGGCGATCCTGCGTTCCGGGAATGGGTGGATGTTCAAAAGCCGCACACCCTCGATGCCGCCCGGGCGTGTGAGAG
The DNA here is from genome assembly GCA_023253625.1 of Akkermansiaceae bacterium. Classification (GTDB taxonomy): domain Bacteria; phylum Verrucomicrobiota; class Verrucomicrobiia; order Verrucomicrobiales; family Akkermansiaceae; genus Luteolibacter. Next base: position 4,116 of record JALRFY010000167.1, on the reverse strand, counting down.
CACCTGAGTCCTTGACGCCTTTCCAAGCCTGACGCAGACTGTGAAAAACCCCCGGAAAACCCCAACCATGGAAATTCAAGGAACCGTTTACGACATCCTCCAGTCCCGTGGCGGTGTGGTCCGGACCACCCGTCCGCAAGCCACCGTTTACGAGGCCATCGGCCTGATGGGCGAGCACAACATCGGCGCACTCGTCGTGATTGAGAACGACGAGGTGGTGGGTGTCATCACCGAGCGCGACTACAGCCGCAAGGTGGTGCTCCAGGGCCGCACCTCCCGCGACACCTTGGTCGATGAGATCCTCAGCCGCCCCGCCATCGTCGTGGGTCCGGAGGAAAGCATCGAGTGCTGTATGAAAATCATGACCTCGCGCCGGATCCGCCACCTGCCCGTGGTCGAGCGCGGCACACTGCTCGGCATCGTCTCGATGGGTGATCTCGTCAACTGGGTGATCCAGACGCAGCGCCACACCATTCTCCAGCTTCAGGGATACATCTCGGGCGAATACCCCGGTTGAGCGGCCGATGATGGATGGTTCCTTGCTTCTGTTAGGCATCCAGGGTCCGGAGCTGGCTCAGGACGAAGCCGTGCTTTTCACCAAGCTCCAGCCGGCGGGATACATCCTGTTTTCCCGCAATATCATCTCCGCCGGGCAGACCCGCAAGCTCACCGACGACCTCCGCAGCCTTCACAGCGGCGAGCCTCTCATCGCCATCGACCAGGAAGGCGGGCGCGTCAGCCGCATCGCTGCCATCGCACCCGCCGCGCCATCGGCACCCGCGCTCGCCGCCCGGGCCGACTACCGGAAAATCGCCGATGCCGCCGCGCTCACCGGCGAGCTGCTGCGGCTGTTGGGCATCAATTTCAACCTCGCCCCTGTGCTCGATCTGGACCACTTGCCGGAGACCCGCAACGCCCTTACCGGCCGCAGTTGGGGCCGCAATCCTCAGCGCGTGATCGATTACGCCGGCCACTGGAACCGCTGGCTGCGCAAGCAACACATCGCCAGCTGTGGCAAGCACTTTCCCGCTGGCGGCCGCGCCGTCAGCGATCCGCATCACGATCTGCCGTTCTGCCCGGCCACCATCGACGAACTGCTCCGCGAGGACGTGGTTCCGTTCACCGCGCTGATGCCGGAACTCGATGCCATCATGCTTGCGCACATCGTGTTTTCCAACATCGATCCCGATTTCCCCGCCTCACTTTCCCCGCGCGTCATCCGCCGCTTCCTGCGCGACCAACTCGGCTTCGACCGCCACCTCGTCCTCACCGACGACCTCGACATGCATGCCATCGCGAAACGTTACGGCCGCGGCGAGGATGTGAAACTCGCCATCACCGCCGGCAATGATCTCGCGCTCATCTGCCATGAAACCGGCAGCGCCGAGACCGCTGCACGTGCCATTGCCGAGTTGCCGCATTGGATGACCGAGGACGCCCGCGACCGCATCGACCGCTTCCGCCGCAAAAAACTCCATCACCCGATTCCATGGTCCGCTGCCAAGTGGGAAAAATCCTGCCGCGAGCTCGCAGCGCTGGCGGCGGAGTTCGACGAGAGCGACGCTTCGGAAAGCCCGGTCGCCCGCTATTGAAGCTGGAATCCGCAGTGGATGCCTGATCAAATGCCCACGACGCGCCGCCAGGTGGCGGCCATCAGCGCGTGACCTGCGACGGTGGGATGCACGCCGTCGGCCGCCCAGAAATCCGGCGCGGTGCCGGCGGCGATGGCGTCGTCGAACATCGCTTGGAACGGCACCCACAGCGCGCCGGCCTGGTCCGCCACATTGCGGGCGAAGGCGCGGCGTTCGTCGAACTCGGGAAACCACTCGTCCTTTACCGCTCCACAGCGCAGGACAAAGGGCTCGCAAATCACCAGGGTGACACCGGGCAACGCCTCCTTGGTGCGCTTGAGCAAGGCGGAAAAGCCCTCGCGGTAGGTGGCGGGTGTGCCGTCATACTTGCCGTTGAACTTGTGCCAGATGTCGTTCACGCCGACGAGGATGCTGAGCAGGGCGGGCTTGAGATCGAGGGTGTCTGCCTGCCAGCGCGCGTCGAGATCGGGGATTTTGTTGCCCGAGATCCCGCGGTTGTGAATTTGCAAGTTCAGCGCGCGGTGATCCACCAGCAGCCCGCCGGCGATGATGGACGGATAGCCGCGGCCGAGCGCCTTGCCATGGTTCGGTTGATCCTGGGTCTGGCGGTCGCGTCCGGCATCGGTGATCGAGTCGCCTTGGAAAAGCACGACGTCGCCTTTTTTCAGCGAAACCGGCTTGGCCTGGGTGGCGGCTTGGGAACGGTGGGCGGTGGCGGCGGCCACTGCGGCGGTCAATGACAGGAATGCTCGTCGGTCCATGATGCTGGCCATCATTCCCAACCATGCCTCCGCTGCAAGCTGCAATGTCGCTGGCCGCCCGCACCATCAATCCGCGAGGCGCCGCCAGCGCATGCCGCGCATTTCGGCACGGGTGGCCCAGCTGGCCAGGCCCAGCGGCGCGCAGTCCCCGACCGGCCCCTCGCGCAGCGATAGCCGCCGGTCGAGAATATCCACATCCACCACCGGGCGCTCGTCGATCCATGCCTGCAAGCGCTCGTCCTCCACCCGCACGCGGAGGTGGTACCAGCGCTCGTTTTCGAATTGCTGCATCGATGCGGTCGAGTTTTCCGAGGCGTCCAGGCCGTCGATCGAGGAAATGCCAACGATGTCCCCGCCCCAGCCGCCGACGACGAATGTGACGCATTCGTTTTCCGAGCGGACGGGAAAGGTGAGCCCGCAGAAGAAATCGTTGCCGCTCACGCGGCGGGCCTCGAGTTCCATCTCATAGGGCATGGTGGGCAGCGGGCCGGTCCAGCGCACGCCGTTGAGGTCGGTGCCGAAATCGATGTGCAGCACGCCGCTCTCCGCGTCCCAATCGAGCTCGGCCGCGCCGTTGATGGGCTGCCATCGGCCTGGCTCCAGCATTTCCATGGCGATCCAGCCATCCGGCTCTGCGGCGGTCTGTTGCTCCGGTGGCTCGGTGGTGGCTGCGGGCGACGAAGCAGGCGGGTGTTTTTCGCAGCCGGAAAACAGCGCGAGCAATCCAGCGATGACGATGGGCGTGTGGTGGTGCGGCTGGCGATTCATCGCGGTGATTTTGTGGCCGGTGGCAGCCTGTGACAAGGCGGGCGATGGAGGGAATCCCGCGCTTGCCGGTTGCGGCATGGTGGTCTTTAGTCCGGCCATGCAGCAAGAGATCCAGTTGAAGCGCGAAGTGGCCGCCATCCAGATTCCCAGCGGCGATTCGCTCGTCCTGCCCGCAGGCACGGCCGTATTCATCACCCAGCGCCTCGGCGGCACCTACACGGTGGCCACCTCGCAGGGGCTCGCACGCATTTCCTCACAGGATGCCGATGCGCTTGGCATCGATATGGAGGAGGAAAAAAAGAAACAGGACGAAGCCGCCCGCCTCAAGGACGCACCGGTCGAGGACCAGGTATGGGCCCGGCTCAAAAGCGTCTATGACCCGGAAATTCCGGTGGATATCGTCAACCTCGGGCTCGTTTACGACTGCGTGATCGAAGAATCCGACGGCAAGAATGTGGTCCTTGTGAAAATGACACTCACCGCGCCCGGCTGCGGCATGGGTCCTGTGATCGCAGCCGATGCCCAGGCCAAGATCATGACCATCGACGGCATCGACGACGCCAAGGTGGAACTCGTATGGGATCCACCTTGGAACCAGGAGATGATCTCCGAGGAAGGCAAAATGAAGCTCGGAATGATCTGAACAGGCCTGTTGGCCGCCGCATTCTGAAAGGTGGGGTTCCACCGCCGGGGGAACCGCGCGGATGGGAAGAAAATGAGGGGGCCATGTGCGACGCTGCGGCTGATATTGGCTTCACATTCATCCCGCATTCTCCGGCGGCCCCGGCGGTGCCGCCCTACCTCGCTGCTGCAATCTGAAAGGTGGGGTTCCACCGCCGGGGGAACCGGAGAGTGAAACGTGTATGAGCGGGCAATGTCCGACGCTGCGGCTGCCATTGGCTTCGCACCCGCCACGCATTCTCCGGCGGCCCCGGCGGTGCCGCCCTCCCTCGCTGCTGCATTCTGAAAGGAGATCGGACGAGCGGCGTGTAGGG
>JALRFY010000140.1 GCA_023253625.1 Akkermansiaceae bacterium | reverse complement strand
GATCGTCCATGACGCCGGATGAGATGAAGTCTTGAGCCAGCCCGACAAGCTCGACCTGTCGGCCTTCCCGGCGAATGGCTTCGATGCGCTCGAAGACGATCCTGTGCGCCGGGATGTGGAAATGATCTTTGCACAGCTGCGGTGCTTCATCGGCCACCTCTGGGTATTGCATCATGACGCTCAGCACGGCTTTTTCAATGCCCAGAGCGTGGGGCATGACGGATTGGGTTGGGTCTTCGTTCATCGGTTGTTTTTGGCGTTGGCGTTGTTGGTCCAGTTTGTTGCCCATGTGCGAAACCGGGCTCGCCAGTCTGCCAAGGGCAGTCCACGCGGGGTCACCCATCCTTCAGCGGGCCATCCCCACGGGTGTGGGGAAATCTCTGGCACTATCAATGGATTAGAAAATTCAGGAAGTCAATTTCTCACGAAACCGCCATGTGACAAATTGTCGCGGTTTTTGTCAGAAGGGCTGGTTGTCAGGATCGACCCAGCTCTCGGCAATGAGCGGGATACCCGACAGCTCCACGGGTATTCTCCCCGAGTAACCTGTTGGTCCGATGCGTTCGATTTCGTAGCCTTGGCAATTGGGGGCGGAAGCAATCACCAGCATGCCGAATTTTTTTGGAGCGTTGCGGAGGATGAAATCGCGGACTTTGCGGAAGGTGCGGACATTGAGGGTTCCCACAAAGACGTTGGGGCTTGGTTCGATGAACCAGCGTTTCAGATGCCCTCGGATGGCCGGCGGGACGTCGTTGCAAACCAGCACGGTCATGCCTCGCTGCGGGGTTGGAGCGGGTGGGTGTGCGGGGCCTCGCCGGGGTCCTCGCCGAGGCCCTCGAAGAGTTTTTTCAAGTCGTCGGGCATGCGGCGCAGCATGCGGGATTCCTCCACTTTGCGCTTGAGGATTTTGCGGACCAGCGTGCCGTCGTCGTTGGGTTCGATGGACAAGGCTTCGAAGGCGGCGGGCCAGGAGGTCTCGTGCTTGTAGAGATCCGCGGCATCGTAGATGAATGGCAGGGTGCCGGCGGCATGGACGAAGCCGAGCTGGGGGATGAAACCCATGGAGCAGCAGACTGCGGCGGTGAGCGCATAAAGCGAGGCATTGGAGGCGGAAAGCGCGCGGTTGATGCCATCCGCAAGCTGCCAGTTCTCGGTCTTGTAATCGCGGCCCTTCCAGGTGATGCCATATTTCTGACCGAGTTCGGCATAGGTTTGTTTCACGCGTTTCCCCTCCATGCCGCGGAGTTGCTTGATGGAGACGCCGTGCACGGAGGCCTGCGGAAAACGGTGCAGGAACATGCGGCGGGCGATCTCGTTGCGCGCACGGAGGTTTGCCCAGGCGCTGGCGTGGATGCGGGCCATCGAGTTGTCGTGATTTGGCGTGATGCCGAAGGCATAAAACCTCAGGCCATCCTCACCGAGCCAGAGCAAGGGGCAATTGCACTGCGCCGCGGCCTTGACGGCGGCGTGCGTCACGGAGGTGCCAGGGCCAAGAATGAGTGCGGAAACGGTGGCCACCGGCAGGCGTGTGATCAATCCGTCCGCGCCAATCCATTTGATCGAGGCATCGTCCACCTCGATCCGGCCGTATTCCAGATAGATGGGCGTCCAGCGGTCCTTGGCGGGGGCGAGCGTCTCGAGGGGTGGTCGTTCGAAGATGGGCATGGGCAATGAAACGCGTTCTCACGAACGCGCCTATGTGATTTCTCCAGGCTTGAGACGCCGAACGGGGCGGGAATGATAGGCTTCCGGCACCGCTCCGTGGTGCTGGCCGAAGGCAACCGGCTGGTCCATCTGGAACCACGCGCCAGGGCCATCTTCCTCAGTGACGCCTTCGAGGGCTTTTATTTCCGCAGCGTCCCTGCCAAGCTTTTCGAGGAGGCTGGCAAGGGCCTCACGCGGGGTGGCAGCGATGACCGGTGCGAGTGGCGAAGCCGGGATGCAGGACTTGCGGCCAAACCAGACGCCCCAGACAGGGTCGAGCAGGGCGGCACGAATGCTTTCCAGCAGGGCGGCATCGCCATCGAGGAGCGCGGCGAAGGCTGTGCCGGTGAGGTAGGAGCGGCGGGTGATCACAGTGCCGAAAGGCGCGCCGGAGGCTTTTTTCGGAATGCTCGATTTTTCATACAGCGGGCCTTTTTTGTCGTATCCGCCGCCGATGGTGTGGAAGTCGGTGAGGCGGTTGACGGAGTGTGGTTTGGGGATGCGGAGGACGGTGAGGCGGAGGGCGGCGAGTTCCGCAATGCGGCTGGCCTCACCGGCGTCATGTTTGTCGATGCCCATGGCGGCGGCGATGAGGCCGATGATGGCGCTCTTGCCGGGAAAGGCATCGGTTTCGCGATATTGGAACCGCGACGAGGTGCCCCAGGACTGCATGGGAGCATCAAGGTGGATGGCGAGTGTGGGCATGGGGTGTGAGTTGCGTGTGGCAAGCGGCAAGTGGTGGGCCTGGCGGTTGCAAGCCGCCGCCACGGTTTATGCCAAAAGGTGATTGAGGAAGGTTTCGAGACCCTCGGCGGTCAGATAGTGTTTCGTGCCTTGTTCGCCCCAGGTTTTTTCGAGGCTTTCGAGGTGCGATATCATTTGTTCAAGCGAAGCGGCGGCGAATCCATGGCCGTTGGCCCGGACTGGCGCCTCGAAGGCGTTGACGAGCTGAAGCGGCTGTCCTTTGGTCTTGCGGATGCCCAGCACCTCATGAGGCAGCGTGCCGGCGTTCATCGAGTTTTTACGCGCGCCGGGCACAGCGAGCAGCGCGGCTTTCAGAAAAGCGAAGAGAACGGCATTTTGTTCACCCTCATCGAGGCCGCCGAGGTGATGAGCGTCCTTGAGCAGATCGAGATTCACGGCCACATATCGGTAATAGGTGGCGGAATTGAATTCGAGCGTGCCGATCATGCCGGCTCCGGCGTCCTCGGCACCGTCTTTGCGGTCATCCACTGCCGAGAAGAAATCGACTTCGTTGTCGGCCCGATGGGTTGAAAGTGCGTGGGAGAACATGGCGGCTCCTTCCACATTCAAAGTGGCGTCGTTGGCGACCATGCGGCCGAAAAGCGAGATGTCCGCAGCATCAAGACGATTGGCGCCCTTGATCGCTTTCTTGGTGTCCTCACCGGCGGCAATGGCGGTGGCGATTTGTCCGATCTCGCCTGGAGATAGATACACCGCAGTGGTGACTTGCTCGGTGTTTTTACCATCGGCCTTGCTGAAAAGCGCACAAATTTCAGCGGCTTTTGCGGACGCATTGGCTTCGGTGAGGCCGGCCCCGACGAGGGCTTGAGTGAATGGCTGGAGGAGATGCCGCGAGCGGATACCATTGAATCCAGGGTGTTCTTCCCGTGCCAGCACGCGGCAAGCGCGTTTGAGGCATTGGCTGGAGATGCGCGCGCGCTGGACACCGCCGAACATGGCGGACTTCGGGGAACCCACGTCATCGCGGTTGAGGCAGGAGACGGGGAAGGATTGCAGGATGTGGAGTTCAATGAGGTTCATGGTTTTGTGGGATTGTGGATGGTTGATTGGAGATGATGGATTGAAGGATCAGAAGCGACGGCGGTGGTCGATCCGATGTTGGATTTCGGTGAGGATGTGACGCAGTTCGTTGATATCGGAGGCAAGCATGTGGGGTTGGAGGGTTTTCAGGAGGGATTCGGAATCGGCAGACTCAAGTGTGAGCAGTTGGAGGATATCGGTTTCATAGATCGCAGCGCGGGGCACCTTTCCCTGCCGGTAGAGCGAGGGCAGCGCGTAAAGTTTCAACAGGATGATCCCGCGCGGGGTGGCGCAGCGAATCGGGATTCCCAGCAGCAACCGGACCACGGCGTGATTCGCGAGGACTTCCGCAAAGAGCGGGTTCGAGGTGAAGAGAAGATCGACGCGCACCGGGCCGACGGTTCCGGTGGCGAACCATTCGTTGCGCTCTTCGACCCGGTAGCCCGGCAGTTTTTCGAGATCCTCAAGAGCGATGATGAAATCGATATCACGGGTCGGCCGGCCATCGATGTGCTGGAGCATGGCCATGGCACCTACGAGCAGGTGGGGAATCCCGCTGGCATCCAGCCCCTTGAGGAAATCGCGGGTCGCATGGGTCAGGGCTGTATCGCCGGCGGTTCCATACGGGACATCCGCTTCGCGCAAGACGGACGCGGGATCCGAGATGTCATGCAGGACCCGTGGCTCGGGTGGCTGGGGTTGGAGTTTCATGGCAGTGGTGCGAGGCAGAGCATCCCAAAGCCGAAGGCCTTGGCGGAACCGATGCCACGGCTGGCGGCAACGAGGAAGGCGGCGGAATCGATGACACGGAGCGTCCCGACAAATTCAGTGGCCGTGTGGGTGCCGCTATGGCGCTGCGCGGTGGACTGGTCCCTTTTGGTGAAAGCCTGGCGCGGACGCGGGATGGTCTTGAGCGTGTGGGCGTCGATTTCAAATCCGTGCCGGGTTCCCTTGCGGATGATCCATTGGATCAATTCCTCGCGGTTGACGATGGGTTCACGACGGCCGTTTTTATTACGGGCACCGGATCCGGCGCGAACGACACGTTTGACCGTTGGGTTGGCCAGCAGCGAGAAGCGGTAAGCAGAGTGCCGATAGAATGTGGAATCCACCGTCTTGGATTCCCACGCCGCCGTAGGGCACCAATCGGGGCGTGTGGGTGGCTCGTTGGATAGAATGAGAAGACGGAACCCATTGCCCGTGTCATCGAGGCGCGTGAGAAAATCGCGGCCGGCACCGGGTTTGCCGGGGAATGCCTGCCAGATGCGTTTGTGCCAGGCGTAGCTGTCGCGAAAGCCGCCGTCTTTGCGCCAGCGGGCGACGATTTCGTAGGGAATGCGGGCTTGGGTCAGGATCATGGAAGTAATAGCTGTAAGGCTGGATAACTGAATGGGGGTATCAGCGGTCTTCGGGTATGGGGGTGTTCCAGAAATCGGAGGCCCAGCGGAGGAGGACGAGGTCGCGATGCCTGCTCCAGTAGTTGAGATTCTTGTGGAGTTCCGCGTAATCGAGGGCGATGCCCTCGCGTTTGAGGCGTTTGACCAGACGGTGAAGCTGAAACGCGAGATCGCCGGGGTCATCGGCCCGGCCGATGTCCTGACATGCGAGCAGACGGCGGAAATGACGGTCGAACGGATGCTCGCGTTCCTTGCGTTCTCCGAGTCTGGATGCGGCCTTGCCGATCGTGATGCCTGCTATGTGCTCGGGGTGCTCGGCATACAGGGCGGCTAAAATCGCCTTGCGGTCGTCTTCAAGGGCACCGAGCAAACCGAGCACCGGATAGGCCTGGCTGCGGGTGGCGGTGCTCCAGAAACGACGCAATGCGGCGCGTTCACCGCGCTTGCGGTCACCATCCAGATGGCGGCGGAGTTGGTCGATGAAGGATGTGTTGGAATCGGTCATGGAATCAGGCGTTGGCGGATTGATTGGTGACGGCGGGTTTTGTGGCGGGTTTCGGATAAAGGGCGCGGTGAAGCGGACGATAACCGAGCGCATAAGCCTCGATCTGGCGGGGTGTCGTTCGCGGGCAAACGGCGGCGTAGGCGGCTTGGGCAGCGTCGCGAACGGTGCGGGTCCACAAGTCGTCGGCACCGTGGGAACCGATGGCAGGAAGCCCCGGCTTGGGATCCGCGGCGAGATCGATGAGTGTCTGGTGCCGCTGGTCGAGCTGGTGCCAGAAATGTTGCTGGGCCTCGGCCACAGGCGGCGTCTCGTTGCGCAGCGAGGAACCGTATGTGCGGACTGCTCCATAAAGCTTGGTGGAAATCAGCTCGGCATGTTCAACTCCCGCAGAGTAGAGAGATCGGCCCGCAACACTGAAGATTGCTTTTGGCACGGTGAAGGAGGATTCCACGGTGTCCAGGATCTTGGCCTTCAAATCAGTGATCAGTGCTCCGGTCCATAGTTCCACCCGCTCATTTTCCAGTGCCTCGCGGTGGCTCTGAAGAACCAGTGCCGCATCCGGATTGGTTTCATCACCCGCACGCAGGGCAACAATGGAAAGCAGATCGCGCCAGATCGAGCGATCAAGCCTGGCGGGAACAATACGGCGTTCATCTTTGCGGTTGGACACAATGCAGACGGAAGGTTCGCGATACGGCTCCCAGTTCGGATAGATGAGGCTTTTTTGACGGTGGTAAAAACCCGACAGGTCGGAGGTGAGGCGCAACGAGCGGTGACGCGGCACGAGACGGCCGAGCAGAGTGAGCGTGGAGGCCTGCAACTCAGCTGCTGATCCGCACTCCCAAATTGGCTTGCCGTATGATTCGCTGGCAGTAAGAGAAAGGGTTTCCGCATCCACCATGTTGTGCAGGATCGTATCATGAAGATGTCTGCCCAGGAGAATGCAATGGATGCCGTTAGAGTCGGCGCAAGGGCCTCGCCCTTTGTATCCGGCACCGTAGAGCGGATAGAAATTCTGAAACGTGAGCAAGGCGAGTGAAAGCACGGCAGGATCGAAAACCCTGCCCTCGGTCATTCCCCCATGATCGAGCACAGTAGGGTTGTTTCCCGTGGCGAGCCTGGCAAAAAGCTTCGAGGCAGGCACGCTTTCGTCCGTTTGCGGCACTTTTTCCTGAAGGAACCTCGGTCCTTCACCGAGCAGATTGAAATGCGGATGAATCTCGGGCCGGGAGAGGTATTGGGTTGCGGCGCTTTCGAGTTGGTGGCCGAAGTCCTCCCAATCATCCGGGCTGCCGGGCGCACCCAGGGCGGCATGGGCAACGCAGACGAGCAGACGGGTGAGAGCAATGCGCTCGTGGGGGGCGGCATCCAGGTCGGCGATTTCGCGTGAGCGCGCGAAGGCGTCGTGCAGCGAGAGCATGCGCGGAGTTTCTCCGCAGGCCTCAGGCCGCCAGCGGACGGGAATCCATGGATGATCGATGAGATTGAAGCAGGACATGTCAGGGATTTTATGTTAGAACCAGAAGTCTCCGGGTTCGGTGATAATGGCGGGGTGGTGAGCTGACTTTTTCCAAGTGAGCCCGATTTCGTTTGTATGTTCAAAGGAATATCGGCAAGGAACATCCGGGTAAAGGTCCAATTCAGCAGAATTGGCACGGACGATGGCGAGGACCGCATCGGAAAGATGTGAGCGGAGCCAGTCAACGGACGATGCCCGCAAGGTATCGCGCACCAGGTGGGCCGGGATGCTGATGGCATTGGCGTGAAGTGCGCGGGCGAATGCGTGTGAGAAAAATCCACGGCGGACGGACACCGGATGGCCATGGACGGGATGCAGGGTGACGTTCTCTCCAAGGATTTCCAGAGGACGCGACAGCAGGACCAGATGGGCAGTCGGCTGGATTCGATAACGGGTTTCGCGGCCTTCCTTGTCGTCGATTGCCTGGGCAAAAACGTGTCGGATTTTGGCAGTGCCTTTTTGCATGCTACACAGGCGCTCCGATTCGGGGAGGAACTTCCCGAAGGCACGAAGAATTTCGGCATCGGGTGTTGCGCAGGCTGCGGATTCCAGAAGAGGGCGGATATCGGTGGGCAGCTCGATGGATTTTCTCGTTTTCAATGTTTGGGAAGCCTGCCAGAGCGCGAGCGGTGGATAGATGAAATGATGCGGAGCGAGTGCAGCCTCGACGGCCTCCGCATCGGCCTGCCAATCAGCCTGCGGGTGGAGGATGTGGCAGGTTGGCTTCTCACAGCCCACGGGGCGTTTGTGGTTGTGGCGATGAAGACGGCCGATGCGCTGGAGGATCAACTCGACGGGCGCCAAATCGGTGATCAGAAGGTCCGCATCGATATCGACGGATTGCTCCACGATCTGTGTGGCCACGAGCAGCGCGCCGGTTGGCCGCCGTGCCGGATTTTTTCCGAGCATCTCGATCCATTGGCCTTCTTGAACGAGCCGGTGCGTGTGGGTGAAGCGGGAGTGCAGCAGGCCGGTGTGTCCGGGAGGAACCGGGCCAGTAAGGAGGGACCTTATCAGACGGTAAGTTTCTTGAGCCAGGGCGACGGTATTGCGAATGACGACGACGTTGGCTCCGGAGTTCACCTGATCGGCAATGGATTGCCAGTAGCCGTTTTCAGTTCCAGCCGTCAGAACCACGGGGATCAATGAAACGCTTTTTGGCGGCGTGGGGTCGGCCACAGTAAAATGCTCCGCGACGGCATCGCCGGTGGCGACTTTGGTGATGAGCGGATACGCCGAGGGGCTGTGGATTTCGCTTGCGCCTGCCGCTGCGACAAGCCCGGCGCGGCGCGCTGCGGTGAGTGTGGCGGAAAGAATTACAACGGTGGCCCCGGTGGGCAGCAGGTAACGGACCAGGCGGTCGATCAGCGCCGACATGTAGGGATCGTAGGAATGCACCTCATCGATCACGATTACCTTGCCTGCGAGGGCGAAGTAACGCAGGGCGGCAAAACGGGCAGGCAATATGGCAAGCAGCGCCTGATCGATGGTCCCGGTGCCGAACGGGGCGAGCAGTTGGCGCCTCGTGGAGGAATACCAGCGCAGCGCTTCGTCGGTGTCGTTGGATTCCTCGCCGGCAGGACCCACTGTGCGGTTGCGATTGTCATCCAGCCATGCGTTGCCATGGACAAGCGCTTGGAAAGCGGGTTCATCGAGAATGTTATGCAGAAACGATTGGATGCGATCATGAATCTTTGCGGATGTGAGCTGGGTGGGCAGCGCGAAGTAGAGACCGCGCTCACTTCCCTCGCACCAGCGGCGGTATGCAGCGGCAAGAGCGGACTCGGTCTTTCCTGAGCCCATCGGCGCCTCAACGATGTATAGCCCCGGATGATCCGCAATCCGCAGGAGCACTTCTTGGAGCGGGCGTGGGGAGAACGATACCGGGTCCTCAGGGTGGAAGACTTCCCCAAAGTCCAAATTCTTGCGAAGTCCGACCTCATAGCCAAGCTTGCTCAGAATGCTGCGTGATTGTTTCTGGATACTTCCCGCGTCGCATCCTTGATCTATGGGAAACCAATCGACATTTGAGCCAATCCAATCGGCAAGAATGGTGAATCCAGTCAACAGATGCACGCGAATTTCCGCATCGCGAGCAGGCTCTTCAGGCAATGGGCCGAATTCCTGAATCAGTTGCTTGAGTAGCTCGGTCCGCAGTTGTTCGAATGCGGGATGGATGCCAGTAGCGGTGTTGGCTCCTTCAAAACACTTGCGCGATGGTTTTTTGAATCCACTCGGATAAGAACCATGATGTCCTGCGGTGGAAACCAGCCATTCCCTCGAGGCAGGCGGCAGCGGTGAAGAATCCGCATACGCCAGATGCCAGGCACTGACATGCGCATGGCGCGTTTCAAGCTGGTCATGGAAAATCGCGGAATTTACCGCCGAGTGATGTGGCCATAAGCGGCACTTGAGTTGGAATCCGGGCGTGACCTTTCCCAAATCATGGGCGGCGGCAAGCGTCACTGCTCCATTAGGGAGTGCATCTTTGACAGGCTGCGCCAATGCTTGCAGAAGACCACTGGCAATATACCCGACAATACGAGAATGATCCCGCACCGACAGCGCGGGCATCCCGGTTGCCAGATCGGTTTTGGCCCAGCAGTCGGAAAGTTTGATTGGTTCGACGGGTGCGGACACTGGTGGATTGAAAATGGTGATGGCAATCAGCTTGTTCAAAAGACGAGTGTCAAGCCGCAGGCGGGTGGATTTTGAAAATGGCCATTCATGGGTGGTTTTTGGCGGAATCTGTGCAATTCAATCACAGGGGGTGGGACAAATAGGGGGATAGGCTCGATTTTTCTGAAAAAATTTCCACCTCCGCCTGCCATGCGGATGGGTTTGCGCTTTTTTTGACCGTAAGGAAAAAGAACCGCTGCCACGGCCGGGCACGGATCCACACGGATCATCAAAGGGCGTTTCCCGGATCGGCGTGGCCGCCACGGGGCAAGCAGGCGACGGTCACAGACCGCCGTTACAGGTCTGGATTGCAAGCCACGCGGCAAGCAGGCGACGGTGACAGACCACCGTCACAGGTCCGGATAGCAAGTCACGGCAGGTTGGTGACGCCCATCAGGAAGCGGTCGCACTCGCGGGCGGCGCCGCGGCCTTCGTTGATGGCCCAGACGACGAGCGATTGTCCACGGCGCATGTCGCCGGCGGCGAATACGCCGGGCACGTTGGTGGTGTATTTTTCGTGCTCGGCCTTCACGTTGGAACGGCTGTCGGTCTCGAGGGCGAATTGCTGGAGGATCTGCTGCTCGGGGCCGAGGAAACCCATCGCCAGCAAGACGAGTTGCGCGGGGATGGTGCGGGTGGTGCCTTCCTTTTCCTTGGGCATGTAACGGCCGTTTTCGTGAACCCACTCGATCCCGCAGATTTCAAGGCCTGTCAGGTTGCCATCGTCATCCTTCAGGAAGCGCTTGGTTTGGGTGAGGTAATGGCGCGGGTCCTGGCCTTGGACGGCGGCGGCCTCCTCCTGGCCGTAGTCCATCTTGTAAACCTTGGGCCACTCGGGCCATGGATTGTCCGATGCACGCTCGAGGGGCGGCTTGGGCATGATCTCAAGCTGCACGACACTCCTGCAACCGTGGCGCAGCGAGGTGCCGACGCAATCGGTGCCGGTGTCGCCGCCGCCGATGACGACCACGTCCTTGTCCTTGGCATTTAGCGACGGGTTGCTGCCATTGAACCGGTGGTCGAGCTGGTGGCGGGTGTTTTCGGTTAGAAACTCCATCGCCAGGTGGATGCCCTTGGCATCGCGGCCCTCGATCGGGAGATCGCGGCCGAAGGTGGCACCGCAGCAGAGGACGACGGCGTCGAACTCCGAGCGGATTTTTTGTGCGGTCCATTCGGAATCATGGCCGATGTTCACGCCGGTTTTGAAGACGATGCCTTCCTCGGCCATCAGGTTGACGCGGCGTTGGACCACCTCCTCCTTTTCGAGTTTCATGTTGGGGATGCCATACATGAGGAGGCCACCGATGCGGTCCTCGCGTTCGAAGACGGTGACATGGTGGCCGGCCTGGTTGAGTTGGTCGGCGCAAGCCAGGCCGGCCGGCCCGGAGCCGACGATGGCGACTTTTTTTCCGGTGCGCTTTTCCGGTTGGCGTGGGACCACCCATCCTTCCGCCCAGCCGCGGTCGGTGATGGCGCATTCGTTGTCCTTGATGGTGACGGGTGGCGCGATCACGCCGAGCACGCACGAGCCTTCGCACGGGGCGGGGCAGACGCGGCCGGTGAACTCGGGGAAGTTGTTGGTCTTGTGCAGGCGTTCGAGCGCCTCCTTCCAGCGGTTGCGGAAGATCAGGTCGTTCCACTCGGGAATCAGGTTGTTGACCGGGCAGCCGGAGGCCATGCCGGAAACGATGTGCCCGGTCATGCAGAACGGGGTGCCGCAGTCCATGCAGCGCGCGCCTTGCGACTGGCGTTCCTTTTCGTCGCTGTGGATCTTGAATTCACGCCAGTGCCTGATGCGTTCGAGAGGCGCGGTTTCGGAGTCCTTCTTGCGCGCGATTTCCTTGAATCCGGTTGGTTTACCCATGGTGAATGATATGTGGAAGAGGTGCTTGTAGCGGCGCTCTGCGAGCGTCGACGGGAATGAGGTGCTTGTGCTTCTCTGGGTTGATTCGGTTTGCAAGTCAGCAACGGTCACAGGCGGCCGCCACAGTTTAATTTCCGCCGACGCGGGCGAGGTCCTTGAGGTTTTCCTCGAAGGCGGCCATGGCGGCTTCGTCGCCGGTCAGGCCTTGTTCCTCCACCTTGCGGAAGCAGGCGAGCATGCGTTCGTAGTCGCGCGGCAGCACCTTGAAGAACTTCGGCAGTTCTGCGTCCCAGTTCGCAAGCAGGAATTTCCCGCGGGCGGAACCGGTGAGTTCCACGTGTTTTTCGATCTCGGCCTTCACGTTGGCAATATCCTCGTCGCCGCTTTCGATGAGGCGGTAAAGGTTGACCATCTCGTGGTTGAGGCGCTTGTCGAACAGGCCGTCGATGTCATAGACATAAGCGGTGCCGCCCGACATGCCGGCGGCGAAGTTGCGGCCGGTCTCGCCGAGCACCACGGCCCGACCACCGGTCATGTACTCGCAGCCGTGGTCACCCGTGCCCTCGACGACGGCCTCGGCGCCGGAATTCCGCACGCAGAACC
>JALRFY010000125.1 GCA_023253625.1 Akkermansiaceae bacterium | reverse complement strand
TGTTCTGGAAGAAATCGCCCGCGATGAAGCGGAAAACCAGGTCCTCCACGCTTTGACTGGCGGTGGCCTTGAAGTCGGTTTCCACGCGACCTTCGGTGGCGCGCATCAGGATGGTGGAGCCGCGCTTGAAGGTGTGGCCTTTCGCACGAATCGCAGCGCGGATCTCCGGCAGCGCACGGTTGATTTCCTCCATGGCGATGTCGCAGTGCGGCACATCCACGATCCTGCGCCGGGCGGCGGCGAGGAAACCGATTTCACCCACCACACCGTCGCGAGGACGATCAAAGTGCGGGGTGATCTTCGATCGGTAATTCCATATCTGCTCGGTGCCCAAACAAGGATTCACCGGAAACTCGATGCCGGCCATGTGTTTCATCAACTCGCCGACCTGACGCGTCTTCCATTCGAGTTGTTTGGGATAGGCGAGGTGCTGGTATTGGCAGCCGCCGCATGCACCGGACAACGGGCAACGCGTCTCGACACGGTCCGGCGATGGCACAAGCACCTCGACGAGATCCGCATGCGAGCAGTTTTTGTCGTTGCGGTGCACGCGTCCCAGAACTTTTTCGCCAGGCAGCGCGAAGGGCACGAAAACCACCCAGCCGCCGATGCGCCCGACACCCGCACCGAGATTGGTGAGCGAGTCGATCTCCAGTTCGATCTCCTGATGATACTCGAAGGGAACCGGAACAAATTTTTTCGGCGGGCGCTGGTGCATCGGCTCAGGACAGGGCTTTTTGCATGAGTTCGTTCATGCGGCGGATGGTGTCGCGGGCGTCTTCGAGCAGACCGGCGGAGATGAGTGCGTTGTCCAACAACTGGTGGGAAACCAGTTTTGCCAAATCGGGATTGGCGTCCCTGGCGGCGGCGAGTTGCTTCACCAGCGGATGGCGGGGGTTGATTTCGAATTCCACCTTCACCTCGTCTTTGAAGTTCTCGTCGATCGCCTTCATCATCTGCCGCATCTGCGGACTCATGCTGTCGGCGGGCAGCAGCGCGAGCACCGGGCTGTCCACCAAACGCTTGCCGGCGGCCACGGTAACGACCCGGTCGCCGAGTTCCTGTTTGAGGAAATCGCAGAGCGCCTTGGTTTGTTCCTCACTCAATGCCTCGCCTTCGTTTTCGCGATCTTCCAGCTCCACGTCGGCATTTCGAATGGAGACGAGTTTCCTGCCCTCGAAGCTGCCGAGCGATTCGACCACATATTCATCCACCGCATCGGTGAAATAGATCACTTCGAGCCCGCGGCTGTTGAAGGCTTCGAGATAGGGACTGCTCTCGATGTGGTCGCGGCTGGCACCGTTGAGATAATAAATCGTGTCCTGTCCGTCCTTCATGCGGGAGACATAATCGGCGAATCCACAAACTGCGCCGGGATCGGTCATCGACGACTCGAAGCGCAGCAATTTCGCCAAGGCCTCGCGGTTGCCGTGGTCGGTGGCGACACCCTCCTTGAGGAAGCGGTCGAACTTGCGGTAGAAGCCGCGGTATTTCTCCGGATCCGCCTCGGCTTCCTTCTCGAACATCCTGATCACGCGCTTCGAAATGACACCGCCGAGTTTGCGGATGAGCGCGCTGTCCTGCATTGTCTCGCGCGAGATGTTGAGCGGGATGTCGGCGCTGTCCACCACGCCTTTCATGAAGCGCATCCAGTCGGGCAGCAGGCCTTCGGGTGAAGGATCGATGAGCACCTTGCGGCAATAAAGCGCCACCGCCGGCTCGGCCTTGCCGAAGCCCATGCGCTCGGGATTTTCCGATGGTGCGAACACTAGTGCGTTGATCGCCAGCGGCGCGTCGGCGCTGAAATGCAGACGATACAAGGGATCGTCCCATGCCTTGCAGGCGAACTGATAGAAGGCCTTGTATTGTTCGTCGCTGATCTCGGATTTGTTCTTCAGCCACAGCGCCTCGACCTCGTTGACGCGCTTTCCGTTGAGCAGGATCGGGAAACCGACGAAATTGCTGTAGGTCTCGATGAGGTGCTTAACCCGCGGCTCGGTGGCGTATTCCTTGCAGTCATCCTTGAGGTGGAGCACAAGTTTCGAGCCGCGGTCCAGACCGGTGGTCTCGGTGATTTCGTAGCCGGATTTTCCATCGCTGGTCCACACCAGTTCGGGCGAGTCGGCATGCCATGAGCGCGAGTGGACCTCCACTTTGTCCGCCACCATGAAAGCGGAGTAAAAGCCGACGCCGAACTGTCCGATCATGTTGCCGGGCACGGCGTTGCCCTCCTTGACGGATTTGAGAAACGCCTTGGTGCCGGAGTGGGCGATGGTGCCGAGGTTTTTCACCAACTCGTCGTGGGACATGCCGATGCCGCTGTCGGCGATGGTCAGGGTGTTGGCGGCCTCGTCGGTGCTGATGTGGATTTCCAACGCGAGGTCCGGCTGATGGACGTTTTTCTCGGTGGCCTCGATGTGGCGGAGTTTTTCCATCGCATCGGAGGCGTTGGAAACCAACTCGCGCAGGAAGATCTCCTTGTCGGTGTAGAGGGAGTGGACCACCAGATCGAGCAACTGCTGGATCTCGGCCTGGAACACATGTTTTTCGGGGGTCGTTTCGCTCATGATGTGGGTGGTTGGAGTTCGAACGGCGCGGAACGTATCGAATCGACCGCCCATGTCAAAATCCGCGGCGCGGAATCTCCGGACGATTCGACCGGATCAGGACATCGGGTTCTGCGCGGCACGCACGTCCTGCACGACGAGTTGCAGCGAAGTCCGGCCGCGAAAGGTGTTCCGGTCGATCGTGAACGCGACGTCCCACGGCGGATCGGGCAGCGGATGCTCGCCACCGCCGAAAAACACGGCGTCCTGCTCGTGATAACCCTGCCGCAGCATGAACCGCAGGTGGTGGTTTTTCATCCGCAACGGCGGGCGGCTCAGGTTGATCCCGCGCGAGATGAATACCGGCTGCGGGTTGCAGTTGCCGAATGGCTGGAGCAGTTCGTAGCTCGACAGGAAGTCGAGCGACAACTGGTCGAAGGAAATTTCCGCGTCATACAGCAATTTCGGCCGGCGCTGCTCTTCGGTGGTGGTGGCGAGCACATATTCGGCGAAACGCTCTCTGAAAATGTCGATTTTGTCTTCGTGGACCGAAAGACCGGCGGCCATCGCGTGTCCGCCGCCAGCAATGAGTTCCGCTTCACAGGCGCGGATCGCCTCCACCAGCGAGACCCCCTCGATGCTGCGGCCCGAGCCTTTTCCGATGCCGTCGTCGTCAATGGCGATGATGAAGGTCGGTTTGTGATATTGCCGCATCAGCCGCGAGGCGACGATGCCGACCACGCCGTGGTGCCAATCGCGCGAACCCAGCACGATCACCGGATCCCGCGCCGGTTCGAAGTCGCGGGCCAGCATTTCCACCGCCTCGCTGCGGATGAGGCTTTCGTAGTTCTGCCGCTCGCGATTGTAATCATCAAGCTTCATCGCAAGGTCGCGCGCGAGCCTCCGGCAATCGGTGGTGAGCGTGGCGAGCGCGTCCTCGGGCACGTCCATGCGTCCTGCCGCGTTGAGCCGCGGACCGATGCGGAAACCGACGTCCATCGAGGTCGCGGAGCCGTTCATGCCGGTGACATCCTGCAGCGCGCGCAGGCCCGGATTCAGGGTATTTGGCAGGTATCTGAGACCGTGGCGGACCATCAGGCGGTTCTCGCCTACCATCGGCACGATGTCAGAAATCGTCGCCACCGCCACCAAATCGATGAGTTTCTTCAAATCAAGCGGAGCGGGCCGGGTTTTCAGCAACGCATGCCCCAACTTGAAGACCACTCCCGCGGCGCAAAGATAGGTGAAATCCGAACCGCATTTCGGATTGACCAGCGCGCAGCAATCCGGCCGCGCGTCCGGCAACGGCTCGTGATGATCGACGATCAGGAGATCGATTCCCTCCGTGCGCAGCATGGCGGCCTCTTTCACCGATACCGTGCCGCAATCGACTGTTACGAGCAAATCGGGCTTCGATCCTTCGTCCATGCAGCGTTCCAATGCCGCGGCGCTCAATCCATAGCCCTCCGGCCCGCGCCGCGGGATGAAGTGCCTTGGCTCCATGCCATAAGCCATCAGAATGCGACGCATCAGGGTGATCGAGGACACCCCATCCACGTCATAGTCACCGAAAATACAGACGTTTTGGCGCTGATCGACGGCCGTCAAAAGACGCTCGACGGCAGGCCGCATGTCCGGAATCAAAAACGGATCTGCCAAATTGCGCAGCTTGGGATGCAGGTAATCATCCAGATCCATGCCCTCCGGGAGCCCGCGCTGACGAATCAAATGCTCCAAAATCGGCGGAAACGAATCCGAGCCGTCGGATCCGTCCTGCCGGAACGGCTCGCCGCGTGGAATCCATATAAAGGGCTGGGCTCGCATGAAGTGTCACGAAACCTAGGAATGGAATTCGCAAGGGTTCAAGACCGGAAACATCTGACGCGGCATTTCCGCACGACGCGTCACGTTGTCGCGTATTTGGCGCGTCATTTTGTCGCTATAAATTAACCTTCCAGATGCTACGGCCCAGCTCAAAAATATCTTATAGCATTTATAATCAGTTGCTTATAAGATTAAAAGACGAGCTTGGCACAACACATGCGTTGAGAATACCGACACTCACGCCCAATTTCTCCAACTCGGAAAGGAACCATCTCATGTCCAAAATTCTCGGAATCGACCTCGGCACCACCAATTCTTGCATGGCCGTTATGGAAGGCGGCGAGCCGATGGTGCTCGAAAACTCGGAAGGCGCACGCACCACACCGTCGGTCGTGGCATTCGCCAAGAACGGCGAGCGCCTCGTCGGCCAAGCCGCCAAGCGCCAGGCCATCACCAATCCGAAAAACACCATTTTTTCCGCCAAGCGGCTGATCGGCCGCAAGTTCGCCGAGCTCACCGAGGTTGACAAACGCCTGCCCTACACCATCGTCGCAGCACCCAATGGCGATGCCCATATCCAAGTGGATGTGGCCGGCGAAACCAAAACCTTCTCGCCGCAGGAAATCTCCGCCATGGTGCTCGGCAAACTCAAGGCCGACGCCGAAGCCAAACTCGGCGAACCGATCAAACAAGCGGTCATCACCGTGCCCGCCTATTTCAACGACTCCCAGCGCAACGCCACCAAGGCCGCCGGTGAAATCGCAGGCTTGGAAGTGCTCCGCATCATCAACGAGCCCACCGCCGCAGCCTTGGCTTACGGCCTCGATAAAAAATCCGACGAGAAAATCGCCGTCTATGACCTCGGCGGCGGCACTTTCGATATCTCGGTGCTCGAAATCGGCGACGGCGTCTTCGAAGTGCTCGCCACCGACGGCGACACCAAACTCGGCGGTGACGACTGGGACAACACTCTGATCCAGTGGATCGTGGACGAGTTCAAGAAAGACCAGGGCATCGATCTCTCCGGCCAACCCGACGCGCTCCAGCGCATCAAGGAGGAAGCGGAAAAAGCCAAAATCGCGCTTTCCTCCTCGCAGTCTTACGATATCAGCCTGCCCTTCATCACCGCCGACGCCACCGGCCCGAAGCACATCCAGATCAACCTCACACGCTCCAAGTTGGAACAACTCACCGATTTCCTCTTCGAGCGCACCAAAAAACCGGTCAGAGACTGCCTCGCCGAAGCCGGTGTCAGCGCCTCTCAAATCGACGAACTCGTGCTCGTCGGCGGCATGACCCGCATGCCCAAGGTTGTGGAAACTGCCCGCGAACTCGCCGGCCAGACTCCCCACCAAGGCGTCAACCCGGATGAAGTGGTCGCCATCGGCGCATCCATCCAAGGCGGGGTGCTGCGCGGCGATGTGAAGGACGTCCTCCTCCTCGACGTCACCCCACTCACGCTCTCCATTGAAACCGAAGGCTCGCGCGCCACGCCGATGATTGAGCGCAACACGACGATTCCGGCGAAAAAATCACAGATCTTCTCCACCGCGGCCGACAACCAGCCGGCCGTGGACATCCGCATCTGCCAGGGCGAGAGGCCGATGTTTTCGGACAACAAGCTGCTGGGCAATTTCCGCCTCGACGGCATCGCGTCCGCCCGCCGCGGCGAACCGCAGATCGAAGTCACATTCGACATCGACGCCAACGGCATCCTCCACGTTTCCGCCAAGGACAAGCAGTCCGGCAAGGAACAGAAAATCTCGATCCAGGGTTCCTCCGGTCTGTCGAAGGACGAGATCGAAAAAGCCAAACAGGACGCCGAGGCCCACGCCGAGGAAGACCGCAAGCGCGCCGAGAAAGTGGATGCCAAGAACAAGGCTGAAAACCTCGTCTTCAGCGTCGAGAAACAGCTCGCCGAACTCGGCGAAAACGCGCCCGCCGAACTCAAGTCGATGCTCGATGGTAAAATCCAAGCGGTGAAGGACGCGATCACCAGCGACGACTTCGACAAGATCAACACCGCGGTATCGGACCTCGAAGGCTCGCTGCAAGCCCTTTCCCAAGCCGCCCAGCAAGCCCAGGCCGGGGGAGCCGCGCAACCCGAAGCTCAACACCCCGATGAACCATCCTCCTCCGAGCCCAAACAAGCCAAAGGCAAGGTCGTGGATGCCGAAGTCGTGGACTAACCGCAAACTTTCCACACCCGCCGGTGCGGGTGTGGCTTCTCACCAAACCACAAACCAACAACCATACAAACACATGGCCAACATCAAACCACTCGGACAACGTGTCCTCGTCAAGCGCATCGAAGCCGAAGCAATGAGCGCCGGCGGAATCGTCCTTCCTGACACCGCCAGGGAAAAACCCCAGGAAGCCGAAGTGCTCGCGCTCGGCACCGGCGGCAAGGACGATAACGGTAATGAAATCGTCTTCCACGTCAAAGTCGGCGACAAGGTGCTCATCTCCAAATATGGTGGCACCGAAGTCAAGGTCGACGGACAGGAAGTCCTCATCATCTCCCAATCCGACATCCTCGGCGTCTGTGGCTGAACCACTCTGCAAACTGAACACTGAAAACCAACAAACTTAACTGCATTATGGCCAAACAACTCCAATTCGACGAATCCGCCCGCCAGTCACTGCTGCGCGGCGTTGAGAAACTTGCCCGTGCCGTCAAGGCCACACTCGGCCCCGCAGGCCGCAACGTGATCCTCGACAAGAAATTCGGTTCCCCGACCATCACCAAGGACGGCGTTTCCGTTGCCAAGGAAATCGAACTCGAGGATCCCTATGAAAACATGGGTGCCCAGTTGATCCGCGAGGTTTCCTCCAAGACCAGCGACATCGCCGGCGATGGCACCACCACCGCCACCGTGCTCGCCGAGGCGATCTACAAGGAAGGCCTCCGTAACGTGGCCGCCGGTGCCAACGCGATCTCGCTGCAACGCGGCATCCTCAAGGCCACCGAAGCGGTCGTCGGCGAGCTGAAGAAGCTCTCGAAGACCGTTTCCGACGCCAAGGAAATCGCCCAGGTCGCCTCAATCTCGGCCAACTCCGACCAGGAAATCGGCGACATCATCGCCGAGGCCATGGACAAGGTCGGCAAGGACGGCACCATCACCGTCGAGGAAG
Source organism: Akkermansiaceae bacterium (assembly GCA_023253625.1). Classification (GTDB taxonomy): domain Bacteria; phylum Verrucomicrobiota; class Verrucomicrobiia; order Verrucomicrobiales; family Akkermansiaceae; genus Luteolibacter. Next base: position 197 of record JALRFY010000125.1, on the reverse strand, counting down.
CCAAGGGCATCGAGACCACGCTTGAAGTGGTCGAGGGCATGCAGTTCGACAAGGGCTACCTCAGCCCCTACTTCGTGACCAACCCCGAGAGCATGGAAGCCCTCCTCGAGAGCGCCTACATTCTCATCAACGAGAAGAAAATCTCCTCGCTCAAGGACATGCTGCCGCTGCTTGAGAAGGTTGCCAAGACCGGCAAG
>JALRFY010000091.1 GCA_023253625.1 Akkermansiaceae bacterium | reverse complement strand
CGGTGTTGAAAAAGAGCGCCTCGTCGAAGCCGCCTCGTCGCGCATGATCCAGCGCCAGCAGGTTCTCGGCATAGGACGCACACTTCAGCCCGGCGAGCGGCGAGTGTTCATTGCGCGGAAATGGTGCGATGCTTACGGCTGTGGCTTCCGGCGCTTCAAGAAGCACTGCCGCGCTCATCCACAACAGGTGGTCCGCTCCAAGAGCTAGATCGCCAGGTTTTCCGCTGCCGGCACTCAGCGTGAGCCGGATACGCGCGCGACCCGTGGCGAGTGCGTTGCGTTCAAGCAGTTGACTCATGGCATCGAATAAAACATTCGTTTCAATCTTCCAGCGCAGTCGGCTGGCAGCATGCGCCAACCGGGCCAGATGACGATCGTGGAAAACCGGTCGGCCATCGATGGCGAGCAGGGTTTCGAAGAGCCCGAGGCCGTGAAGCAAGATCCGATCGGTAGGAACGATGGGAAATTCCTCCGGTTGCCACCAGCGACCATTGCACCAGAGCCAGCCCTTGCCGTTCCCGGCGGTGGCGAGATCGGCATCCGCAAGTGATTGGCGACTTTCGCTGTTCAAGGTTGGCAGTGGATACCCGCCTCACTCGCGGCCGCAGTGAGCAGCGAGCCAGCGGTCGATGGAGGCAATGAGCTGCGGGTAGCTGTCGTCGCCGAAAAGATGCCCGGCACCGGGGATTTCGAGGATTTCACTGCCGGATTTGGCACAGGCCGCGTCGCGGCTGTCATCCAGCGGGACCACATCGTCCTCGGTGCCATGGATGAGCAGCAGCGGTTGGACCAGTTTTTCCAGCAGGGGCAGCAGCGACCCAATGCCTTTCAAATCATCGGCCAATGTGGACGAGAGTGGAAAATCCTCGTCCTCCCAGATGCAGCCAGCGTCCGGCGTGACACCGGCGAATTCGCGTTCGGCAAATTCCGCGGGCTTGATCATCCCGGCAAGCGAGATGACGGTGACCAACCGGAGATCTTCGAGCGCGGTGAGCAGGCCCGTGGCCGCCCCCATGCTGTGACCGATGTAGGCGACGCGCACATGGTCGGGCACGGTATCGAGCACCGCCTTGAGATCGCCGACCTGTTTGGTGATGCAGGAATCGACGAAACGCCCGCCGGATTCTCCATTGCCGGAAAATGAGATCCGCAGGCAGGGCCATCCGTGTTTGGCAAGGCCTTCGGCGAGCGACACCAGCAGCGGACGGTCCTTGTTTCCGGTAAGACCGTGGCCGAGAATCACCAGGCTGCCGCGGCCGTCCGCGGGGTGGAATTGATGGTCTAGAAATTCGCCGGCGGCGTTTTTGATATCGTTCATGGCATCATGCGGGGGAACTGAGGCGGCCGGGGAAGGTCAACTCGGCGACGCCGGACTTGTCGAGCGAGCCCAGCCCGAGATCCACCATGCGGTGATATTGCGCGGCGGTCGCCAGCGAGAGCGGGACAGCCACACCGGCGGCAGCGGCCAGCGCATTGGCGATGCCGCTGTCCTTGGCGGCGTGCTCGGCGGAGAAATAGCAATCGTGCTCGCGGGTGATCATGTCATCACCGTCGGTTTCGAGCACCCGTGAATTGGCACCGGTCTGGGAAAAGACCTCCTTGAGCAGTGGCAGCTCGATGCCAAGCGAGGCCCCGAGGCCAAGTCCTTCGGCAAGCCCGGCGGTGTTGATGTTCATGACCATGTTGACAAGCGCCTTGATTTTCGCCGCATGGCCGACCGGCCCGACATGGCGCAGCGCGGTGGAGAGGTCTGCGAGCAATGGTTTCATGCGCTCGAAGACTTCCGTCCCGCCGCCGACCATCAGGTAGAGGGTGCCTTGGCGGGCCTGGGTGATGCTGGACGCCATGCTGGCAGCGAGCGTGGCGGCACCGGCGCGGGCGGCGGCGGCTTCGGCTTTTTCATGGGCTTCCGGGCTGACCGTGGCGCAGTTGATGAACACACGGCCCTCCGCGCCGTTCAGCAGCGACGGCCCGCTTTCCGAGAAAATCGCGTCCATCGCCGCATCATCGGTCACCACGGTGAGCACCACCTCGCAGGCGGTCGTCACTTCCGGCAGGGAGCTGGCCGCCATCGCGTTCAACTCGAGCGCCACCGATGCGGTGAGCGCTTCCACCGGGTCGTAAACGGCACCGATCGTGTATCCGAGATCCGACAACCTGCGCCCCATGTTCGAGCCCATCCTTCCAAGTCCTACAATTCCAACTGCTGGTTTCATGATTTTCAATTCGTGGGCAAACTACACCAGCCCGCAACCACAACTTTCATCCCGTCACAAAAAGTTCATTTTGAATTGAACAAGTTGCCCACGCCACTAGCATCGCCCCCGAATGACCCAGTCGTCCCATGAAATCCAGGCTGGCCAGCACGCGATCCAAGACGGGCTGGACGAACTGGATCCCTTGCAACGCCAGATGATCGATTTCTTCGTGGATGGCGTGAAGGTCTTGGGCCTGCCGCGCTCAATCGGTGAAATCTACGGGCTGCTTTTCGTTTCGAGCGGACCGCTATCGCTCGACGATTTGGTCCACCTCCTCGGCATCAGCAAGGGCTCCGCCAGCCAAGGGCTGCGCACGCTTCGCAGCCTTGGCGCGGTTCGCGAGGCCGCCGTGAATGGCAATGGTGAGCGGCGCACTTATTACGAGCCGGCTGTGGAATTGAAACGCCTCGTCGGCGGCTTCATCCGGGAGCAAATCCGGCCGCATCTCGACAGCGGCCAGAGCAAGATCCGCCTGCTGGCCGCCACCGCCCGCGAGATCAAGGACCCGGACCGCCGGCGCTTCGCCAATGAGCGCGTCGAGCGCCTCGATCAGTGGCTGTGCAGCGGCAGGCGCGTGCTCCCCATTCTGCAGAAACTGTTAGGCCAATGATCCCGGACTCCCCACCCGACAGCGAACATTGGTATTGCGTCCGCACGCAAACCAAGCGCGAGCACATCGCCGCAGGGCATCTCCGCGAACTTGAGGCGGTGGAGGTGTTCTGCCCGCGCCTGCGCTATCGCAAGGCCACCCGCCGCGGAAAAATCTGGTGGGTCGAGCCGCTCTTTCCGGGTTATGTGCTCGCCCGCTTCAATCTCGCCGAAATGGAGCGTGCCGTCACGTTCTGCCAAGGCGTGCGCGGACTGGTCCGCTTCGGTTCGGAAATCCCACCCGTGCCGGAATCGTTCGTCGAGACCCTGCGCCACGAAATCCGCATTCACCCCGGTGGCGAGGAGGAACTGCTCTCGGTGGCACCCGTCATCCAAATTGGCGACGAGGTGGAAATCGCCCATGGTCCGCTCCAAGGCATGCGCGGCACCATCGTCTCAGTCGCGCCCGCACACGAACGTGTGAAAATCCTGATGGATTTTCTCGGCCAGCCGCAGGCCATCGATGTGGACCTGTTCTCGATACTCTTGCCACGCCGCCCGCTGCCATGACACTCCGCCCACACGGACGGCCATTCCATCACCTGAAACTCACCCGCCACGGTTTCTTGCCTGCCCAGGTTGGAACGACCACGGGCGGCAGCGTGGCGGGAAGCGAAACCTGAAAAATATCCTGCCGACCACCCGATACCCCTCCTTTGCCGGCACACCCTTATTTCAACATTTCAACATTTACCCATGAAACGTCTCTTCATCTCCGGCCACCGCGGCATGGTGGGTTCCGCCCTTGTCAGAGAGGCTTCGCGCCTTGGCGGTTACGACATACTCACCGCCACCCGCTCCGAGCTGGATCTCTGCGACCAGCACGCGGTGTTCGATTTCCTGGCTGCACATAAACCCGATGCCGTCATCGTCGCCGCCGCCAAGGTGGGCGGCATCCATGCAAACTCCACCTACCCGGCGGATTTCATCTACGAGAACCTCGCCATTGCCGCGAACCTTATCGAAGGCAGCCGCCGCGAGGGCGTGCGGCGGCTGTTGTTCCTCGGCTCCTCGTGCATCTATCCGAAACACGCGCCCCAGCCAATGCCCGAGGATTGCCTTCTCACCTCTCCGCTCGAGCCGACCAACGAGGCCTACGCCATCGCGAAAATCGCCGGGCTGAAGTTGTGCCAACATTACCGCACCCAGCACGGGTTGATCTATCACAGCGCGATGCCCACCAACCTCTACGGCCCGGGCGACAACTATCACCCGGAAAACTCCCACGTCATCCCCGCCCTCATCCGCCGCTTCCACGAAGCCACCGAGCGCGGCCACTCCAGCGTCACCATCTGGGGCACCGGCACCCCGCGCCGCGAGTTTCTCCACGTCGACGACCTCGCGTCCGCCTGCTTCCACCTGATGTCCCTGGAAAACCCGCCCGACTGGGTGAACGTCGGCACCGGCAGCGACGTCACGATTCTGGAACTGGCACGGCTCGTCGCCGAAACCACCGGTTTCAGCGGAGAAATCCTGACCGACCCCACCAAGCCGGACGGCACCCCGCGCAAGCTCCTGGACATATCCAAAATCAAGGCCACCGGCTGGCAGCCCGCCATCCCCTTCAAGGCTGGCCTCGCCGCAGCCTACGGGGATTTCAAAGCCACCCTCGCCGCAGGAGAGGCGAGGCTGTGACCCGGTCGAACGCAACCGGGCTTGAACACCCGCTCAGCGATCCAGCTCCACAATCCCACATCTAAACCATCCCATATGAAACGCGCACTCATCACCGGCATCACCGGCCAGGACGGCTCATACCTCGCGGAATTCCTCCTCCAAAAAGGCTACGAGGACCACGGCATCAAGCGCCGCGCCTCGCTGTTCAACACCCAGCGGGTGGACCAGATCTACGAAGACCCGCATGTCGAACACGCCCGCTTCCGCCTCCATTACGGCGATTTGACCGACAGCTCGAACCTCACCCGCATCCTCAGCGAGGTGCGGCCGGATGAAGTCTACAACCTGGGCGCGCAGTCGCACGTCGCCGTCTCCTTCGAGTCCCCGGAATACACTGCGGATGTCGATGCGCTCGGCGCACTGCGCCTGCTGGAGGCGATCCGTTTCCTCGGACTTGAGAAATCGACGCGCTACTACCAGGCGTCCACTTCAGAGTTGTATGGTTTGGTGCAGGAGATCCCCCAAAAGGAAACCACCCCGTTCTATCCGCGGTCTCCTTATGCCGTGGCGAAGTTGTATGCCTACTGGATCACGGTGAATTATCGCGAGGCTTATGGCATGTATGCCTGCAACGGCATCCTCTTCAACCACGAGTCACCGCGCCGCGGCGAAACCTTCGTCACCCGCAAAATCACCCGCGGCATCGCCAACATCGCGCAAGGCCTCGAAAACTGCCTCTTTCTCGGCAACATGGACTCCCTGCGGGACTGGGGCCACGCCAAGGACTACGTCCGCATGCAGTGGATGATGCTCCAACAGGAATCCGCCGAGGATTTCGTCATCGCCACCGGCAAGCAGATATCCGTGCGCGAGTTCGTCCGCATGTCCGCAGCGGAAGCCGGCATCGGCATCGAGTTCAAGGGCGCGGGCGTCGATGAAACCGCCATCGTGCATTCCGTCGATCCCACCAAGGCTCCTGCGGTGGAACCCGGCGATGTGATCGTCCGTGTCGATCCCCGCTATTTCCGCCCGGCGGAAGTGGAAACCCTGCTCGGAGATCCCACCAGGGCGATGGATAAACTCGGTTGGAAACCCGAGATCACCGTCGAGGAAATGTGCGCGGAAATGGTCGCCTCCGATCTGGAGGAAGCCAAGCGCCACGCCCTGCTCAAGGCCCACGGCCATCACGTCTCGGTTTCGAAGGAGTAATGCCATGAAAAAAGTCTTCATCTCAGGTTGCTACGACATACTCCACGCCGGCCATCTCCAGTTCTTCGAGGAGGCCAGGGCGCTCGGCGATTATCTGATCGTTTCGTTCGCCTCCGCCGAGGTGCTCTGGATCCACAAGCGCCGCA
>JALRFY010000037.1 GCA_023253625.1 Akkermansiaceae bacterium | reverse complement strand
TTGCAATATCCCATCATGCAGGGCTGGGACTCGGTGGAAATCCGCGCCGATGTCGAACTCGGCGGCACCGACCAGCTCTTCAACATCCTCGTCGGCCGCGACCTCCAGAAGGAAGAAGGGCAGCCGCAACAGGTGGTGATGGTCCTGCCCTTGCTGGAAGGTCTCGATGGCATGAAAAAAATGTCCAAGTCCTACGGCAACTACATCGGCGTCTCCGATCCGCCGCAGGAAATGTTCGGCAAGCTCATGAGCGTGTCCGACTCACTGATGGAACGCTATTACCAACTCCTGCTGGGTGTAAGCCGCGATCCTTCCGGCCACCCGATGGATGCCAAGAAGTCGCTCGCGGAAACACTCACCGCCCGCTACCATGGCGACGAGGCGGCCATCGCCGCCCGGGCCGATTGGGACACGCGCTTCTCCAAAAAAGACCTCGCCGGCGCAGAGCTGCCGGAACTCGATTGCCCCGGCGAAACCAGCGTGCTGGCCCTCACTGCCCACGCCTTCGAGGCCGCCTTCGGCCTCGAAAAATCCAATGGCGAATTGCGCAAGCAGTTCATCCTTTCCGGCTCCGTCCAGCTCAACGGCAATAAACTCACCGATCCCACCGCCCCGGTTTCCCCCAATCCCGGCGATGTGCTCAAGCTCTCCAAGAAACACGCCGTCAGGTTCCGCTGAGCGCCTCATGCCCTGCAAGCCCGACTTCACCAAAGTGACATAAGGAGTGCGGGATTCCAGCCCGCACAAGGGACGCCCGCAGTGCGACCCTCCTCAATTTCCCTCCATCGGCATGATTTCGAGCCCGGCGATGTGGATGTTTTCAGCACCCCGCTTGAGGTATGCCAGCGCGGGACGCATGCCGCCGGACACCAAGGGCGAGACACTGGTGATCCACCCCGCCTGGCGGCCGTCGGGATTCGATAACGTCAAATCGTCCAATGGCAGATCCTCCGGCAGATTCATCCGGACCAGCCGCTTGTTCACCTTGCCCGCGTATTTGATGCGGGAAATCACTTCCTGACCGATATAACATCCCTTGTGATAGGAAATGTCCGTGACGTCGAGTCCGGCTTCCGGCGGCAGCAAACCCTCCTCAAGCTCGCTGCCCCACAGCGGAACGCCATGGCGGATGCGGAAATCCTCCAATGCGCCGCCTGTCAGGCAACGGGCTGTTTCCGGCACATTGAACGACTCACCCGCCGGACACCACCAGTCCATGCCCCCGGCATTAAACCTCCGCGAAGCGCGGGCGACCACGCACGACGGTGGATCCGGCACCTCCGAACCAATCCAATGGAGCAGCCGGTATTTTCCTGTGAGATCGCAAACCTCCACGTCATCGGCGATGAGATATCTTGTCAGCCGCGCCTCGAGCGCCTCCGCCGTTGCGGTGTTTCCCTCAACCCACAGATTTCCCTCCGGCGATTCGGTGATCCACACGCGGAACTGCAAGCGGCCCTTCGCATCGGTGACGCAGGACGGCAGCGAGACATTGCCACCCGCCACCTTCCTCACATCCTGGGTCAACTGGCCGTTGAGATATCTCACCGCGTCCGGCCCGCGGAATTCGAGCAGCGCGGGGGAATCGATTTCAACCATCCACGGTTCACTCATTTTTCACCTAGATAGGGTTTCGCGAGCACCGAGTAGTCGAGGTCGCCATGGCCTTCGTCGCACAGATCGTGCATGCGCCGGGACACCGCATCGATGCCCGGCACGCTCACACCCGCGCGTTGCGCCAGATCGAGCATGTAGCGGCTGTCCTTGGCCATGTTGGCGAGCGAGAAATGGGTGGCATAATCGCCGCCGATCATTGCCGGAAACTTCATCGCGGCGAGCGGCGAGCCGCTGGCGTTCTCCGCTACGGCTGTGGCGAGTTGTTCCGCCGGCACACCATGGCGGGTGGCGATGGCGAGCGCCTCGGCCATCGCCTGCACGGTGCAGGCGGAAATCAGGTTGGTGGCGAGTTTGACCACCGTGGCGCTGCCCACCGGGCCGCAGGGCAGGCGCTTGCGGCTGGAAACCGCGAGATAATCCTCCATCTCCGCGGCGTGGGCCTCATCGCCGCCGATGTAATAAACCAGCTTGCCGTCCTCCGCCGCCTGGCGGCTGCCGGTGAACGGCGCGTCGAGAAAGCGGCAGCCACGCTCCACACACAAGCCGTGAAGCCTCGCCGTGGTGGCGAGATCAATCGTCGAGTGGTTCAAAACCACATGATCCGGCCGCAGGTGGCTGGCGACCCGCCCCATCACTTCGAGCACCGCTGGCGAATCCTTCAGATAAAGGGAGAGCACCTCCGCGTGCGCAACGGCTTCCTCCGGTGAGGGCCTTTCGCCGGGCAGCTTTTTCGGGGTGCGATTCCAGCAGGCGGCGTCCCAGCCAGCGGCGAGGAGGCGCGCATGGACGCGTGAGCCGACGATGCCGAGGCCGAGCACAGCGGCTTTGCGGGATGGTGTGCGGCTCATTGTTTGCGCTGAAGTGCGAGTTCCACCAGTTTCGCCGCCTGCTCGCGGATCTCCTTCATTTCCTCCGGATTCGGCTCCGCTCCTTCATCGATCACCATTTCCCTGCGCAGACCGGCGAGCAGGTCGCGGATGGCGAGATAGTTCGGCCGCTCGGAAATCCGAGGCTCCAGCCCGGCCACCGACTCGGTGTAGTAATCGGCGATGTCCTCGCGCATCACCTTGCGCGCGCGCTCGGCGGAAAACTGGTTGTCCACCGCCACGGTGGCCACTTGCAGCGCACGGATCCAGCCGCCGAGTGAAATGAGATGCGCCAGGTCGGCGTCGCGTAAAATGACCAGCTCAGCCTCCACATCGCGCTGGGTCGAGGTGAGTTCCTTTTTCAACTGCGGCACGTCCTTGTTTTTCGCGCTGTCGAGCAGGCTCGCGGCATGGCGGTTCACGCGGTCGCCGGCACCGAGAGCCTTGCCGTAGCGCGTGAGCTTGGTTGCGAGGTCCTCGACCTTTTCCAACTGCTCGGCCTGGACGATCAGGAATCCGTCGGCAATCAGGAATCCGAGTTCCATCGCCAGGTCGGCCCGGTCCATCGGCATCCGCTCGGGAAGTTTCAGCTCGGTCTCGATCAGCGGCAGCGGCATCAGGAATTGCAGCGTGTCAAACAGCTTGGAAATCGACGGCGCGGTGAATTCGTTGACCGCCAATTCCTCGCGCAAATGCGGATCGTCGAGCAGGTCGGCGGGGATGCCGTTGATGCGCTCGCCTTCGCTCTCACCGGGTTCATCCTGAGCGATGGCCAACGGCAGCATCAGGCAACATGCGAGCCATGCGGCACGTGGCGCGAGCGATCGGAGTTTCATGCCCGGATGTTTGCATCAGGCCGCGCCTTCGGCAACCGGCAAAACACGGTGCCCTGCCAGTCCATTCACATCCCCATCCGCGCTTCAGCCTCAAAGTCAGGCCAACTTTCGCGACCGGTATCTTTTACCCGCCCTCGAAACCGGCCTTATCGAGCGCACCATCCCGCGCATGCCCAAGAGCCGCCTCCAAAAATACCGCCTCACCGCCAGGGAGCGGGCGCTTTGCCCGGATCCGATTGCGTGAGTCGCCCCGCAATGCGCGGTGGTGGAGCGCTTCTGCCATTTCCGCTCCCAAGCCGACCGTTTTATGACAACCCGGGCCAGGAATTCATCTTGTCGCCGGCAACCGGATTCGCCATTCTCCACCCGACATCGCGAAGGTCTGTGGGCAACCACCGGCCAGCAACCGATTCGAGACATTAACGGTGCCCACGGGATCACTCCCGCATGTGCCGGCATGGAACAAGTCAGCCTGCCGGAAAAACGTCTCACTGGATAATCATATTCGCCCGTACCGGTGTCATCGGCACGGGCGTTTTGTTTTTCCGGGGCTCGCGATGTCGTGAAACCAAACCACGACATCACCATGAACCAAACTGGATCCCCCGTCATTTCCCGCCGTCAGAAAACCGCGGGCCCACTCCACCACCTGTGGAACAACCACGGGACCTGGTGGTTCCACTGCACCTTCCACCTGCCGGACGGCTTGATTAAAAAAAACAAGTCATTGGGCCAATGCAAGCTTCGGAGCCGGAACGATTTCCCTCTGAATCTGGGGGCCTTTGTCGGCGAATACCTTGCTCAGATCATACTCGGATTGAAGACGGATCAAAAGACCGGCAGAGACTCCGAGGTAGCGCTCGAAACGCAGGGCGGTATCAGCTGAGACGCCCTTGCGACCGTTGAAAATATCGCTGAGGCGGCTGCGAGGAATCGCCATGTCTCTGGCGGCCTTGGCTGCTGAAATTTGGCGGGCTTCCAATTCATCGTGGAGGAGACCGGCGGCGGGATTGGTGCGGAGTTTCATAGGATCAGTGGGTGTCTTCGATTTTAACGAGGGAAACATCGGCAAGTTCTTCACCAGCCCATGCGAAGGTGATTCGCCATTGGGAAACCCGGGAATCGGCATCGATGGAATATCTCCCGGTGCCATGCAGTTTGTGGTAGTGGAGCGAATGAAGGGTCAGAAGATCTTTTTCGGTGGAATGGTGGAGGATGAGGAGACGTTCTTGGGCTTTATCGATGCGGATGCCTCCCAATTGTTTGGCTTCTTTCTTGGTCAGATCATCGCCACGAAAGATTTTTTCCGTGAGTGAACCGGCGAAGCTTTTGATCATCGAAAATAATTGTAACCCAAAAAGAGAACAATGCAAGGGGTTTCTTCACCGCCCCCTATGACGCCACGGTGATGGACCGCATCCGGCGTCAGATGGCACCAGCTCCGTGGCTGTGGCGTCTCGCCGCAGGCCGTCGCCGGAGCGTCTCGCTCCGCGCATTTTCAAACGGCCACAATCAAACCCGAACATCCAGTATACCAACGAACCCTTTTCGTGGCGTCACGAAAAGGGTCATTCGCATTCAATAATCCGCTAGGTCAAGCCATCGGAAATCGATCCATGTAATCGAGCCCCAATCTCAAATCCCCCTTGCGATGACTGGCCCGGCCGTCTGGCAAACCTCAACGCCGCCCACATCCACCAGCACGCGGTCAGCGGCAACGACGATCCCCGCAATGGCCTCGCCCTCACCCCGGACGCCCACTGGATGTTCGACCAAGGACTTTGGACCGCAATCCCGAAAGCTGACGACTTCTTGATTAAGATCGCTGTCGGTCGATTCTCGGAATGCTCACCCCATGGCCGCAGCCTAGCCGCATGCTATGGTCAAGCCTTATATGTCCATGAAAATTCACGGCTCAGG
>JALRFY010000035.1 GCA_023253625.1 Akkermansiaceae bacterium | reverse complement strand
GTTTCCTGGACCGAAGTGAAACACGCCGACATCAAGAACCGCGCCGACATCATGCAGTTCTTCGGCGACAAATACGGAGACACGGTGCGCGTGGTGCAAATCGGCGGCGAGCCCCATCAACTCAACGGCCCATCGATGGAGCTTTGCGGCGGCACCCACGTCCGCAGCACCTCCGGAATCGGTTTGTTCAAGATCAAATCCGAAGGCGCCATCGCGTCCGGCGTGCGCCGCATCGAGGCGGTCTGCGGCGCCGCCGCATGGGCCCACCTCAACGAATTGGTCGAGAAGTGGAATCACGACCTCAAGGCCGCGCGCGCCAAGCTCGCCGCCGCCAACGAGAAGCTCGCCGGACTCGGCGAGGCTCCCGTCGAAGTGAACGACTTCCCCCACATCATGGGCGCGATGCTCGCCGAGCGTGCGGACATCAACGAACTCAACGCCGTCTTCGCCCATGCCCGCCGCACGCTGGAGGAAATCCAGCTCGGCGCCATCGAGGCCGAGAAACGCATCAAGAAAATCCAGTCCGCCCAAGCCGCCAAGCTCGCCGACGAAGCCCTGGCTGACCTCATCGCCAAGGGCGGGCCGATCGTCGTTTCCTTCGAGTCCGATGCCTCGCTGCTTCAGGAACTCCAGAACGGCCTGAAGAAGAAAAACTTCCCCGGGCCCGCCCTGCTCATCGTCGATGACGGAGAAAAACTCCACCTCGCCACCCACTGCGGACCCGACGCCCTGACCAAAGGGCTCAAGGCCGGCGATCTCCTCCGCGAACTCGCCGCCCTCGCCGGCGGCAAGGGTGGCGGCAAGCCGGACCAAGCAAGAGGTGCCGCGCCAGAGCGGGGAAAGCTGGAGGAAATCAAGTCCACAGCACTGGAGCGTTTCACGCGATGAACAGTCTTGAATGGAACATGGAAAAGCGCCGGGCCCCTGGTGCGGGGCGTGGGCGGCGTGAATGGTTGTTCCACAATCAGGGTTGCATGGCCAGCGGTTCATCCGCTTGATCAACTGCATGATTTTCAGTGAGATACTTTCAGATGATGATTACGGCTTGCGGATGAAGCTGGCCAAGGGCGACATTGCATCCTTCCACAAGCCGGGTGCTTCCCATGCGGCGGTCATCGCCGAGCGCCGCAAATGGCTGGCCCTGGAGCCCGAGGTTTACTCCGCACTGCTGCCCTCAGGGGTCGATTTGTTGGGCGAAACCATGGAAATGGCAGTCTCCCTGGGAATCCTGCCCGGAGTGGAATCGATGGAACGCTTTGCCGCGCTCGATCCATGGACCCGCTGCCTGCGCTTGGGTGGCATGCTCGAAGCGGATTTCCTTCTCATGAGGCCGGACGACGATGGTGTGTTCCGCTTGTGCGGCGGCTGCCTGTGTTTCCCTTCCCACTGGGACTTGAGCGAGAAACTCGGACGGACGATGGCGGAAATCCATGCGCCCGTGCCCGCGCTGAATGAATTGTTGGGACGGCAGATCGATGGCTTTTTGCGGCGCATCAAACCCGGGATTTCATGGGAGCGGGCCAACTGGGGCTTGAGCAGGACCGGCGAGTTGAACCTGCACCCGTCACGCAAGCTCCCACGCCTCGATACCACAGTGGATCTGGACGACGTCTGGTTCCGCGTGGAAGAGCAATCACTTGTGGCGCTGCCTGAAAACGGAGGAGTCCTCTTCTGCATCCGGCTCGTGATCCGGCCAATGCGCGAACTCAAGTCCGATCCGGAAGCGCGCCAGGGAATGCTCCGGGCCTTGCGGACGATGCCGGAGCCGATGGCCCGATACAAGGGGATCTCCCCGGCACGCGGGAGATTGCTCGAACTGCTGGAGGGTGATTGAAAACCAGTGTCGGTGCCATCTCACAGTGAAGCCATTGATGCCGCTTGCCCTGCCGGGCTTGATGTGGCTCGCTGCCTGCCCGGAAAGCACCGGTGCGCCCGCTTCGCGGAAAATCCAATGGACTTGGCCAGGATGCACCGCGGCGTTTTCGCTCGCCACGGGATTTCCCACCCTGTGCGGGTTGATCACCGGTCTTGAAAAAATGATATGACGAACCACCCCTTTTCCTTGGAAAACGAAACCGCGCTGGTGACCGGTGGCGCCACCGGGATCGGCTTCGCCATCGCCCGCTCATTCGTCGAGGCCGGCGCGCGTGTGATCATCTGCGGCCGCAGCGAGCAGACACTCGCCGGTGCCGTGGCCGCGCTGGGAGCAAATGCCGCCTATCGCATCCACGACGTCACCGACCTCGACCGCGCCGGTGATTTCATCGGTGGCATCGAACGCGATTTCGGGCCGCTCACGATCCTCGTCAACAACGCCGGCAGCCACCTCAAGAAGCCCGCTGAGGAAATCACGCCTGCGGAGTTCCAGAAGATTCTCAACGTCCATGTGCTCGCCGCGCACGCCATGACCGCCGCCGCGGGAAAAGGCATGCTTGAGCGCGGACATGGCTCGGTGCTTTTCATCGCCTCGATGGCCTCGCTGTTCGGGATTCCGCAGGTGCTGGCCTACGCGGCCGCGAAAACGGCGCACCTGGGCATGGTCCGCACGCTGGCCACCGAGTGGGGAGCGCGCGGCGTGCGCGTGAATGCCATCGCTCCGGGCTGGATCCAGACGGAAATGATGCGCAAGGCGGTTGATTCCGATCCCGCGCGCAAGGCCAAGATCCTCGGCCGCACACCGCTCGGTGTCTTCGGCGAGACCGAGGACATCGGGCGCGCCGCCGTCTATCTCAGTTCGCCGGCGGCGAAGTTCGTCACCGGCGTCTGCCTGCCCGTGGACGGCGGAGCGTCCATCGGATTCTAACCCTGTCACATCATGAAACTCGGATTCGGATTCTACCGGCACATGCTGACCCGTGAAAACTATGACTTCGCGGTCCAATGCGGCGCGACACACGCGGTGGTGCACCTCGTCGATTATTTCAACCAAGGCAACAAGGTGCATGGCGAAGACCAGCCAATCGGCGATCTTCACGGCGGCTGGGGCATCGCGGGTGGCACACCGGACGAGGCATGGAGCGAGGAATCGCTGCGCACCATGAAAGAGGAACTCGGCGCTGCGGGGTTGCAATTGGAGGCGATCGAGAACTTCGATCCCATGTATTGGCACGATGTGTTGCTGGACGGCCCGAAAAAACACGAGCAGATCGAGCGGTTGAAACAGATCATCCGCAATGTCGGCGCGGCGGGCATTCCGGTGTTCGGCTACAATTTCAGCATCGCAGGTGTGGCTGGCCGCGTTTCCGGCGCGGGCGCGCGGGGCGGCGCGCGCACCGTCGGCATGGAAGGCCCCGCCGAGAGCAATACCGCGCCCATTCCCAACGGCATGGTCTGGAACATGGTCTATGATCGCAACGCGCCGCCGGGCACGCTGCCGGAAATCGATCATGATACCCTGTGGGGCCGTTTGGAATATTTCCTCAAGGAACTGCTGCCGGTGGCCGAGCAAGCCGGCGTTCGGCTGGCCGCCCATCCGGACGACCCGCCGATGCCATGGGTGCGCGGACAACCGCGGTTGGTCTACCAGCCGTGGATGTTCCAGCGGCTCATCGATCTCTCGCCCAGCCGCAGCAACGCGCTCGAATTCTGCCTCGGCACCATGGCCGAGATGACCGAGGGCGATATCTACGAGGCGACCGACCGCCACAGCCGCCAGGGCGATATCGGCTACATTCATTTCCGCAACGTGCGTGGCAAGGCACCGCATTACACCGAGACATTCATTGACGAGGGGGACATCGACATGCGCCGCATCATGGAGATCCTGCATCGGAACGCATACGATGGCGTGCTCATTCCGGACCATGCGCCGCAGATGACATGCGATGCTCCCTGGCACTCCGGCATGGCCCATGCCATGGGCTACATGAAGGCGCTCATGGACATGGTGGCCGCCACGCCGGACCGGCTGCCATGAAGCTATGGAACGATGCATTCAGGCACCCGCCAGGGTGCCCTCCGTGACGCCGAGTTTTTCCAGAGCCTCGACGCGACGCAGCAGGCCGGCGGCTTCATCCCTGCCGGCAAGCAGGTCCTGGTATGCGCGGATCGTGCGCGTGGCAGTGGCCGGATCCTCGTCGAGCAGCTCTACTCTGAAACGCCGCAGCCCGGCATCCAGCAGCTTCTGATGGAACCGTGCGCCGGTCTGGGCGCGGCCGTTGAATAGCGTGTTGCGGCAGCCCACATCCGCCTGCAGCCGGTGGAGCTGGCCGACGCGGTCGCGCAGGTGGACGACGTGTTTCTCGCATGGCCGGCCGCAATCCTTGTAGCTCGTGCCCTTGCTCAGGAACACGCAGAACACACAGTGCTCCATGTGAAACATCGGCATGTGTTGGTGAAGTGTCAGCTCGAACCACTGCGGCGGGGCATGGCTCAACAAGTCGAGCGCCTGGCCAATGTTGAGGTCGTAGGAAACCGTGACCCAATCGAGTCCCGCGTGTTCCATCAGCAGCCGTGCGGTGATCGGGTTGGCGATGTTGAGGGAGAAGTCGCCGGCTCTCACCAGATCGCTGCGATTCTTGTAGTATTCGAGCGCTGCAAGGTTGCGCAACAGCAGGCCGTCGGGTTCCGCGCGTTCGATCAACTTCAGATAACCCAGCTCGCCGGGCTTCAGGATGCGCGGGGTGGCGAGGAGGATTTTGGATTTTGGATCTTGAATGCCGGATTTGAAATCGGCGACCGCCTGCTTGTAGCGGCGCGGGTCTTCGAAATCGCAGTAGATCGTTTCCACCCCGCATTCGATGGCGGCGTGGAGCTGATCGAGGCCGCGGCAGAGGACGGACAATGACGGCTGCGCCGTAGTGGCGGGTGCCGGGTGATCGGTGATCCGTGGAAGAAGGTCTTGGTGAGTGGTGGTGGATGGGCTTGGCGGTTTGAAGCCGCCGTCACGGTCGAGTGCCGCGACAAGCGCGCGGCGGAGTTCGTTGAGGGTGGAGAGGGCGAGGTGGCAAGCGCCTTGCAGTTGGTTGTCGAGCGAGGCGAGTTCATAGCCTGTGCCTCCGAGGCGGCCGAGTTGTGCGGCGAGCGTGTTGTCGTCGAGCGGGTGCCTGGTGGCGGGCTGGAGCGGGATGGTGGACGAAACTGTAGCGATGGTCTGCGATCGTTGATCATCGGCTCGACGGTCATAGACCGCCGCTACAGCTACAGTCAGGGGCTCTCCGGGTTTGCCGGAGATTGTCAGATGGAGCGGCGTTTTCTTCTCTGCCGGTTTCGTGTTCTGCCAGAAGCGGCGCAGTTCGCTTTCGAGTTTGGGATCCGAGGTTTTGTAAACCTTGTGGCCCGGCCTGATGCGGTCGAAGTTGATGCCGCTGTAGGTCTTGTGAAACACGATGCGCTCGCCTTCGATTTTCCAAATGCGGGCACCCTGTTCCATGTCGCGGTTTTCCCCGGCGTCGAAGACCACGCCGTCGCCCGCGGCGAGCGGCACGCCGGTGGTGTGGCCGAGCTTGATCCAACCCGGCGCGCAATCGGCGATCTTGCCAAGCAGCGGACCGCGTTTTTTGCCATATCTTCCGTGGGTGAGATAAGGGTGGTCGGTGCCGGCAAGCCAGCCGGTGGATAGGCCGCGCGAAAAGGTCATTTCCAGCGCATGGCGGTCGGATGCGGTGACCGGAGATGATCCATTCTCCATCGCCGCGTCGAGCGCCTTGCGATAGACGCGCGTCACCGCAGTGACGTATTCGGGAGTTTTCAAACGGCCCTCGATCTTGAACGACTTCACGCCAGCCTTCAGCAGGTCAGGGATCAAATCCACTGCCGCAAGATCCTGCGGGCTGAGGAGGTATCGCACCTCGCCAAGATCACGGGTTTCTCCATCGACCACGATTTCATAGGGCATGCGGCAGGCTTGCGCGCACTCGCCGCGGTTCGCGCTGCGCTGGCCGAGCGACTCGCTGGTGAGGCATTGGCCGGAGTAGGCCACGCACAAGGCGCCATGCACGAACACCTCCAGCGGCGTGCGCGGCGAGTGGAAGCGCTCGATTTCCCTGACGGACAACTCGCGCGCCAGCACCGCGCGTTCGAGCGGGAACAATGATTCGACAAAGGAGAGCCCCTCCGGCGAGGTGATCGTCATCTGGGTGGAGGCGTGCAGCTCCACATCCGGTGCAATTTCTCGCGCGAGCTTCGCCAGCCCGAGGTCCTGGATGATGAGCGCGTCCACACCGGCGGCGGCGATTTTGCGGAGCTGTGTCTCGGCATCCTGCAGCTCGCCGGTGAAGACGAGCGTGTTCATCGTCACGAAGCCCTTCACACCATGGCGATGCAGCCAATCCATCAACTCCGGCAGATCGTCGTCAGTGAAATTGTCCGCCCGCATCCTCGCGTTGAAGCGCGGCAGGCCGAAGTAGATCGCATCCGCCCCGGCGGCCACTGCGGCGCGGGCGCAGTCCCGGTTTCCCGCAGGGGAAAGCAGTTCAGGTAATGGATCGCTTGCGGTCACGCGCGGGAATCAAGCACAGCGCGATGGCACTGCAAAGGCCGGAAGAAAGATGACGACGCGTGATCGCGGCCATGCTCACCACGATTGTTTCCACGCGTGGAATTCCGACAGCCGCAGGCGCAGGCGCATCAGATTGCCCTCGTGCAGGCCGCGGAGTTCGTTTTCCACCGCTTCCGTGAAGCGCGCGCGATCCCCCGCCGGCAGCCACTCGGCGGAGCGCTTCGCGATGTGGCGGATGGCGGCCGCCTTGTCCATGCGCCCGGTCACCACTTCGCATACGCTCTGACGGATCTCGTTGCGGTGGATCAACCGGAACGGATCCGGCTCGCCGATGATCTGCCGCACCGCCGAGTAGCGCAGGCATGAACGGCGGTAGGCCCACTCGAACACATCGCGCAGCAATTCGACGCGGTTCAGTTCATACACGCCGATCAAGCCCATCACGTAATCGGCTTTGTCGACATCCACGAAAGAGAGCGGACACAGGTTGTGGCGCATCAACGGAATGTTCGCCACGATGCGTGAGGTCCGTTTGTTCACGTCCCCGAAAGGCTGGAGATACGGGATATGCACCATGACAAAAAACGCCTGCTCGAACGGATCCACGATCGCCTCCGCCTTCGCGAGCAACAGATCGAAGCATTCCTCGATCTTCTGCGGCACCGCCAGCGGGTGATAGACCGTGCCGCCGATACCCACAGGCACCGAGCGGATGCGCCCGCAATCCGCGGGGGCCGGCATCAGGTTTTCCGCCAGCATCGCGTGCAGGTTGCAGACCGTGTAACGGTTGAAGTAAAGCTCCTCCGCCTGCTCGGCGAGCATTTCGATCGCCGCCTTGTGGTTGATGAGCATTTGCGTTTCCGCCACGCCGTGTCCTTCCGCGCCCACGCCTTCCTCAAGCAGGCGCTGCGTTTCCAAAAGTGAGTAGGTGTTTCCCTCCAAGCGGCTCGAATTCCACGAAAGATCGATCAGCAAGCGGTTCATCAACTGCCGCAGATAAGTGCCCGCCGGCAGTTCCCGCATGCCCACGTAGCCGATCTCCGCCAGGTTGCGGCGGAGGTCCGCGGGCAGGTAAAACGTCACGTTCGGCTCGTAGCCGGTGAGAAATCCGGGCCGGTAGCCCACCGGCGTGCGCTCGATCAACGAGCGGCCCACCAGGGCCTGCACCTCGCGGCCCGCCGGCGTCAGCCAATCGCGGCGCATGGCGTATTGCGCCGGCTCCTCGCGCAGCACGTGTTCTTCCGCCGCCACTGAGGCCAGCGCCGTGTAGCGCCGCGCGCGCGCCCGGCCGATCGCTGCCAGGCGGCCCTCTTTCACGAGTTGGTCGAGCCGCCGTTGCAGCGTGCGCTTGGGTATCTCGATTTCCGGCCGCTCCAGCAATGTGCTCACCGCCACGCCGAGCGGAAATAGCTCCACCGCCCGCACGATGTCATCGAGTTGAGAGAATGACGCGTTTTTTGGCATGAATCCGCCCAAAAAACTGCCATATCATGCCAATTCCACAAGCGTTTTCTCAAAACCGCGCCACTTTTCGCGCCAATTAAACCAGCAGCGCGATCTGCTCGCCCGGTCCGTGGACGCCCTCGATGAGGATGCCCTCGACATCCGCAGTCTTTGACGGCCCGGTGCACCAGACGATGTTCGGGCTCTCGCCGAGCGCCGCGATGGCATCGGAAATCGTGCGGTGGATTTCGTGTTTCTCCAAAACCGCCACATGCACCCACGGCGAGAGCGCCGCCAGCCGGTGCGAGGTGCGGTCGTCGTCGAGAATCACGCTGCCCGATTCCGCGATCGCCCCGCTGGCGCTGGTGATGCCGAATTGATAGTCGTCGTAGCGCGTGCGGTCATATTCCGTTTCCACCGTCAGTCCGGCTGCGGCGAGTTTCGATCCCACCGCGTCCATCAGTGCCGGATCGCAGTAGCCGTGGAGTTGGTTGGTGGATTTGAGAAACTCCGCCAACTCTCCCGCGGAAGTCATCGCGCGGCCATGCACGGCGGCGAAATTGCGGGTGAAAATCTCCCACAGGTCGGTGCCTTCGAGTTTTGGCGGTGAATGGGTGATCGTGACATCATAGTCCGGCAGGGGAGCTTTGTTTTTCAAAGCCGCGGTGGCGGATTGGATTTTGGAGAAGATGGCTTCTTTCATGGTATTGTTAGATCAGTCGGATTCGACGGATCGGGCGGATCTTATGGTTTTCCGGCCGCTGCCAACGCGTGATCCAGATCAGCAATGATGTCATCAATGTGCTCGATGCCCACCGAGAGGCGCACCATTTCCGGCGGGATGCCGGCGGCGAGTTGTTGTTCGGCGTTGAGTTGCGAGTGGGTGGTGGTGGCCGGGTGGATGGCGAGCGACTTGGCGTCGCCGACGTTGGCGAGGTGCTTGAACATCTTCAGCGAGTCGATGAACTTCGATCCCGCGGCCGCCCCGCCCTTGATGCCGAAGACGACCATCGAGCCGCCCTTGCCGCGGAGGTATTTGGTGTTGGCTTGTGCCTGCGGGTCTCCGGGCAGCGACGGGAAACGGACCCACTCGACCAACGGGTGGTTTTTCAAATGTTTCGCCACTGCGAGCGCGTTTTCGCAGTGGCGTTCCATGCGCAGCGGCAGCGTTTCGATGCCCTGCAGGGCGATCCATGCGTTGTCCGGCGAGAGGCAGGCACCGAGGTTGCGCAGCGGGCCGGTGCGCATGCGCAGGATGTAGGCCAGCGGCGCGAGCGGGGCCGGCAGGTCGTGGCCCCAGCGCAGGCCGTGGTAGGAGGCGTCCGGTTCATCAAACAGCGGGTGCTTGCCACCGGCCCAGTTGAATTTCCCGGAGTCGATCACGATGCCGCCGATCGCCGCGCCGTGGCCGCCGAGCCATTTGGTCAGCGAATGCACCACGATGTCCGCGCCATGCTCGATCGCCCGGGTGAGGTAGGGAGTGGAAAAGGTCGAATCCACGATCAACGGCAGCCCCATGCCATGTGCGAGATCGGCGATGGCCTCGATGTCCGAAATTTCCAGCGCCGGATTGGAAACGCTCTCGCAGAAAAACGCGCGGGTCTTTTCATCCGCCGCAGCCGCGAAATATTGCGGGTCGTTCGAATCGACCAAGCGCACCTCGATGCCAAGCGCGGGCAGGATGTCCTTGAACTGCGTGTAGGTGCCGCCGTAGAGGTTGCGGGCCGAGACGATGTTGTCGCCGGCGCGGGCCAGCGTGATGATCGCGTAGAAAATCGCCGAGGTGCCGGAGGAAACCGCCAACCCGGCGGCACCGCCTTCCATGGCCGCCACGCGCTGTTCGAGCACGTCGTGCGTCGGGTTCATCAGGCGCGTGTAGATGTTTCCCAGTTCCTTGAGTGCGAAGAGGTTCGCCGCGTGCTCGGTGTTGTCGAAGACATACGAGGCGGTGCGGTAAACCGGCACCGCGCAGGCGTGGGTGGTGGGATCCGATGAATATCCGGCGTGGAGGCATTGGGTTTCGAGTTTCATGGTCATGGCGGGGTCTGGCAGCCATCTGACGCGCGCGGCCGCCTTGTATCAAGCGTGAAGCGTCCCATTTGCCCCTTGCCGGGTGCCGGGCCATCCGCTTGCCTCATCCCGTCACCATGGCCGCCCCGCAGAATATCATCGCTCTGGTTTACGACTACGACCAGACGCTCAGCCCCTGCTACATGCAGGACGACGTGTTGTTTCCCGAGTTCGGCATCGATCCGGCGCAGTTCTGGAAACGATGCAACGCGCTGGTGCATGACCAGAAGTGGGACGGCGAGCTGGCCTACATGAAATGCCTGCTCGATTACCTCGGCATGGACAATGTGACCAACGCGCGCCTCACCGAACTGGGTGCCGGGCTGAGGTTTTTTCCCGGCTTGCCCGAATTGTTCGAGGAACTGCCGAAAGCCGCGCTCAAGCCCGAGCACGAAGTGGCCGGCATCAAGGTGGAACATTATATCATCTCCTCCGGGCTCAAGGCACTGCTCGACGGCTCGCGGCTCAAGCCGCACGTCAAGGCGATGTTCGGCTGCGAGTTCGGCGAGGATGCCGAAGGCCGCATCAGTTTCCCGAAACGCGTCATCTCTCACACCACCAAGACGCAGTTCCTGTTCCGCATCAACAAGGGCATGCTGCGCTACGACCAGGATGTGAACGACCACATGCCGCCCGACCAGCGGCCGATCCCCTTCGAAAACATGGTCTATGTCGGCGACGGCCCCACCGACGTGCCCTGCTTCACCGTCATGAACCGCAATGGCGGCCACGGCATCGCGGTTTACAATCCCGCCGATGCATCCGGGCGTTCGTTCCGCAAGTGCTTCCAGCTCTCCACCCACGCCGGGCGCGTGAAACATATCGCCCCGGCCGATTACCGCGCCGGTTCGCACCTCTGGTTGCTGCTTGCTGAAATGACCCGCGAAATCGCCGATCGCATCCTGCGCCGCCGCACCGAGGAACTGGACAGCACGACCGTTCCCGCGCCGGGGTTTTGACTGCGGATCGCGATGATTCCGAGTGGTTGCCAGATGAGCCGGCCCGGCTTATCGCTTGGCCGGTGAACGATTCCACCGCCAAGCCGTTTTATTCGCTCTACCGCCTGCGTTCGCGCCGTCGGCTCAATGCGCGCTCCGATCGCCGCGACTTCCATGGCGCTCTGATTCGTGTCGATGGCGGCTACGGCTGCATGCATCCGTGGCCTGAGCTGGGTGACCCGCCATTGGAAAAATGCCTGGCCGACCTCGCCGGTGCCCGCCGCTGGCCGATCGTGCGGCGGGCGCTGCGCTGTGCTGAATTCGACCGCGTGGCAAGGCGCTTCGATCGCTCGTTGTTCGAGGAAATGGAAGTGCCGGAAAGCCACGCCACGCTCACGGCCTGCGACGTCGCGGAGGTCGAGCGCGCGGTCGAAGCCGGCTTCCGCTTGGGGAAGCTGAAATGCGGCAAGGACCCCGCCGCCGAGGCGCGTTTCCTCGACGAGATGGCCGCCGCGCATCCGTCGCTTGGGTGGCGGCTCGACTTCAATGAGGCGCTCGATCCGGATGCCGCGGCCGGGTTTCTAACAGGCCTGGCGGAGCGCACGCGCAGCGCCATCGATTTCGTCGAGGATCCTTGTCCATACTCGGATTCCACCTGGACCGCGCTGCGCCGTCAAACGCGGGTGAAGCTGGCGGTGGACCGCGAGGCCGCTCCTCAAAGCCGGGCGGCGCAGGTGATGGTGATCAAGCCGGCGGTGGACGAGCCGTTCCTGCTCGCCGAGGCCGCGCTGGCGAACCACCAACGGCTGGTGGTGACCAGTTATATGGACCACCCGGTCGGCCAGGCCTTCGCCGCATGGGAGGCGGCGCGGCTGGGCCTGCAATTCCCCGGCATGATGGCCGCATGCGGCGTGCAGACGCATCATTTGTTCGAGCCGGACGCCTTCACGGAGCTGTTAGGCCCGTGGTCGCCCGCATTCCAGCCGCCGCCGGGAAATGGCTTGGGATTCGATGACTTGCTGGACGAACTGCCATGGAGCCCGCTGAGGTGATATCTTCCGTGTTCTGGAGCGAACCCACTCTTGCCGATGCGGGTGGCGGTGGCATGCCATGCATTCCCGGTTTGGAAAACCACGTTGTCTTCCTAACCTCTGGCAGTTCCGGCGCGCCGAAATGGATCGCGCTTTCCAAACAGGCACTGCTCACTTCCGCAAACGCGGTGAACCATCACCTGCATGTCTCGCCAGCCGATTGCTGGGGGCTGGCGCTGCCGCTGCGGCACGTCGGCGGCTTCGGCGTGGCCGCGCGGGCACATGCGGCGGGCTGCCGGTTCGCGCATTTCACGCCGCGCTGGGACGCGGCGGCGTTTTCCAATTGGCTCGATGCAAACCGGGTGACGCACACATCGCTGGTGCCGACACAGGTGCATGATCTCGTTTCCGCCAAACTCCGCGCGCCATCCTGCCTGAAGGCCATCGTGGTGGGCGGCGGGCGACTCGATGAAGCCACCGGCCGCGCGGCGCGCGCGCTCGGCTGGCCGGTGCTCGCGAGTTATGGCATGACCGAGGCCGCTTCGCAGATTGCCACCCAGTCGTTGGTGAGCCTTGATGATATCTATCAGCCCGCGCCGATCCCGCTGTTGCCGATCTGGCGGGCGCGCCTGGCGGGTGACGGCCGCTTGGAAATCGCCGGACCGGCCTTGTTTTCCGGCATGGTTGTGAAAGAGGGGGAGCAATGGCGCTATGTTCCGCGCGAGGGTGAATGGCACGTCAGCGGAGACCGGGTGGAGGTCGCTGGCGAGACGCTCACACCGTTGGGCCGGGCGGACGCCCTGGTCAAGGTGCTCGGCGAGCTGGTGGCTCCGCAGGAAATCGAGCTCGCCTTGATGACGCTTGCAGGCGGCCGGGTCGCGCCCGGCAGCTTCGTTGTGGTGGCGGTGCCGGATGCGCGCGCGGGGCATGCGTTGGTGCCAGTGTTCGATGGGGTGGTGGACCGGAAGCTCGCGGACGAGTTGGTGAAATGGCACAATGCCTCGGTGGCGGGTCCGTGGCGCTTGCAAGAGCCATTGTTTCCTGAATCGTTTCCCCGCAGCGCGCTGGGCAAGCCGTTGCGCGCGGAAATCGCGGCAGCGGCCTTGCGCCTTGAGCCACTTTGATGCGAGAACCACGCCAACACCATGCAGCGAACCGCCGTCATCAACATCGTGGGCTTGTCCGATTCCCTGCTCGGGGAGCACACGCCGATTCTAACCGGATTCGCCGCGAAGCACGGCAAACAATCGTGGCAGCCGGAATTTCCCGCGGTGACCTGCACCGCGCAGTCGTCGATCGTCACCGGTGCCACGCCGGCGGAGCATGGCATCGTTGGCAACGGCTGGTATGACCGCGAGTCCGCCGAGGTGCGTTTCTGGAAACAGAGCAATCACATCGTTCACGGCGAAAAGTTGTGGGACACGCTGCGGCGCGAGATTCCCGGTTTCACCTGCGCCAAGCTGTTCTGGTGGTATAACATGTATTCCAGCGCGGATATCTCCATCACCCCGCGGCCGCTGTATCCGGCGGACGGCCGCAAGATCTTCGACATCCACACCCAGCCCATGGACCTGCGCGAGACGATCAAGCGCGACCTCGGCGAGTTCCCGTTCCGCTCGTTCTGGGGACCGGCCGCGGGCATTGCCTCGTCCGAGTGGATCGCGGAGTCCGCGAAGTGGGTCGAGGATCGCCATTCGCCGACACTGAGTTTGGTTTACCTGCCACACCTCGATTATTGCCTGCAGAAGGACGGCCCGGACTCACCGGTCGTTCCCGGTGAGCTGCAAAACATCGACCGTGTGGCGGGTGGCTTGATCCGCCACTACGAAAGCCGTGGCGTGCGCGTGCTGGTGCTTTCCGAATATGGCATCTCACGTGTCAGCCGGCCGCTGCATCTCAACCGCCTGTTCCGCGCCCGCGGCTGGCTGTCGATCAAAAACGAACTCGGCCGCGAAACCCTGGATTGCGGCGGCTGCCGCGCCTTCGCCGTGGCCGACCACCAGGTCGCCCATGTCTATGTGAACGACCGCTCGATTTTGCATGAAGTCCAGGAATTGCTGGAAAACACCGCCGGCATCGAGGAACTGCGCGTGCCGAATGAAACGTGGTCCCGAGGCACCGGCGCCGAAAGGGCGGGGGACTTCATCGCCGTCGCGGAACCCGACGCGTGGTTCACTTATTATTATTGGAACGACGACGCGCTCGCTCCCGACTTCGCGCGCTGCGTGGACATCCACCGCAAGCCCGGCTACGACCCGTGCGAATTGTTCATCGATCCCGCGATCCGTCTGCCGCAGCTCGCCATCGCGAAATTCCTGCTCAAGAAAAAACTCGGCCTGCGTGGATTGTTGGAGGTCATCCCGCTGGATGCCACGCTGGTGAAAGGCTCGCACGGTCGCGACCGCGTGCCGCCGGACGAACGGCCGGTTCTGTTGGGATGCGACATGCCGGTGGCCAGCGCTGCGGACGTGCATCACGCGATTGCAGCCGCCGTTCGCTCGCTTGCATGAAGCGGATGCACATCCTCATGATCCTGCTGGCAGCGCTTTCCCGCCGAATCCCGTTCTTGCCGCCGGGTGAATCCGGCATTAGAGCCCGGGCATGCCTTTGCTTTTGGGAGTGAACATCGATCACGTGGCCACGCTGCGCCAGGCGCGCTATGCCCGCACGCCGGACTCGCCGAATGCCGAGCCCAGCCCGCTCGACGCCGGCCGCGACGCACTGTGCGGCGGCGCGGATTCGCTCACGATCCACGTGCGTTCCGACCGCCGCCACATGCAGGATGCGGATGCCTTCCGGATCCGCCGCGAGATTCCGCTGCCGCTCAATTTCGAAATGGGCGTCACGGAGGAAATGGTCGGCATCGCCCTGCGGCTGAAGCCGGACTTCGCCTGCCTGGTGCCGGAAACCCGCGAGGAACTCACCACCGAGGGCGGGCTCGATGTGAGCGGAGGTTTCGCCAAAATCCACGACGCCGTCGACCGCTTGCAGGATGCCGGGATCAAGGTGAGCTTGTTCATCGATCCGGACCTGCCGCAGATCGATGCCGCCGCACGGACCGGCGCGGCGATGATCGAGCTGCACACCGGCTGTTTCGCCAATGCCGCGGGAGACGAGGTGGCAAGGGAGATTTCCCGTCTCGCCGAAGCGGCCCGCGCGGCCCATGCGGCAGGGCTGCAAGTGAATGCCGGTCATGGCATCAACTATCACAATCTGACCCAACTGTGGTCCGTTCCCCATCTGGTGGAGCTGAACATCGGCCACTCGGTGGTCTCGCGCGCCATCCGGACGGGCATGACCGCCGCGGTGCGCGAAATGAAATCCCTGATGGCCACCTATCCCGGTTGAACCATGCGCATCTTCGGCATCGGCATCGACGTGGTCGAGGTGGAGCGCATCGCCTCCGCCATCGAGCGGCACGGCGAGCCGTTTCTGGCCAGGATCTTCACGCCGGCGGAGCGTGCCTACTGTGATTCACGGAAACACCCGGCCATGCACTATGCTGCCCGCTTCGCCGCCAAAGAGGCTGCCGCCAAGGCGCTGGGCACCGGCATCGGCGCGCATGCGGGACTGCACGATCTCGAAGTTGTTCACAATTCGAATGGCGCACCCGAGCTTCTCCTGGCCGGCGCGGCACTCGATTTCGCCGCAAAACACGGCATCTCACGCATCATGATCAGCCTCAGCCACTCCCGCGATCACGCCGCCGCCAATGCCGTGGCGCTGTGCGACGGTTGAGCGTGGCAACATGCGAAGGCTTGGAATCCGCTCCGCCATCTGCCAGAGTGCGAGCCGCCGCACGTCATGAAATCACTCATCGCCATCATCAC
>JALRFY010000238.1 GCA_023253625.1 Akkermansiaceae bacterium | reverse complement strand
CTTCGGCGGCAGGTCGGCGGCCACCTGGTCCTTGGTCCGGCGCAGGATGAGCGGGGAAACCCGGCGGTTGAGCGTGGACTGGGCATCGCCGGAGCGGTCGCGCTCGATGGGTTTGCGGATGGCCGAGTTGAAGGTTTTCTCGTCCGGCAGGAATCCGGGCATCAGGAAATGCATCAGGCTCCATAGCTCGCCGAGGTGGTTTTCCATGGGCGTGCCCGAAAGGCAGAGCCGATGGGTGGCGGTCAACACGCAGGCCGAGCGGGCGGTGATGGATTTCGGGTTCTTGATGTGCTGGGCCTCATCGAGGATGACACTGTGCCACTCGATTTCCGCCAACACGCCGATATCGCGGTGCAGCAGCGGATAGGAGGTGACGACGAGATCGGCGTTGAAGATATCGTCAACCGCCGCCGCGCGGTCATTGCCGTGATGGACGAGCACCTTGAGATGCGGCGTGAACCTGGCCGCTTCGGCTTCCCAGTTTGGAACCACGGAGGTGGGGGCGACGACCAGTGACGGCTTGCCGGGTTTCGCCGCGTGCTCGGTGGCGAGGTAGGCGAGCGTTTGCAGGGTTTTACCGAGGCCCATGTCATCGGCCAGGATGCCGTTGAGCTGATGTTTGGCCAAGAAGCGCAGCCAGCGGAAACCCTCGTGCTGGTAAGGACGCAGGCTGGCCTTCACGGATTTGGGAATGTCCTCGTGCGGCAGTTCGCGGATGTCCTTGAGCGAGCGACCCAGCTCTGCCAGCGCGCGGCTGGTGGCGCTGGATTTCATGCCCAGTGAATCGGCCAGCCCGGCGGCGGCCAGACGGTCGAGTTTGAGCGGCCCGTCACCATCCTTGCCACCGTGGAACAAGTGGCGGACTTGATCGACGATTTCCAGAAAGCGCCGGGCGGGCAGCCGGATGAAGCCATCGGCGGGATCCTCGCAGGGAACCGTGATCCATTCCGGCAGGTCCGGCTTGGTGGCGGGCGGGAAGTCTTTCTCGATGGCCTGCGCAATGAGCGGGATGAGCGAGCGCTTCACGCCATCCACCTCGAAGGACACGTCGAACCGGAACCAATCGATGCCGTGACCGCTCTCGGCCTCGATGTCCGGGAAAAAATCGCCGGCCTCATGGGCGGTGAGCCCGGCCTTGGGGTCCACGGTGATGATCCAGCCATCCATGCGGAGTTTTTCCATTGCCTCGCTTTCGAGGCAACGCAGCCAGGCGAGCGCGGGGCCGGGTTGCGGATCTTCGGGAACAAAGGTGGGCCTGAGCGAATGATGGAGCAGGTGGATCGATATCACATCGCTGAACGGACACAACCCGGCACCATGCAGACTGCCCGCCAGCTCCGTCTCCATCTGCGGATTCCGTTGCCAGACGGTGCGGACACCATCCCGCATTTCAACATGTTCCGGATGAACCGCATCGTGCATCCCATGCGGCAGCAGCGGGCTGTCGCCATATTGGAATGACAAATGGCCGACGATGAAATCCTGCGGCATGCCTGCCAAGGTGGCCTTGAGCCGCGAAACCATGAAATGCGGCACGGGGGCGCACACCGGGCGATGGTCGGTCTCAATCGCCACCGGAGCGGGAACGGGATTTCCGGCGATCGACCCGATGCGGGCGGAAACCTGCTCCACAAAGACCGCCGGCACCTTGGGGGCATTCTGCCAGTGCTTGAGCAGATGCGGCGAGACACCACAATCGACCGGCCCCAGAAGCACCTGCTGCGGATCGAAATACAACAGCGGATCGACATCCACCATGCGGACACCCTCCGGCAAGCCACGAATCACCGGGCATGCATCTCCCGTGGGCGTGATGTCCCACGCGAGATCCAATTTGAGCGGCGGACCTTGCCGGATCGGCTCGCTGCCACCCGGGCGTGCCGGGTTGTAATAATAAAAGCGGCCGGTCGACCGGGCCATTTCGATCAGGCGCGCGCCATCCCGTCCGGCGGGAATCAAGCGCTCGGACCATCCGTCGTATTCCTTCGGGTGTCGATGGTAGGCGATGCAGATTGGCAGGTCCTCATCGCTGAGGTATTTCGGCGGATTGACCGGATCGGCGCGGCTTTCCGAAGCTTGGATGCTCGTCTTTCCACTCTTCAGCCGGGTGGCCGGGTGCAGCGTGAAAAACAATTTTCTTTTACCATAAGAACTATCTTCCAAACAATAAGCGAGAAACTTGTCTGGCGGGTTGGGTTTTGCCGCCGGGGCAGCCTCTTCCTTGCCGGCGGCGGCCATTTCAACTTCCTGCAACCATGCCCCGAGCTCGCGCGGGATTCTCGGCCCGGGCGCGGTTTGCGCTCCGCGCCGTTCCTTGAGCATTTCCCTCAACCGCATCATGAGCGCCGCGCCATGCTTGCAATTGAAGCCCACCGGGCAGTTGCAGAAATAATCCACCGCCCACTCGCCGTGATCGTCGATGAAAAAATCGACCGAAGTGGTATAGGGTTTTTTCCGGCTGCCGGCAATCTTGACGGACACCTCGATGGCTCCGTCGTCCTCGTATCTCGCGGCGAGCTTGGTAATGATGCCGGGTGCCAGATAGGCCGTGGCACGCTTCAATGTGGTGGGTGAAAAATCGCAAGCCATATCGTAGGCTACGATTTCCTCCAGCAAATCCGGTTCCTTGCAGATCAGTTTCAGCGGATCGCTCATGATCTTTCAATTTGCCACGATGTTGAGCAGCTTGCCAGGAACGAAGATGATCTTGCGGATGGTTTGGCCGTCGGTGTGCTCCCTGATCCGGGCGCTGGCCAGCGCGGCGGACCTGGCGGTTTCCTCGTCGGCATCCTTCGGCAGTATCAGGCGGTCGCGCAGCTTGCCGTTCACCTGGATGATGAACTCGATCTCGCTGCGGACGAGCGCGACTGCGTCATAGGCCGGCCACGCGGCTTCGGATAGAAGAGGGGCCTGGCGGTTGAAAACCGCCGCCACGCGTGCGGCGATTTC
>JALRFY010000220.1 GCA_023253625.1 Akkermansiaceae bacterium | reverse complement strand
GTTCCTGGTGAAAACCAAGACGCCACAGGTCATCCGGGTTCCATCCCCACCGGCCGATGCTCATCGCAAACGCCGCGTCACCGCGCTGCTTGAAACTGCGGTCGAAGGCATCGCTGAAGGCCGCCACCACCCGCAGCCCGGGATGCACTGCTCGTGGTGCCAATACCGCAACGAGTGCAAGGCATGGCTACCGGGAATGACCGTCGCTGACATCCATCAGCCCAAAGCCGCGTGAAACCCGGCACCCAAACCTCGCCCGCCCGGTCCACAGATCGCGGCGGGCGTTTCATTTTCCACCTGAAACTAACAACCAAACATCATCATGAACCCCACATCATTATCCGCCCTGCTCGACGCCGTGTGCCGCCGGGGCGTGCTTGTCGCCACCTCCGTCCGTTACTGGCGCGGGTGCAAGAAACTCAGTCCCGAAGACCTCGGGCTGGATCCCGCACACGTATCCGACCGGCTGATCCAGCTCGGTCACAAACGCCTCATCCCGCGCGACGCGCTTCAGGCATTCGCCCTGATCGAGTCCCGGGTGCAGGCCACCGTCGAAAGCGCGAGCTTCCCGTTCCTGGGCGGCATCGGACGCTTCGTGCCCAATCCTCGCCTTGGCGAACTGACCGACCGCTTGGAAAAACTCCGCGACGAGTTCCGCGAGGCCACGCTCGACTTCGTGGCAGGCTACGGCCCGCTGCGGGAAACCGCCCTAGCCGAATGGCGCGAAGCGGCGCAACACCTCAACGGCAGCGCCGAACGGCTGATCGCCACCATCGAGCAATCGTTTCCGCCCGCCGGGGAGATCGCCAAGCGCTTTGCCTTCGAGACCCGGTTGTTCCAGATCGCCGCGCCCGACAGCATCCGGCTGGAAGTCGTCGAAGGAGTGGCCCAACTCGAAGCCGCCGAAGACCGCCGCCGGATTGCCGACGAGGCCACCCGCCGCATGCAGGCCGACCTCGACGGATTCATCCGTGAGAGCGTCGCGTCCCTGCGTGAGGAAACGGCGCGCCTGGCCACCGAGGTGCTCGCCACCATCGACGGCTCGGAAAACGGCGTCCACCAGCGCACGCTCAACCGCCTCACCACGTTCATCGACAACTTCCGTTCGCTGAACTTTGCCGGTGACGCCCAGTTGGAGCAGACGCTCGAACGGTTCCGCCGTGACCTCCTGAGCCGGACCGCGGAGGAATACCGCAACCAGCCCGGGGCCATGGCCAACCTCACCGAAGGCCTGGGCCGGCTGCGCGAAAACGCGGTGCAGCTCGCCCGCCAGGATGCCCGCGACATTGTCAGCCGATTCGGCCAGATGGGCGGACGCAGGCTGGCGGCGGTGGGGTGAGCACCAGAATCGCTTCCGCCGGGACCTTGTTCCGGCGGAAGCGATTCAATCACAGCTTGTTTCCCGCGACAGCCCGTGCATCATGTTCCCATGCCTGCAACGGTTGCCATACCCGTTCCCGACACACTGCTGCTTCACTCCAAGGATCTATCCTCCCTGGAGCAACGCAGTCGTTTCCTGCTGGCGTTGAAATACTTTGAACTCGATGAGCTGACATCCGGCCAAGCGGCGGAAATGTGCGGAATGACGCGTGTGGAATTCCTGTTCGCCGCGGGCCGCCATGGAGTCGCCGTCGCGGATCTCAGCAAAGAGGAACTCGCTGCGGAATTCTCATGAGCGGTCAGCCACGCCCGAAAGTCGTGTGCAACACCGGACCGTTGATCGGGCTGGCACAGGTCGGGCTGGAGATGCTGCCGTTTCAACTCTACCCGGAAGTCATCATTCCATCGACGGTTCGTGACGAACTGCTGGCCAAACCCACAGCCGACCACGCCAAGCTGGTTGCGGTGCTGCAACATGCCCGCATCCACCACTGCCAGAACCCGCCGGATGCCTTGCTCGTGGCGGAACTCGACGACGGTGAGGCGGAGGTCATTGCCGCAGCCCGCGAGCTTGGACTGGGCAACGTCCTCATCGACGAGCGCAAGGCGCGCAGGATCGCCGCCCGCATCTATCAACTGCATGTCAAAGGCACGGCCGGACTCTTGGTGGATGCAAAGAAGGAAGGCATCATTGCCCAAGTTGCACCATATCTCGACGGCATGATCCAAGCCGGATACTTTCTCGGGCCTTCCTTGGTTGAAGCCTGTTTGAAGGCCGCCAACGAATAAGCTCTCGCACATCATTTCATGCAGCTCGCCCCGGTCATTCGCCCGGCGGGCTTTTTTCATGCCCGTGACTGACACGAACCTTTCCCACCCAAGACGCAATACCCACTCCCAACATGCCTGATCCGACCTCACCAGCCTGATTTTTTCAACCACTCCCACCACCACTACCCCTGTAGCCATTCCCACCACCTCAGAAGCCAACACCACTTCCTGAACCAAACCACATCCCCCACGCGCGAAGGGCGGCTCCTCCACACAGGACGAGCCGCCCTTCGCGTTTCCAACCCCAAACCTTCAAAACTGCAAACCACTACCATGTCCCACTTCACCACCATCCAGACCCAGATCCGGGATCTGGAAGCCCTCAGCGACGCCTGCGTCGAGATGGGCTTCCCGTTCCTGCAAAACGCCAACTGTCGCGGTTATGCCGGCGTCACCCGGCTCGCCCCGCACGTCATCCAGCTCAAGGGGCCGTATGACATCGCCGTCGAACCGTCCCAGGAAAACGACGGCACCTACGGCCTGACCACCGACTGGTGGGACGGTCACGTCGCCAAGGAAGTCGGCATCGGCTACGGCCGCCTGCTGCAATCCTACGGCATCCACAAGACGATGCGCGAGGCCCGCAGCCGCGGACTCCGCGTTCACCGCCGACAGGAACAGGACGGCAGCGTCCTGCTCACCTTGGAAGGAGGTGCGCTGTGAGTGCCCGCCGCATCCTGGTGAAGGTTTCCCCTTTTGGGGAAATCACCGTCGAGGCCGAAGGCTTCCAAGGCAAAGGCTGCGAGGCCGCCACCGCCGCCATCGAGGAGGCGCTCGGCAAAGCCAGGCAGCGCACCCGCAAGCCCGACTTCTGGCGGCAAACCAACCGTCACCAGAACCACCAACAACTCGGAGGAGGTTCGTAGTCCATGAACTCCACCCTCCGCTTCGACCCGGGCGGCCACATCGGCTGCCTCTACACCGAGGCGATCGATCTCCGTGCGCTCGGACGGCTCCACGTCGTCCGGGCCACGGACATACGCTTCAACACCACCACCCAGCAATGGGACGTGCACGAACACGCCACCGGCCAAGTGCTCTTCTCGCACAGCTCGCGCAACGAGTGTCTGCGCTGGGAACAAACCAACCTCCAACCGCAGCTTCTTGCTGAAAACTGAACACTGAAAACTAGCAAACTTATGAACCTATCCACCTACCTCCGCGCCGGGTATCCCGGACTCGCGGTCATCTCATCTGAGGAAACGCGGGCCGAAGCCGAAATCGCTTCCGTCTGCACCTCGCTCAAACGCCGCCTCCAAGCCTGGTCCTCCACCGAGGGCCTGGTTGACGTGAAGGACGGCCGCATCACCCCCTGCCCCGATCCGCTGGATGCCCTCCAGTTGCTCGACGGCATGTTCGCCGCCGCAAATCCCCAACACGTTGTGCTTTTGCGCGACCTCCAGCTTCACCTGGATCAAACCGATCCAATGCTGGTTCGCCGCTTGAAGGACACCCTGCGTGTCGCCAAGGCCAACGGCCATGCCATCATCCTGCTCGGCTGCCGGCTCAAGCTCCCGGCCGAACTCGAACACGAAATCACCCACGTCGACTTCAGCCTGCCGGGCATCGCCGAACTCGGCACCGTGCTCGATGGCATCAACAAGTCGGCGAAGTTGAAGAACCTCCCGGAAACTACCCGCGAGTCCGCGTTGCAAAGCGCGCTCGGCCTGACCACCACCGAGGCGGAAAACGCCTTCGCCCTATCCGTTGTGGAAACCAAGGGCATCGATCCCAAGATCATCGCCCGCGAAAAGGCCCGCACGCTGAAGAAGAACGGTCTGGTTGAAGTGGTCGAAGCCGCCACGTCGCTCGACGACATCGGCGGCCTCGCCAAGCTCAAGGAGTGGCTGACGCGCCGCGCCGGAGCCTTCAGCGAGTCGGCCAAAACCTACGGTCTCCCAGCACCGAAAGGCCTGCTCATCGTCGGCATCCCCGGCACCGGCAAATCGCTCACGGCCAAGGCCACCGCCGGAGCGTTCGGCCTGCCGCTGCTTTGCGAACCGGAGAAACCTTTCTCGATTTCGTCGATCCACAGCACACAGGGCGCGATGGCCTCGGCGGTCTGGATCACGGAGCGCAGGTTGGCTTCCGATTGGCCGACGATGCCGCCG
>JALRFY010000178.1 GCA_023253625.1 Akkermansiaceae bacterium | reverse complement strand
GGAAAGGAGGAAGTGTTGGAAAGTGAAGAGTGCGGAGTGACGACCGAAGAGTGGCGGGTTTGACTCGGGATCAGTGCGCTGGTTTGCTGCGGGTATGGAAAAGATGATCTGGCTTTTGCCGGTGCTCGGCTTGGCCCTCTTCACGGGTTGCGCTTCGAGACCGCCGCTCAAGGCGGTCGATAATGTCGATCTGCCGCGGTTCATGGGTGACTGGTGGGTGATCGCGCATATTCCGTATTGGCTCGAGCGCGATACTTACGACTCGAAGGATACCTACCGCATGGGCGACGGCCGTGGGGGCGGGGGGACCGGGAACCAGCGTTTTGCACCGCTGAACAGTTGGCCGGACAACGTAAACCTGGACAAGGCGCGCCGGTTGCTTTGGCCGATCAAGCAGAAATACGGCCGCAAGATTTCCTGGGCCGATTTGATGATCCTCGCCGGCAACGTTGCGCTCGAAACCAGCGGCTTCAAAACCTTCGGTTTCGCTGGCGGACGTGAAGACACTTGGGAGCCTGACAACGATGTTTACTGGGGCGCGGAAAAGGAATGGCTCGCCACCAGCGAAAAACCCGACAGCCGCTACTCTGGCGAGCGCGACCTGGAGAACCCCCTCGCCGCCGTGCAGATGGGCCTCATTTACGTGAACCCCGAAGGCCCGGATGGCAATCCGGACCCCGTCGCCGCCGCCAGGGACATCCGCGAGACCTTCGCCCGCATGGCGATGAACGATGAGGAAACCGTGGCTCTCATCGCCGGCGGCCACACGCTCGGCAAGACCCACGGCGCAGGCCCGGCCTCGCACGTCGGCGCCGATCCGGAAGCCGCACCGCTTGAGGAACAAGGCCTCGGCTGGAAGAGCAGCTTCGGCAGCGGCAAGGCGGGCGACACCATCACCAGCGGACTCGAAGTCATCTGGACGCAGACGCCGGACAAGTGGTCGCAATACTATTTCGAAAACCTCTTCCAATACGAATGGGAGCTCACCAAGAGCCCGGCCGGTGCCTGGCAATGGGTCGCCAAGGACGCGCCCGAGGACATCCCCGACGCCTTCGATGCCGGCAAGAAGCACCGCCCGACGATGCTCACCACCGACTTGTCGCTGCGCTTCGACCCGGCGTATGAGAAAATCTCGCGCCGTTTTCACGAAAACCCTGAGGAGTTCAATGACGCCTTTGCCCGCGCCTGGTTCAAGCTCACCCACCGCGACATGGGACCGAAGGCGCGCTACATCGGCCCCGAGGTGCCCGCCGAGGACCTCATCTGGCAGGATCCGGTGCCGGCGGTCGATCACGCGCTGGTGGACGCTGGCGACACCGTCACGCTGAAGGAGAAAATCCTCGCCGCGGGTCTCACCGTCACCGAGCTGGCCTACACCGCCTGGTCCTCCGCCTCCACCTTCCGTGGTTCCGACAAGCGCGGCGGTGCCAATGGCGCACGCATCCGCCTGGCCCCGCAGAAATTCTGGGCCGTCAACCAGCCGCAGCAGCTCGCCAAGGTGCTTGGCGCATTGGAAGCGATCCAGAAGGACTTCAACGCCGCCGCCAGTGGCGGGAAAAAGGTTTCGCTCGCCGACCTCATCGTGCTCGCCGGTTGCGCCGCCATCGAAAAGGCCGCCAAGGATGCGGGACATGATGTCTCCGTTCCCTTCACCCCGGGCCGCACCGATGCCACGGCGGAGCAAACCGATGTTGAATCCTTCACCGTGCTCGAACCCATCGCCGACGGCTTCCGCAACTACCTCAAGGGCAAATACACCATCCCTGCCGAGGCCTTGCTCATCGACAAGGCGCAGTTGCTCACCCTGACCGCACCCGAAATGACCGTGCTCGTCGGCGGAATGCGCGCGCTCAACTGCAACCACGACGGCACCCACTGGGGCGTCCTCACCGGCCGCCCGGCCCAGCTGACGAACGACTTCTTCGTCAACCTGCTCGACATGGCAACCGAGTGGAAACCCGCCTCGCCCTGCGGCAATGCCTTTGCCGGCGTCGACCGAAACACCGGCGAAACCAAGTGGACTGCCACCCGCGTCGATCTCGTCTTCGGCTCGAACTCGGTCCTCCGCGCGCTGGCCGAGGTCTATGCCTGCGCGGACGGCGAAGCGAAGTTCGTCCAGGACTTCGTCGCCGCATGGGACAAGGTCATGAACCTCGATCGCTTCGAACTCGCTTGAGCGGGCACGCCAGAAGTTAGGGTTCCAGTGTTGTTGCAGCGTCTCGTCCACGGTTTCGGCCGTGGATGCGGGACGGGCGGCGCGCTGGAACATCCTGCTTATCCCAAGGCTAGCCAGAGCACGGCCGGCCGCCCCCCCCTTTCACATGCGGGCAATCGGATGGCTTGCTTCTCGACGGTGACAGCCTCCTAACGCGCCCGGACTGGATCCTCGGTAACTCCGGCGCAATTCCCCATGGGTTCCTGCCACCGGGGTTCAGGAATCCCCGGGATCATGGGGCATGAATTGAGGAGCACCTGGCGCGACCCTGTGGGCTCTTACTGGCCGCTGCGGCCCTTCATCATCTCCAGATTGGCCTCGGCGAAGGCTTTGCCCATGAGGGCGAAGGTTTTGGCGCAGCCCAGGTAGTGATAGCCGGCGTTCGAGGCCCCACGTGCCCACTTGGCGGCCTCTTCGGGGCTGATGAGTTCGGCCTCGAACTTCCTGAGATATTCCCTCTGCCGGGCCTCGTCCATCGTGCCGTCGGCATTGGGATGCCCCTTGGCCTTGACCTTGAGCAAGTGGCCCATCTGCTTCACCTTGGCGCGCTTCTCATCGATGGCCGCAAGTTCCTCCGGCCAAAAAGGAGCGGTTTGCACGGCGGCGACGTTGCCCTTGAATTCCGGCAGTGCAGCGGGAGCCGCCATGGCTTCGCGGAAGGAGATCGTGTTGCCATTCGCATTCAAACCGCCCACGCCAAGCACGCCGATGACGAAAGGCATCTTCGGCGCGCCGAGATCCTTGCGCACGTCGCGGATGAAATCGGCCATCCACCCGCTGTATTTCGAGTAATCCCGGATGCCGCCCGCGCCCTCGGGATAGGTATTGCCGTCGACTAGGTCGTTGAAGCCCTGGAACCAGACGAACCCGGCGATTTCATAACCATCGGCGGGGACGTAGGCCGGGCAGACCCGCTTGGGATCGGCAAGCACGCGTTTGACGTGGTCGATCATGAAACGATAGAAGCGGCCGGTATCCTGTGCCCTCGCGGCCTTCTCCGCATCGATGTCCATACCCCGCTTTCTCATCTGCTCGATCTGCGCATCGCTGAATTCATAGGGCCCGGCGCTCGGCGGGCGGAACTGGGTGTTCAGGCTTCTGCCACCCCATGCGGTCTTGATGAGGAGGACCGGTTCCTCAAGCGCGGCGTCCATGGCCAGGCCGAAGGTGAATTCGGGGCCGATCTTGCCGCCGTCCTGCGTGGGCTTGGAGCCGCGGGCGCCGAATCCGGCGGTCAGCTTGCCGGTGCCCTCGCCGTTGGCGTTGCCTTCGTGATGGCCGGTCAGGTAGGAAATCCATGCGTTCCCGGCGACCGCCGGTTTGCCATCCGCACCCCGCATCATCTTGAGCAGTGGCGCGGTGGCGGGATCCTCGCCGATGTAGTCGAAGGTCTCGATGCGCGCGTGTCCTTCCATGTTCGACTGGCCGGCGAGGATGAAGACTTTGAGCGGCTTCGCTTCCACGCCGATGGTGGCGAGCAATACGGATGTTAGAAATGCAACGGTGGTTTTCATGGGGAAGTTCGCTGGTTATCAGTTTTCAGGGTTTTGGGAAGCCGCAGGTTGGGTGATCAACAATTTTCCATCCCGACAGCTGGCAAGTGCCGAATCATCAGCGTGAGATGGGGCGATCTTGGGTCATGATTCCGGTGTTTCCCGGACTCCCTGAATCCGCAGCCTCGGTCGATCGGTTCCAAGCGCGAGCACCATCGCGGCGGTGGGGTGGATGCGGGGTGACATGTAGTAGGCTTTCTCGGCGAGGTTGCGGCCGGGTTGGATGACGAATGCGCCATCATGGGTGCGGGCCATGTTGATGAACGCCTTGTTGTAATCGAACAGCCCGCGGATGGCGGTGTCGTTGCCGGAGAGCTGGATGCCGAGCAGGGCCCAGCCCCAAGCGAGGGCGTTGTCTCCGTGGCCGTCGTTGAGGCGGGTCTTGGAGGCCACCATGCCGTTGATGACGCGGCCGAGGTAATCATCGGTTCCGGGGCGGTTGGCAACCTTGTGAACGATGATGTTGAGTCCCTGGCGGCCGACGGGTGTGTAGGCACCGGTGGCGAAACGGTAGCCCATGTAGCCGGATTCGTGGGTGTGGGTATGGATGCAGCCGTAGGCGAGGTCGCGGTTGAAGTTTTCAATCTGGATCCCGCAGTCCTCGGCGAGTTCCCAGCTCAGCATGGCCATCAGGGTGGTGATGGCCATTGTGCCGTATCCGGCGCAGCGCGCGCCGTGACCGTTGCCGCCCTTGAGGAAGTTCTTCGCCTGCGGTTGTCCGCCATGCATGGCGTCCTTGTAGAGTTCCGGCTCGGTCACCTGCGAGAGGTAGAGGCGCTTGCAGTTTTCCTCGAGGGTTGGGAGCACGCGCTGGTCGCCGGTCTGGAGGAAATACTCGGCCAGGAAGATGGCTTGGTAGGATGGGTGCCAGGTCCACTCCTTCCCGCCCGGCGGGGTGTTCCACTTCATGGCAAGGGTTTCCGCCTCTTTCATTTCCCCCTGGGCAAGCATGGCCAGGCCGAGCAGGCCTTTTTCATGGACGATTCCGCAGCGTTCCCCAGGGCGCTGGAGGAGGTAGTTCATCGCGCGCGCGGCGATTTCCCGGGATTTCGGGCAGCGTTTTGGGAAACTGTCGCTGAAACGGCCGATCGCTTCGAGTTTGATTTTCACCTTGTCGGGCTTGCCGCCCCGGACCACGTCGAGGGTGAGCGCTCCGTCCTTGCCCTCGCTGTTCTCGATGGCCTCGCCAAGGTCCATGATCGGCCCCTCGTATCCTGCACCGGGCTGCATGCCGTAGAACTTGCCGAACGTGTGTTTCCCGAAGGCCTTGCCATTGGCAGCGGTGATCTCGTCGTCAATCCGCAATTGGCCGTCGGCAGGGGAACCGGCGAAGACATGTTTCACGACGAACGACGACTCCTTGAGGATTGCGCGGGCGCCAGTGGGGCCGAGATTGACCAGGAAGCCCGGGACTTCCTGGTCCGGGCCGATCTTGGTTGGCTTTTCCCATTGGCCGAGGTTGTCGGGATCGGCGATCGCGAGGACGCTTCCGGCTGCCGCCAGGGACAAGGCGAGAGTGATGAGGGTGGTCCGTGGTTTGGATTGCATGTTGGATGGAAGTTGCGGGTGGGAGGTGATCGGCGGAAGAGGTGAAGAGATTACTGGCGTGCATTTTCCAGCTTTCATGAAACTGTATCAAGAAAATGGTGGTTATTGTGGATACCGACGGTGCGGGATCGCGTGATCCTGCAGGCCGTCGCACAAGTGCCGGGATCCCTTTTCGAAGTGGATTTCAGCGCACACAGCCATGAATACCGTCCCGGCCGCTCCGCACACCATGCGGAGGTCGTGATGGAGGAAAGCTGGAACGAAGGCCGCCACCACGCCGTGGAATGCGACCTCAAATCGTTCTTTGACACAGTCAATCACGACCGCCTGATGAACGCGCTCAAAGGAAAAGTCCGCTGTCCCAAGACACTGAGGCTCATCCA
>JALRFY010000166.1 GCA_023253625.1 Akkermansiaceae bacterium | reverse complement strand
TAGGCGCTTGAAAACTTGAAGCCGCCGCCGTCGCAGGCCGCGATGATGGTCACGTGTTTCGTGCCCGGGAGCGGGCCGAGCCAGGGGCCTCCCCATGTATACATGCAGACCTTGAACGCCAGCGTCGTTCCATTCGCCGAGGGCAGGTGTTTGCCCAGGTAATCGCGAACAAGTTTCTCGTCGCCGGCGTTCGGCATCCGATCCAGCCTGTCCGGATCGGTCGGGGAACCCCGCCAGTGCTTGGCCACCTTGACTCCGGGAAAGTCGGGCAGCACCGGGAATCCGTAGTAGTCTCCATGGCTCCAGATGGGGAAATCCTTCACATCGAAGGCTGCGGGCGGCTCGGGTGCGAACCAACCGAGCGACAAGCGGGTCACCTGCAGTCGATCCCGGAGTTGCGGCAGGAGCTTTGCGTTCCAGGCCCCGGCCGCGATGACCAGGTGTTTGGCCCGATAGGTTCCCCGCGTGGTCGTGACAGTGACACCATCGATGTCGCTGGTCCAATCATTGACAGTCTCTTGGGCGCGGATCTGCGCGCCGTGGCGAAGCGCGCCATGGCAGTGGCTGGCGATGGCAAGCTCGCTGCGCAGGAGCCCGCCCTGGCGATCGAACAGCGCGTTGGTTCCCTCAGCCAGGTTCCGAAACTGCGGATAGCGGTCGGCGAGCGAGGCGGCGTCCAAGATCTCGATCTGCGGCCCCTCGCCGCCGGCCTGGGCCTGCGTCAGACGCTGGTTCATCCCGATCTGCAACCATCCGCAGCGATGAAAAATGTGCTGACCGCTGTCTTTTTCGAGCGCCTGCCAGTTTTCATTCGCTCTCCGGATCAGTGGTTCGAAGGGGCCGCCGAGGTAGGGCGCCACCTTCGTTTGCCGGGAGAAGCCGCCGCTGCTGCCAAGGGCGTGCGCGAGGTCGAACTGCTCGATCCCGAGCACACTCGCCCCGCGTTTCGCCAACTGATAGATGCATGCCGATCCCATGGCACCCAGGCCCAGCACGATGCAGTCGTAGCGGCGTTTCGCCGGTTGCGGACTCGCGACCTCCTCGGCCAGGGTCGTGGCCAGGCCGCCCGTCAGCACACCAAGGGCGGAGGCCGATCCAAGTTTGAGGAAATCACGGCGGACGGGTTCGGATCTCATTGCCATTTTCATAAGCATGGGGACTTCTACTGACATTTCGCGATCGCCTGTTCGAAGTCGGCAATGACATCCTCCGGTTCCTCCAGGCCGATCGAGACGCGGGTGTAGCGGGGCGGCAC
The DNA here is from genome assembly GCA_023253625.1 of Akkermansiaceae bacterium. Taxonomy (GTDB): domain Bacteria; phylum Verrucomicrobiota; class Verrucomicrobiia; order Verrucomicrobiales; family Akkermansiaceae; genus Luteolibacter. The sequence continues at coordinate 1,445 of JALRFY010000166.1, read as the reverse complement.
GCCGCTGGCCTTGTTTTCCTCGCGCTGCATCACCCGCGTCACCGGGTCGCCGAGGCTGGTTTCACTCACCATCAACCTGACGTGTTTGCCAAGGCCTTGATGGACGGCATCACTCTTCCACTCGATGCCAAGCATTCCGCCAAAGCCTTTCAGCGAACCAGTTTCCGCCTGCGGATTCCACGACGGCAGGCCGCCATACCGCACCCGCGCCACCGCCGGATGCGATTCGAGAAACCCGGCCACCATCCGGGCGGAACGGCAGTGCTGCCGCATCCGCAGAGGAAGCGTCTTCACTCCCTGGGTTACGAGGAAGGCATCCATCGGCCGGAGCAAGCCGCCAAGCCAGTTCTGCGCGTGGGAAATCCGGTCCACGAGTTCTTTCCGGCCCGAAACCACCCCGCCCATCGCATTGCCATGGCCACCGATGTATTTCGTGACGCTGTGAATAACCAGGTCGGCACCGAGACGGAATGGTTGCAGCAGATAGGGTGTCAGCCAGGTGTTGTCCACGACCACGGTGGCACCGGCGGCCTTGGCGACCCGGATCAGGGAGGTCGTGTCCAGCACCTCCATCGTCGGGTTTACATAAGGTTCGAAGTGGACGACCTTCGCGGGCCTGGCCTTCAGGGATTCCGCGAGGTTCCCGGGATCGTTCAAATCGACGAACTCGACTGCGACGCCCCACTGCGGCAGGTAGTCGCGAAACAGGGTCATCACCCAGTCGTAGTTGCAGCGGTGGGCCACCACACGATCTCCCGGCTTGAGCAAGGTCATGTAGGTTTGGGAAATGATGCCCATCCCGCAGGGGCCTCCGGCGGCCGCCTCGGTGCCCTCCATTTCCATGATCTTGCGCAGGAGCGGGGCCACCGTCGGGTTGTTGAGATTGCCCGGCCGCTGGTAGCCAGGGGCCGCCTTGTCCTGGCTGATCGGCGTGACCTGAAAGCCTTTCTGCTCGCCGTGATGAATGACCTGGGATCCGAACCCCCGCCCCGAGTCCGATGTGAAATTCGCGTCGAGCAGGCTCTCCGCGGGCGGGTCGGCCGGCGGAGTGGCAGGGTCGCCGGCCGCGATGGCTGGAACGGCCGCGCCGGCACCAAGCAGGGATGTCACTTTGAGGAATTCGCGTTTGTTCAATGGGTTCATACTGTTCTCAATAATGTGCTTCTGGTGTGACGGACGGCTGCAACCCGATAGAGCAACACCTCATCTGTAAATCCGGGTTTTCAGAGGTGGGTCATCAGGCTGACGGCAAGCCCCTGCTCGCACGACACCTCAGGGATTGGCTGGGCCAAGCTGATTGCTCGGGTGCAGAAGTAGTTTATAAACCTGGATATAGTGACAAGTTATTAGAAATGCTAAGAAAATATGTAGCGTAGTAGTAATAATAATTATTTAATTATTTAATTATAAATTTTAATAATATTATCATATCTTAATTTTTGATC
>JALRFY010000119.1 GCA_023253625.1 Akkermansiaceae bacterium | reverse complement strand
GGCGGCCGCCGCCGAGGCAGGCGTCGTATTGGTGTTTCTCGATGGTGTCGAGCAGGGTGACGGTCTGGAGCTTGTTGCGCGAGGCGTTGGGGCCCTTTTCCTCGACCACGCGGCCGGTGTCGATGGATTCCTGGACCAGGCCGACGACGAGGGTGGCGCGGATGAGATCCACGAACTCGTCGCGGTAGGCCATGGTTTCGGGGAAATTGTGGCCGGTGTCGATATGGACCAGCGGGAAGGGCATGCGGGCGGGCCAGAATGCCTTTTTGGCGAGCCAGGCCATCACGATCGAGTCCTTGCCACCGGAAAAAAGCAGTGCCGGGTTATGGAATTGGGCGGCGGTTTCACGAAGGACGAAGATCGCTTCCGCTTCAAGTTGATCGATATGGCTGAGATGGTAGTTGGGCATGCGGGTAAAAGCTGAAATGCCGAGTGTGCGGTGAATGGCGTTTGGGGACGCGTCCGGTAGGATTGGGGAGGACCCAGGTCAAGGAATAATTACAAAGATGGGTGGATTGGTAATGTTTGGATCCGCGCGTTGGAACCCGAGAATGGCAGGAAGAAAATGAGAGCGGCGCTACCTGGGCGCGCTAAAGGGTAGCGCCTGAAGTGATTCTCTCGCGGATGGCTTCGAGCAGTTCGAATGCGGCGTCTTCGATGGTGGTGGATTCAGTATCGAGGACGAGATCGGGGTTGTGCGGAGGCTCAAACGAGCCGTCCTTGCCGGTGAAGTGCTGGATTTCGCCGCGTGCGGCCTTGGCGTAGAGTCCTTTGACGTCGCGTTGTTCGCAGGTCTTGTAGCTGGCTTTCACGTAAACCTCGAACAGATCCTCGCCCAGAATGCCGCGGGCGAGGTCGCGCAGTTCGCCGCGCGGGGTGATGGCTGAAACGAAGGTGATGACGCCTTGGGAGACGAGGATTTTGGCGACCTCGGTAAAGCGGCGTATGTTTTCGAGCCGGTCATGGTCGGTGAAGCCGAGGTCGGAGTTGAGTCCGGAGCGGAGGTTGTCGCCATCGAGGATGGTGGTGAAGCGGCCTTGCTGGTGGAGAACGCGCTCGGCGGCGTTGGCGATGGTGGACTTGCCGGAGCCGGAGAGACCGCATAGCCAGACGACGATGCCGCGCTGGCCAAGGAGATGTTCCTTGTCGGTGCGGGAGAGGAAGCGGTGGAATTCCGGGTGGATGTGCATGGAGTAAATGCTGAAAAGTTGAAAGGCAGAGAGTCAGCGAGGGTTTGGCCAGCTGAGTTGGCGCTCGGCGTTCCCGGTTGGGGAGAAATTTATGATCGGAAGGTCATTCCAGCAAGCGGCTGCGAAACACCTCGTAGATCCATTTCCGGGATCCGCCGGGGTGCGGTGCAAACGCAAGTGATCACCTTTTGGCCTTGATGATTTCATATTCGAAGATGCCCCGGTTTGAACCGACGCGAAGGCGATGGAGGCCCTCCAATTGATCGGTCAGTGACTTGATGTCGCCCTTCTCGCGGGTGAGTGCCATGATGGCGAGCCGGATCGCGTGGCGAGGTTTGGGGGCGAGGTGCTGGAGATAATCGAGCACTTCATCCTGGATGAGAACTCGGATCAGCGGCCTTTGCCGATGATGAAGGCCTCGAAGCCGAGTTTCTTGAGTTTGGCGGTGGGCAGGATGGCGCGGCCGTCGAAGACGAAGGCGGGCTTGAACATCAGGTCGTGGATTCGCTTGAAATCGAGGTCGCGGAATTCGTCCCACTCGGTCAGTGCGGCGAGGGCGTGGGCGTCCTTCATGGCAGCATAGGGATCGGTGTGGATCTCGACGTTGGAGGCGATGAGGCTTGCGGGGATTTTGGCGTCGCTGAGGTCCTGGTGGATGGAGGCGCGATCGACGCGCGGATCGTAGATGGCGAGGTGGGCGTGTTCGCGCAGCAGGTCGCGGCAGACTTGGATGGCGGGGGATTCGCGGGTGTCGTTGGTGTCCTTCTTGAAGGCGAAGCCGAGGATGGCGATGCGCTTGCCATTGACGGTATTGAAGAGCGTGCGGACGATATTTTCGACGAAGCGGGACTTCTGCCAATTATTGAGATCAACGACCTGACGCCAGTAGGTGGCCACCTCGGGGAGGCCGAAGGACTCGCAGAGATAGACGAGGTTGAGAATGTCCTTTTGGAAACAGGAACCGCCGAAGCCGACCGAAGCCTTGAGGAATTTCGGGCCAATGCGCGAGTCATGGCCAATGGCGCGGGCGACTTCATCCACGTCCGCACCGGTGGCTTCGCAGAGGGCGGAGATCGAGTTGATGGATGAGATGCGCTGGGCGAGGAAGGCGTTGGCTACGAGTTTCGAGAGCTCGGAGGACCAGAGGTTGGTGGTGATGATGCGTTCGCGTGGGATCCAGCGGGCGTAGATCGCGGCGAGCGCCTCGACGGCGGCTTTGCCGGAGTCGGTGGTTTCGCCGCCGATGAGGATGCGGTCGGGGTTTTCGAGGTCGGCGACGGCCGTGCCTTCGGCGAGGAATTCCGGATTAGAGAGCACCTCGAAGGTGCATTCGGAGGTGGTGTTGGCGGTGATGATCGTGCGGATGGCGCTGGCGGTTTTCACCGGGATGGTGCTTTTCTCGACGATGATCTTGTGGCCGTGCGAAACCTCGGCGATGAGGCGCGCGGCGGACTCTATGTAACGCAGGTCCGCGGCACGGCCGGCACCGATGCCATAGGTCTTGGTGGGGGTGCCGACCGAGACGAAGATCAGATCGGCGGCGGCGATGGCCGGGCGGATGTCGGTGGTGAAATGGAGGTTGCGGCCCCGGGCTGTGACGACCACTTCGTGGAGTCCGGGTTCATAGACCGGCAGCTCGTTGGTGTTCCAGGCGTCGATGCGTTCCTGGTTCATGTCGCAGACGGTGACCTGGATGTCCGGGCACTTGGCGGCAATCATGGCCATGGTGGGGCCGCCGACGTAGCCGGCACCGAGGCAGCAGATGGATTTGATTTTCATGGTGAATGCAGAGACGCTGGAATCTTGGTGAGTTCAGGTGCCAACCGGCAGTTAGAGGCTGTGAGCGGCCGGGGAAAGCCAAATTTCGAAGGTGTTTTTCCAACCATGCAATTGCTTCATCGCGGCCTGATGGATCAGGTTGTCTGGCATGGGTTTGCACATGGAGTGCTTGGGCGGATGGCGGATTCATTTTTCCGTTGAGCCGCGCAGCAGGTGCCAGAGAAAAAGGGTGTTGTAGGTGAAGTAGCGTTTGAAGAGCCGCCGGGGTTCCATGGCGAGACGGTAGGCCCATTCGAGGCCGAGCTTCTGGAGTGCGGGTGGTGATTGTTTCACTTCGCCGGCGTGGAAGGCGAAGGCGGCACCGATGCCGAAATAGACGCCGGGCGGAAGCCGGTCCTTGTGGCGGGCGATCCAGTGTTCCTGTTTCGGGCAGCCGAGGCCTACCCAGATGAGATTGGCGCCGGAGGAGCGGATCCTTTCGCAGATGCGTTGGAATTCATCCGGCGGCCATTCGCCGAAAGGCGGTGAGTGCATGCCAGCGATGGTGGTGCCGGGGAAACGGTCCGAGAAGACCCGTCTGAGCTTGTCTAGAGTGGACTGTTTGCCGCCTAACAGAAAATGCCTGAACTCCGGCCGGCCTTGGGTGGCCTTGAGCGTTTCCAGCATGAGAGTGGGGCCGTAAACGCGGTCGGTGAGCCTTTGATCGGATGGCAATTGCCGATTGAGTGCCCAGACGAGCGGCATGCCATCAGGGACGATCAGGTCGAATTGCGCCATGCTTTGGCCGAACGCGGCGTCACTGCGGGCGAGTGCGGCAACATGGCAGTTGGCTGCTTCCACGGCATGGGCACGATCCTTTGCGGCGGCCTTTTCCAGCACCCATTCCACCGCGCCGGCGTAGGTGGCGGCTGCGACAGGCAGGCCGATTACTGGGAGGGTGGTCATTCGCGTGTGAGAGTTGGCAGCCAGCGAAGGAGTGTGGGTGATGCGCGCCCCCACCGAGGGCGCGCTACCGGGCGCGGGTTATCTATACCCGGCAGAACGGCTCTACCGGACGCAGCTCGGGAGTGGCGGAGATGGCGGCCTCGCGACTGGCAGGATCGGCAAAGAGATAGAGCGCATAGCCGCCGTAGCCGCCACCGCAGTATTTGTGGGCGATGGCGTCGTTGATTTCCGGCAGCAGGCCCATGCCTTCGTCAAGTTGTGTCGAGTGGTAGAGTGAAACGCCCTCGGCGAGTTTTGCGATGCCGGCTTGCAGCACACCTTCCCGGCAGATGCGGGCGCTTTGCGCGATGCGGTCGTAGTCGCGGGGATGGTCGGCCACGCCAGGCGTGTCGTGGCTGGTGCCGGTCCATAAGATCGCCATGCGGCCTGCGAGGAAATCGCCGTTGTGCTTGAAATCGAGCACGGGCTTCGGGCCGGACCGCCAAACGCAGAGGCCGGTTTCGCGGATCACCGCAGGGTCCTGCCAGCCGACGCCGAGCTCGATTTCCGAGTCCACGCCATCGCGGCCGTTGATCAGTGCCCACGCACCGCTGCCGCCGAGGCCGGCTTGTTTCTCATAGGGCCACTCGCGGAGCGAGACGAGTGGCGAGATCGCGCAGTTGACTACATATTCACCGGGGCGGGCGAAGCGTGGGACATCGAGCCAACCGCCGGCGAAATCGACGCGGAGCGGGGCCTCGGTGGGTGCTTGCACCCAGCGGACGATGGATGAGGTGGAGACCGGTTCGAAACGAGGCCGGGTTTTCGGCAGCACGACATAATCCGCACCCACCTCGGCGCACAGCGCGCGTTTCATCCCGGCGTATTTGTCGTCCTCGGTGACGGCCAGGATGTCCGGGCGCAGGCGCAGGAATTCCTCACGGAAATCGATGCCTTCCTCATGTCCGTGGCCGATGACCACCTCGTCGATCACGCGCACGCCTTGGAGCAGGGCAAATTTGTGCTCGTCAGGGATCGATGGCTTGCGGCGCTTGTGGATCCAGAGCACCTCGGCGGAGGCGAACGAAACGATCAGATAATCGCCGAGCGCCCTGGCCTCCTCGAAGAACTGGAGATGGCCGGCGTGGAGTATGTCGTAGCAACCTGAGATGAAGA
>JALRFY010000077.1 GCA_023253625.1 Akkermansiaceae bacterium | reverse complement strand
GATGAGACTTCGAATTTGACTCCTTTATTCGGCTCGGGGCTGTTCCTTATATACTACGGGTTACATCAGAATAGCAACAAGTCATTACATCAGACATACACATGATGAAATAGAGAGGAAACTGACGTGTTAGTATACATAGCATGACGCCACTCAAAGCGCGGGAAACTTTACATGATGAAACAAAGTTTTAACGGGTAATAGAAGAGGTGAACAGGATTCGCGGCGACTTCTTCCGTGTCGTGGTTGAACACTTTGGAAAGGACCTTGAACGCGAAACGGGTAGATATGCCGTTCATTCCTTCGGTGATTCCGGACCGCATCGAGGCCGGCACTTTCATGGCCGCCGCCGCCTTGGCTGGCGATGGTGTGAAGCTCCGCCGCGTCTGCCGCGAGCACCTCAAGGCGATCACCGCCGCCATCGAGCAGTCCGGCCACCGCGTCGAGTTCAACGAAACCGGCGACACCTGCACTGTTTTCCGCAGCAATGGCAACCTCAAGGGCGTGGATCTCGTCACCGCCCCCTACCCCGGCTACCCCACTGACATGCAGGCGCAGATGACCGCCCTGCTCGCCACCACGCCGGGCATCAGCGTGATCAAGGACACCATTTTCCCGCAGCGCTTCATGCACTGCGCCGAACTCAAGCGCATGGGTGCCGATATCAAGGTGGACCACGGCACCGCCGTCGTCCGCGGCGTGGAAAAACTCTCCGCCGCACCGGTCATGGCCTCCGATTTGCGCGCATCCGCCGCCCTTGTGCTTGCCGCCCTCACCGCCAAGGGGGCCACTGAAATCAGCCGTCTCTATCACATCGACCGCGGCTACGAACACATCGACGAGAAGCTCCTCATGCTCGGTGCGGAAGTCGAGCGGGTGAAGGGCTGAGGCGGGCGGCGGCCATGTGGTTTAATCGCGTGCCTTGAGGACGCCGACGAGATCGAGCGTGGCCAGCATGCGCGAGACCACGGCGAACGAGCTGACTGCGGCGGTGAGCACCACGACCACCGCGATGGCATAGGTCGAGTCGTTGATGACAAGCGGCAGGCGCACGGTTTCCGTGCTGAACGATGTCATGATGAGCAAGGCCAGCCCGCGGCCGAAAAGCAGCCCGGCGGGAATGGCCAGCAGGACCAGCACTGCGAGTTCGCCGACCAGCACGCCGCGCACCTCGGGCACACTGAAGCCGACGACCCGCAGCGTCGCCAACTCGCGGCTGCGCTCGGAGAGGGCGATGCGGGCGCTGTTGTAAACCACGCCGAAGGCGACGATGGTGGCGAGCACGAAATACAACTTGCGGATGATGCCGATGCTCTTGCCGGTGGTTTCACGGAAGGCGGCGAGCTGGTCGCGTTTCACCATCACAAACGCGGCGCGCGGCGTGTCCTTCACCTCGCGCATGAAGCGGTCCCAATGCTGGTGATCCACGGCGAGGAAAGCGCCATTGACGGTCTCGCCTTCCTTGAGGATGCGGTTCAGGGCTGTCAGATCCATGTAGGCCGAGACGCCGGCGAAATCAGTGACCAGCCCGCGGATCGGCACGTCCACCGTGACGCGGCGGCCTTCGAGCATTTCCAGCCGCACCTCGTCGCCAAGCCGCGCGCCAAGGATTTCGGCGAGTTTTTCCGACATCAGCAAGCCATCCTCCGGCATCTCGATCGGGCGCTCGTTTTCGTCGAGCAGGCGGTTCAAATCGTTGCCCGGCGCGATGCCGGTGACCGAGAGCTTGCGCTGGCGGTGGCCGAAGTTCAGCCGCGCGGGCATCATGCGCACCGGCTCGGCGCGGATCACGCCGGGGAGGTTTTCCAGATCGTGAAGGCCCTTGCGCGACGATGGCTCTGTGAGAAAGACGGCCACATCGTGCCGTTGCGCGCTGTTCCACTGGAAGGTGAGCAGGTGGTCGATGCTGTCGCTCATCGCGCCGGGCAGGACCATCAGTCCGGTGGCCAGCGCGAGGCCGCAACCGGTGAAGACGGCCTGCCACGGGCGGCGCTCGATGTTGCGCAAGGCCATGCGGAACGTCGGGCTGAAGAAACGCGTCAACCCGATGCGCTCGAACAAGGACGGCTTGAAATCCGCGGGTGGCTCGGGCCGCATCGCCTCGGCCGGCGGCAGTTTCACCGCCTGTCGCACCACCGTGAGCACGCCGAGCGTCGAGAACCCGAGGCAGACGACCAAGGCAAGCCCCAGCGCGCTGTAGTCCGTCTGGAAATGCAGCCCGGGAAAAAGGAAAAACTGCGTGTAGAGATCCACTAACAGCGCTCCCAGCACCCGCCCGCCAATGCCACCGATGACAGTACCGAAGACGCCGATCACCAGCACGAACTTGAGATAATGGAAGCCAACCTGCCGCGACGAATAACCGAGCGCCTTCAGTTGGGCGATCTGCTCGCGCTGCAGGCGCACGATGCGCGAGAGCACCGCGTTCACCATGAAGGCCGCGACGCTCATGAACACCAGCGGATAGGCCAGCGAGAGAGTATGTAACACCCGCAACTCGTCATCGAGCCGCTGCGCGCTTGGGTGGTCACGGCGCGTGTAGGCACCTCGACCGCCGTAGGAAGTGAGCAGGCGGTCGATTTCCCCCATCAACACCCCGGCCGGCGCGCCGGGTGATAGATCGATGCAGATGTCATTGAACGCACCATCCATGTTGTAGGCCACGGACAGTGCGCGGTAGTTCATCCACATCACGCTGAAGCGCTCGTGGTCCGGAAGCGTCTCGCCGGCGCGCGCCTCAAACACAAACTCCGGCGAGAGGCCGATGCCGCAGATTTCCAGCGTCTCACGGCGGCCGTTGACCACCGCCACCAGCGAATCGCCCGGGCCCAGTCCGTTGGCATTGGCGAAGGCCTCGCCGAGGATCACCTCGCGCCGTGCGTCGGCCTGCGGAAACCGTCCGCCGCGCAGGAAAATCCGGTTGAGCATCGGCTGCCCGCCATCCGCCGGCAGCGAGACGATGTGGCCCGACGCCGGCTCGCTGAGGCCGGGCAGATCGATCATCACATCCACCACCACCCGCGTTTCCACTGCGGCCACGCCGGGCAGGGTCGTGAAGCGACCGGCCAGCGAAAGGGGCGCTCGTTTCAGCGAGGCGAAGACGTCGGCGAAGGCATATTGTTGATAGTAGGCAGAGCGCGTCGATTCCAGTGTGAGGATCAGGCTGCGCATCATGATCATCATTGCCAGCCCGCAGGCCATCACCAAGCTCACCGCGAGCACCTGGCCCTTCATCCGGGAAAGGTCGCGCAGCAGTTTGCGGTCGAGCGGATCGATCACGCGGCCATCCCACCGCATGTGAAGCCTGCCCGCAAGCCCGCTGGATCAGGGTCGTCACGGCTGAAATCCGGGATAATTCACCGCCAAGACGCCGAGGCCGCCAAGAAATCCTGAAAATCCCAAACGCATGGGAGGGGGCAAGTCCTGCCGGGATTGTATTCTGCCGGCAATCATTTCTTTGAAACTTGCCGCAGTTGGCGTCTTGGCGGTGAATCCAATCTTTTCGATGCGTCGGCTGCCCGCCGGATTCCCCCTTGAATCCGGACCGGTCCCGCCGGAGACTGCCGCCCGCCCATGGCCACTTCACCCGCTCCCACCGCCACCGTTCCGGATTCCGCCGGCCATTTCGGCCAATACGGCGGCATGTTCGTGCCGGAAACCTTGATGGCCCCATTGCAGGAACTCGCCACCGCCTATGAGTCGGCGAAAAACGATCCCGCGTTCCATGCCGAGCTCAACGCCATGCTGCACGACTACGTCGGGCGGCCGACCCCGCTGTATTTCGCCGAGCGCTGGACCGATCAACTCGGCGGCGCGAAAATCTATCTCAAGCGCGAGGATCTGCTCCACACCGGCGCGCACAAGATCAACAACGCGCTCGGCCAGATCCTGCTCGCCAAGCGGCTCGGGAAAAAACGCATCATCGCCGAGACCGGTGCCGGCCAGCACGGTGTGGCCACCGCCACCGTCTGCGCCCGCTTCGGCATGGATTGCGTCGTTTACATGGGCAAGGTGGACATGGAGCGTCAGGCACTCAACGTCGCCCGCATGCGCCTCATGGGCGCGGAAGTCCGTGCCGTCACTGCCGGCCAAGCCACGCTCAAGGAAGCGGTCAATGAAGCGATGCGCGACTGGGTGGCCAGTGTCGATCACACGCACTACATTCTCGGCTCGGCGCTCGGTTCGCATCCGTTTCCGATGATCGTGCGGGATTTCCACCGCGTCATCGGCATCGAGGCGCGGCGGCAGATTCTGGAAAAGGAAAACCGCCTGCCCGATCTGTTGGTCGCCTGTGTCGGCGGCGGATCAAATGCCATCGGCCTGTTCCATCCATTTCTCGGAGATGAAAACGTCCGCATGGTCGGCGTGGAGGCCGGCGGCGACGGCATCATTCCCGAGCGCCACGCCGCGCGTTTCCAAGGCGGCAAGCTCGGCGTGCTGCAAGGCACCAAAACCTGGCTGCTCGCCAATCACGACGGCCAGATCGAACTCACCCACTCGGTTTCCGCCGGACTCGACTACGCCGCCATCGGCCCCGAGCACGCGTATCTCCACGACATCGGCCGCGTCGAATACACCTACGCCACCGATGCCGAGGCGCTCGCCGCATTCAAGGAACTCGCCCACTGTGAGGGCATCATCCCGGCGCTCGAAAGCGCGCATGCCATGGCCTATGTGTCGAAGATCGCCGGCAGCCTGCCGAAGAGCGCCATCCTCATCGCCAACCTATCAGGCAGAGGCGACAAGGACGTCGAGCAGGCGTCGAAATATCTGTTGTGATTCCGGTGGGGCTTATTCTTCGCCAATAGCGTGTTGGTTTCATCAGGCATCCTGAAATTACACGGTCTCGAAGCCCGCTCCAAGACTTCTCATTAATGTATTGGGGAATGCCCAAAAACACGGGGCCAGCGACGACGGAAGCTCTAATCCAAAGAGGACACTACCGCGGGTTCGGCACCTCGGCTTGGGCTCCATTTCTTCGCAGCTCATCCATTCGATCGTGAATCCGCTTCAAGGACTGCTCCCAGGAAACAAACCCAAAACGAGCACGAAGACGATCATCGGAGACCATGATATTATAGTCATTTCCGCCTAGTCTCGGGATGACTGCCATGGTGATGTTGGGATCAGTCACAAGTTCCGTCATCTCGCTATTGATCGCCTCGAAAGCTTCCAGCGACCATTGTGGTGACGATCCGCATACCACTGATCTGCTCGACACAAGGCGAGGTGGCAGCCAGATGGAGATCACCGTGGTGGCCACCACAACCCCGCCAAGAAAGGAGAGCAGGAGCTTGATGGCTTGTTTCATTTCTTGTGGTGCAGTCTTTGTTCGCCATCGGCTTGTTCCGCCTCGGTCGTTTTTGCGGCCCGTTCCTGTGAGATCAGTGACGCAAGCAAGCGGTCGATATTGTTGCCGTGACGCTCGGAAATGCCGCGCTTGATTGCGCGGACTTCGGCAATCACCTCATCAATCACCTTGGGTGGATTGTCAGACAGTTTCATCATCGTTCAGCAGTTCTTCCGGGCTGCACATCACCGGCATGTGGAAACCCGATTCGTTGATCTTGGCGCGCATTCGCTCCCTGATATGCGGATTCGCGATATGCTTGAAATTCCACGTCACAAGAAAATCGATCTGGTGCACGGATGCAAGAGCGATGTGAACCGCATCTGGCGTCGCGATATTGGGAACAAGGCCCGATGTCACAAGCAATTGTGCCAGGTCGGCGGCTTCGCCCGTCACAGGCAGCACCCGGATTCCCCGAAGCAGGGCGATCCGCTCACTCGCCAAGACAGGCTCACCCTCACCAACCTCATTCAGGGTCTCGGTGGAAGTGACGAGCTCGAATCCCGAACAGCCTCTGTCCCACCATTCTCGCGTCGCGAGTTGCCGACTCGCCTGAATGATCGATCGGGCATTCCTCGCCGTGTAGTAGCTCGGAATGGTAGTCTCAATGTATGCTGTCGCCATACGGGAAATGTTGTCTCAAATTGTTGCGATAAAAAGCCCGGCCATTTGCATCGATTTCACCCAATAAAAACGCGGGCATTCTCAATGGGGAGGAAAGCCGGGAACCTACTGGACGTCAACTTGGAAGGGCATCCAGTGGCTTGCGGCGACAAGGACGTGGAACAGGCGTCGAAATATCTGCTTTGACCCGCAGTCCGCTCCTTCCCCATGCTGAGGGCGTGAGTCCCATCACCATCGCCGCCCTCAAGGAGCAGGCCGGGGAAAAACCCCTGCTTGCCGCCGTCCACGCCCAGCTCCAGACGCGCGCCAGCCGCACGACCAAGAACGGCAAGCCTTATCTCGAACTCGCGCTCGCCGATGCCACCGGCCACTTCGCGCTCAAGATCTGGTCGGACGCGCCGGCCTGGCAGCAGGCCGAGGCGCTCGATATCGGCAAGGTCTTCCGCGTCGAGGCGAAGTGGACGCAGGGGTCCTTTGGCATCGAAGCGCGCGATTTGGAATTCCACACGCCCGAAGATCAGGCGCTCGACGATTTTTTCGCAGGCGATCCCGAGCTGCGTGAAAAACAGGACCGCGATTTCGCGGAAATCCGCCGTCTCTGCGACAGCATCGCCGATCCTCGGCTGCACGGGCTTTGCCAGCGTTTTATGGAAACCCACGGCGACCACTTCCGCCGCACCGCCGCCGCCAAGCGCAACCACCACGCGCGCCGCGGCGGTTTGGTCGAGCACGTCGCCCAGATGCTGCGCTCGGCCGATGCGATTTGCCGCGTTTACCCGGACTTGAACCGCGATCTGCTGCTCGCCGGCGTGCTGTTCCACGATTGCGGCAAGCTCTGGGAAAACTCCTATCCCGAGCACGGCTTCACGCAAAATCTCAGCCTCTATGGTGAAATGATGGGACACATTCCGCTCGGTATCGAGCTGGCCAACCGCCTGTGGCACGAAACCATGGCCAGCCCTGAGGCTCTGGCGTGGAGTGGTCTGACACCTTCATCCAACGATGTCCGCCTGCACCTGCTCCACCTGATCGGCAGCCACCACGGCGAACACCAGTTCGGCTCCCCGGTCCTGCCGCGCACTCCCGAGGCCTTCGCGCTGCACTACATCGACAACCTCGATGCCAAACTCGAAATGGTCCGCGACGCCTACCAGCAGTCGCAGGAAATCGCACCGGGGATCCACGAGCGCGTGTTTCCACTGCCCACCAACTTGGTGCGGCCGTTGGGGCGGTATGTGGAGAGCGGGGAGTTGCAGGAAACAGGTCCGGAAGATATGACTGGATCATGAAAAACAAGAAGCATGGGAATGATGGGATGGATGGGAATCATGAGTCCCATTCTTCCCATCCATCCCATGCTCCCAATCCCGCCGAAGAGCGCGTCCTCGTCCCCCGCAGCGATTATCGGTTCCTGCGCTCCTTCCAAAAAGCCGAGGTCGTCTATGATTTCACCTTCCGCTTCGCGCACAAATTCCTCTCGCGCGGAGACCGCACTATCGATCAGATGATCCAATCCGCGCGCTCGGGCAAAAAGAACATCCTCGAAGGCAGCAAGGCCGCGCAGACTTCCAAGGAAATGGAAATCAAGCTCACCAACGTGGCGCGAGCCAGCTTGGAGGAACTGCTCGACGATTATCTGGACTTCCTCCGCGCGCGCGACCTCCCGCTATGGGACAAAGACTCGCGCGAGGCGCTGTTCGTCCGCCGCCTCGGCAAGAAAACCCCGCAAACCTTCGAGTTGTATCGCGGCTTCATGGAAACCCGGCCGGCCGAAACCCTCGCCAACATCGCCATCTGCCTCGTCCATCAGGCCAATTACCTCATCGACCAACAGTTGAAGACCCTTGAAAACGAATTCATCGAACAAGGCGGCCTGCGCGAACGCATGACACGCACGCGTGCGTCTCGCGAAACGGAACCGGCAACGCGGGAGTTGAGCATGTGGCATTGACCCGCCGCCTCGACGCCGCTAACCCACTCGCCACATATGATGGACCCCACCCACACGGCATACGGCACCTGGAGCGGCGGACGCTTCATGCACTTCGGCGAAACCCTGCCCGAGGGCCGCTTCATCGGCTGCATCGAGACCGCCTACGAGGCCGGCATCCGCACCTTCGTCACTTCCGATGTTTACGGCAACGGCAAGGCCGATGAACTGCTCGGCCGGGCGCTCAAAGGCGTGGATCGCAGCAGCTACAGTCTGGTCGGTATGATCGGACACGATTTTTACGAAGGCGAGCGTCAAGGCTCGCGCGGCTACCCGCGTTTCACCGATCCCGCGCTGCGCGGGCCGGAGGGTTTTTCCGGATTCGTCCGCATGGCCGCCGCGCAGGAACTTGAGCGCTGCGGCAGCGATCACTTCGATCTCTTGATGCTCCACAATCCCGACGAACTCGGCTACACCAGCGAGCCCGTCTGGAATGCGCTCAAAAGTGTGAAGGACGAGGGACTCACCCGCCTGCTCGGCATCGCACCGGGGCCAGCCAATGGGTTCTCGCTCGATCTCGTCGGCTCCTTCGAACGCTTCGGCGAGCTCATCGATTGGGCCATGCTCATTCTCAATCCGCTCGAGCCCTGGCCGGTGGGTCTCACGCTGCCCGCCTGCGAAACTCACGGCGTCAAGGTAATGACCCGGGTGGTCGATCACGGCGGCGTGTTTCACGACGATCTCGACCGCCCCTGCCACCAGTTCAAGCCTGGCGACCACCGGACATACCGACCGGAAGGATGGGTGCAGCATGGGATGGAAAAAGCCAACCGGATGCGGCCGCTCGCAGAGAAGTATGGTCTGACCTTGCTGCAATTCGCGAGTATTTGGAACCTGAGTCACCCGGCGGTGGAGAGTGTGGTGCCGACCTTCATCCAGGAATCCGGCGAGGGCGCGCGGCCGATCGAGGACAAGATCCGCGAGTTTGGCGCGCTGCCGGACGTCCGTTTCACAGCGGAGGAGGTGGAGGAAATCCGCGCCATTGGCGACAACACCGGCTGCATGATGCTGAAGGGCGCGAGCAAGCGTCACGCGACCAGCGAACGTCCGGACGAGTGGCCGATGCGTGACGACCTGCTGGAGCTCACCGGTCGTTACGGGCTGGGCACGGATTGGTGACTTTCCCGCGCCCGCAAAACGCATCAACCGCGATCCTTGCGGAGCGCGGTTGATGCGGAAAAAACGGATCGGAGCGGACGGCTCAGCTCGCGGCGCTGGCGGTGCGGGCCTTGCGGATCATGCTCTTGACGGTGTCCGACGGCTTGGCACCGACGGCTAGCCATTTGTCGGCCAGGGTGAGGTCGATGGTGAAATTGGTGCCTTCCTTGAGCGGATCGTAGGTGCCGAGTTGCTCGATGTAGCGGCCGTCGCGGCGTTTGCGGCTGTCCACGGCCACGATTTTGTAATACGGGCGGTCTTTGGTGCCCTTGCGATTGAGGCGGATGGAAACGGACATGATGAATCTGGTTGGCTTGCACCCGGAACCGGGCGGGGGCGGAAATTGAAAGATCGGGCCTGTCTTGCCAAGCAGAATCTTGTCAAATTTTCCGGCCGGGATGCTCCTGTCAGAGACCTTGCAGCGCCTGGATCACATCGTCCGGTGCCAGCAGTTCGGGCAGGATGACGGGATCGCGGCCCGGGGCGAGCAAGACATTGACGGGGATGGCGCTGCGGCCGTATCCGCGGAGGGCCTTTTCGATTTCGGGATCGGGCTTGGTTTTATCCGCCTTTAGGGCGACCACGCCCTTGCGCTTCATGAGGTCGATGACTTCGGCGGTGTAGGCGCGCTTCTTGTTGACCTGGCAGGTGGCGCACCACTTGGCGGTGAAGTCGATATAGACGGGCGTGCCTTTTTCCAGGAGCTCTTGCTGGGTTTCGGCGGACCACGGCTGCCACTCGAGCGCGGAAGGTTGCGGCGGCTTGGCGAGCAGGAAACCGGCGGCGGCAAAGGCGGCGGTGACAGCGAGCGCGGCGCGGCGGACATTCTTTTTGCGGTGCGGCAGGCACCAGCGGCCGTAGATCCATGCGGCGATGCCGATGCAGCTCAGGCCGAACAGCGGATCGAGCAGGTTTTCCAACTCGATGAGGCCGCCGTAGATCCAGAGCAGGTATCCGGCAGTGGCGAAAAGCAGGAACGACATCCCCTGCTTGAAACTCTCCATCCACGCGCCGGGACGCGGCAGGAAATCAATGAGCTTCGGAAACACCGAGAGAACCAGATAAGGCAGTGACAGGCCAATGGCCATCGCGGCGAAGGCGGCGAAAAACTGCGTGGCCGGCAAGGCGATGGCCGCACCGATCGCCGCACCGAGGAAAGGTGCCGAGCAGGGCGTGGCGACCACCGTGGCAAGCACCCCGGAGAAAAACGAACCGGCAAATCCGTGCTTCGATTGCAAGGAACCACCGACGGAAGTGGCCGAGGCACCGATTTCAAATACGCCGAACAAATTCAGCGCCAGCAGGAACATGAGCAGCATGAGCGGAAACACGACCCATGGTTCCTGGAGCTGGTATCCCCAGCCGATGGCGCTGCCGGCGGCGGCCCGGGCGGCGAACAGGATGCCGCTGAGCACCCCGAAGGAGGCGAGCACACCGGCAGTGAAGGTAAGCCCGTGGAGTGCGATTTTTTTCCGGTCCGCCCCCGCCTGCTGGACGAAGCCCATGATTTTCAGGCCGATGACCGGGAACACACAGGGCATCAGGTTCAGGATGAGCCCGCCGAGCAGCATGCCGCCGAGGATGGGGAGAAATTTGCCGATGGGCGCGGGCTCCGGCGGTGGCGCGGAGAGGGCCGTGAGGGGGACGATGAGCGGGCTGCTGCCCAGCAGGATCCCGGAAAATGAATCGCCCTGCTCGATCTCGTTGTCGAAGGCGTCCACCGTGGCGCGCTGGAGCCGGATCATCCATGCGCCGTCCTCGCGGGAAATCGAGCCGCCGTCGCCCGCGGATTTCACGAAAGGCTGGTCGGGAACGAAATCGGTGAATTCCGCATCCCCCGCGCCGCCCTCGACGCGCAGGACGATTTCCGCGTCGTGGCTGGTGGCATGGAATTTGCGGCTCCCGGCCGCTGCAGGCTGGCTGGCGCGGGCACCGGCGAAAAATTCCGCGGCGGCGGGATCCGGCTCCGCGGTTGCCGCCACGGGCAGCGTAAGTGTGAGCGTTTTCTCTTCATTGAGGCAGGATTCCTGGCAAATTTGCCACTCGGCAGCGGCAGTAAGCGTCACCGATTCCCCGGAAACGAGCGCATCGGGCGGGGTGATTTGGACGAGGAAGACCGGTGATCCCTCGTAGATGAAACTCTTCCCGCTGAAGCCGTCCTTGATCGTGGGAACCGGCCACTGGATTTCACCGGCGGAGAAGCCATCGGGCAGGGTCCACGCGATGGCCGGCGGCATTTCGACACCGCCGGAGTTCCGATAATAGCTGTGCCATCCATCGGGATGATCGAGTTCGAGTGCCACAGAGAAAGGCTCGCCAGGCGCGATGGATTTCACCTCAGCGATCAATCGCGCCTGACTGGATGATGGCGCGGCGGCATCGAAGGAAAACTGCCCGCTGGCCCAGGGAGCGGCGGAAAACGAAACAACGAGCCAGACGAGCGGGCGGAGCACTTGGAAAACGCGCATGACGGTTTTGGGAAGAATGGAGCGCCGGAATCATTCCGAAAAAAACGCATTCGTGAAGCGCGGATACGATTGCAACGGATGGTGGCTTGCTGGGGTGGGCCGGATGCACGCCCAGGCGGGCGCGCTGGTGCCAGGTGCTCTGGCAGGCATCGGGATCGATGGTGACGCCTGACAGGGGCTTGTCGATGTCCGCGTGGTGCGAGCCCGGAAATCCGCTGGCATCACCGTGCGGGAAACGCGAGGGTTGCGCCGTGTCCGACCTCTTCACCACGCCTGCCGCGTTGGCGCACAAGCCACAAGCTGGCGAGCCGCTGGCCGCGCGCATGCGGCCGCGCACGCTGGATGAGATGGCCGGCCAATCGCACATCCTCGCCCCGGGAAAATTGCTGCGCCGCGCGATCGAGAGCGACCGCTTCACCTCACTCATCTTCCACGGCCCGCCCGGCACCGGCAAAACCACGCTCGCCAGCGTGATCGCCCGCAGCACCGGCTCGCGCTTCGAGTCACTCAACGGAGTGGAGTCCAACGTCGCCGAAATCCGCGCGAAAATCGACCAGGCCCGCACCTGGCGCGAACTGCGCGGCGAGACCACCATCCTTTTCATCGACGAAATCCACCGCTTCAACAAGGCCCAGCAGGACGTCCTGCTGCCGCACATCGAGCGCGGCGTGGTCCGCTTCATCGGTGCAACCACCCACAACCCCTGCTTCCACGTCAACTCGCCGCTCGTCTCGCGCTCGCAGATTTTCCAGCTCGAGCCCGTGCCGGTGGATGACGTCATCGCCGTTCTGCAACGCGCCCTGACAGATTCCGAACGCGGCCTCGGCTCCACGAAAACCACCGCCGAAGCAGACGCCCTCCGCCACCTCGCGGAAAAATCCGACGGCGATGTCCGCAAGGCGCTCACCGCCCTTGAACTCGCCGTTCTAACCACCCCGACCGATGCGGATGGGGCCGTTCGCCTCACACTCGCCGTGGCCGGGGAATCGATCCAGCACAAGGCGGTCGTCTATGACGCGGATGGCGACGCGCACTACGACACGATTTCCGCATTCATCAAATCAATCCGCGGCTCGGATCCCGACGCCGCGCTCTACTGGCTGGCGAAAATGCTCCACGCCGGCGAGGACCCGCGTTTCATCTCGCGGCGGCTCGTCATCGCGGCCAGTGAGGACATCGGACTGGCCGATTCCGGCGCACTGCGCGTCGCCATCGATGCCCACCACGCACTCGAATTCATCGGCATGCCTGAAGGCCGCATTCCCCTCGCCCACGCCACTGTCTATCTGGCCACCGCGCCGAAATCGAATACCGCCTACGCCGCGCTCGGCCGCGCCATGCAGGACGTGGAATCCGGCCGCACGCTTGCCGTGCCGCCCCACCTGCGCAGCCCCACCCGCAAGAAGCTCGCCGCCGCCTCCGGCGAAAACGAGGCCGCCATGCGCTATCTCTATTCGCATGACTTCGAGGGGGCCTACGTTCCCCAAGCCTACCTCCCGGAAGGCCGTGTTTATTACCATCCCGGCGGGCAAGGACTGGAAAAACGCATCGGCGAGCGTCTCGAACACTGGCGTTCCCAGCATTGAAGCGGTTTCCGCGTCGCATGGTCCTTGGCAGGCCTTGTAAATGCGGCATCTCTGCACGCCTCGCGCCGCGGCCATTGGACCCCGTCAAGCTCGCGTGCGCAGCCAAACCTGCCGGGAGAAACCATGCCGAATCCATGGCGGCTCGTGGAATTGCTTCACAAGGAGTGGATCGCCGCTTACTAAAATCCTCTGTGAGCGAAACCAAGCTGTTCTGGTTCCACTGCGGCCGCTGCGGGGCCCTGTTCCAAGCCGGGCCGGGCCTGGGCAATGAACGCGCCTGTGCGGTGTGCGGCGCGGACCCATGCCCGCCCGCGCGGGAATCCGCCGTCACCACCGCCGCGGGCATTGCAGAACCGCCCTCCGCGCGCGGCAAACGCGCCCACCATGGCAGCCGCAAGCCGAAACACCGCCATCTGATGCTCAAGCTCATGCTCGGCTGGACACTCGTGCTGGTGCTCATCGTCATCGGCGCTCGCAAGCTCTGGCACCAGCCGGAGGCGGTCGTTCAAGCGCCCGCCATGGCCATGGATACCATGGTCCTCAGCGGAGAGGAGGCGGAAATCATGCAGACCGCCAGCCAGGAATGCAGCCGCTTGTTCCAGACATTCCTCGCCGCCGGCACTGCCGAAGAACGCAACCAGTTCGTGCTTTCTCCCGTCCAGACGGTTTCGCGCATGGCGCGCTTCCACAGCTTGAACCCCATTCCAGCCATCGCTGTGGAAAAGCTCGAAACCATGGACGGCGGCATCCTGCGCCTGCCGGACGAATATGCCTACGAAGCACGCTGGAAATCACACGACGGGAATATCTACGACGCCGTATTCCGCCGCGAAAACAGCGAATGGCGGCTCGATTGGGAACACTTCGCGCGCTACAGCGATTACCCATGGTCGCTATTCATCGCCGGCTCCGGGCCGGACGAGGGTGAGTTCCGGCTGCTCGCCCGCGAGCGCCTGGCGGAGGAGCGCATGTCCGAGCCCACCATCAGCCTGATCCTCTACGCGCCGCGCTTCGGCAGCCCGCGCGAGGCCGGCTTCCAATCGCCCGAGTTCCTCGTCGCGCGCCATTCACCCTCCGGCCGGCTGCTCGGTGCCGCCTTCAAGCTTTCCCGCGAAGGCGGCCGCGTCTTCAACAGCCAGATTGAAGAAATCAACCCCGACGGCATGATCCGCATCCGCGTCAAGGTGCGCCGCTTCGAAAAGGACATGCAACGCAAGTTCGAAATCACCGAAGTCCTCGCCTGCCACTGGCTGGCCGTGGACGCGCCCGGCGTCGAACCGCTCGAAACACCCTGAAATCCGCAGCCGGCGCAATCCGTCTCAAGCAGCATCCAAGGACTGTCTGCTGGCAATTTGCTTTTGGCGGGAGGACCCTGAAACTGCCGTTGGGCTTGACCGGAGGGCGGGGAAATGGGGGTTGATCCGGACGTGTTCAACGCGATGGCGCGCGAGATGTTGTTTCTTGCCAATGCGGGTGTCGAGATGGCGCGGATGGATGCGGTGCCGTTTCTTTGGCAGGAGAAAGGCAGGCTGTTACACCCCTCCTTGGGTGTGAGAAATGCGGGCTATTGGTCGAGCCTGCGGCGATAGCTTTCCACGGCTTGTGTCCACAGGGGATGAATGCCATCGGCGGGGCGCAGCCAGACGGCGCGGTGGACCATCAACATGGCGGGGGCGAGGTAGAGGAGTTCGGACATTTCACTTCTTGAAATGCCATCCGGACCAAGGGCGAGCAGACGTTCGGCGAGGGATTCTTCGGCCGGCGACCACTCAGATGGTTCCAACAAGGAGACATGGACGCCGTTGACGTAGGGATCGACAACTGCGGCGACCACACCGATCCGCGCGGGATGCGTTGCATCGAGCGCGGGATCGACGGCGGCGTCGGCTTGGTCGGCGGTGCGGAGGATTTCCGGCGGCGTGATTTCCTCCGGGGTGCTGAGGATGCCGTGCTTGGCAAGGCCTTGGCCGTAGCGGGAGCGGCTGGTCCACACCGAGACCAAGGGCGAAAGCACAAGACCTGCGAGGATGGGCGACATCCAGGCGGCGAATACCAAGCTGATGTTCACGGCGAGAATCGTCCAGCCGATGCCAAGCAGCACGGGGAAGGCATGGAAGCGGAGCGCATCCGGCCATGTGGTGCCGTCGGTCTCACGGTTTTGATTTCCCCAGCCGACGCTGCGACCGAGGACGATGCCAAGCACCATCACGGAGTGGGCGGCCATGATGCACGGGGCGAGCAGCATGGAGACCAAGGTTTCCAAGAAGGATCCGGCGACCAATGGCAGTGCGCCGCCGAACGAGCGTCGCACCGATGGCACGGCGACGGCACGGACGACGGCGAGAATTTTCGGGAGAAACAGTAGGAGAAAAACAAACAAGGTGAGGATCAGGCTCTGTTGGAGGCCATTGATGCCGAACCAGCGGTGGGCGAAGTTTTCGAACGGCAGCATGCTGAGATTGCTCGAAAAACGATCCCATGCGATCCACGTGCCTAACAGAAGAAAGAGGAACCACAGCGGGCTGCCGAGGTAGGCCATGATTCCTATGAAGAGATGCATACGGGTGGGGAAGG
This sequence comes from Akkermansiaceae bacterium, assembly GCA_023253625.1. Classification (GTDB taxonomy): domain Bacteria; phylum Verrucomicrobiota; class Verrucomicrobiia; order Verrucomicrobiales; family Akkermansiaceae; genus Luteolibacter. The sequence continues at coordinate 766 of JALRFY010000077.1, read as the reverse complement.
GAAGCTTGCGTGCGAAAATGAGCCAGAGGTGTTGGAGGTTGCCCTGCATCCAGCGGCGGTCGCGGATGAGATGGTCCACCAGCGTGGGTGGGGCTTCCTCGTAGGTGCCCTCGATGTCCCAAGCGAGCCAGACCTCCCAGCCCTCGGCGACCATCAGGGCGGCTTCGACGAAATCATGGCTGAGGATGCGCCCGCCGAACGGCTCGCGGCCGGGGAGCGCGGGCAGTTCGCAGAATTCGGAAAACGGCTTGAGGCGGATCAACGCGTTGTGGCCCCAGTAGCTGCCGCCACCGAGTTGCCAGTGGTTGAGTCCGCGGATGAAAAGCGGGCCGTAAAGCCGCATCGCAAATTGCTGGAGGCGGGTGAAAGCCGAGGAGCCACGGATGAGTTTGGGCGGTGTTTGGAGAATTCCGAGGCGCGGGTAGGATTCCATCACGCGCACCATCGTGACGATATCCGCGCCGTCCATCAGGCTGTCGGCGTCGAGCACGAGCATCGCCTCGTATCCACCGCCCCAGGTGCGGACGAAGTCGCCGATGTTGCCGGCTTTGCGGTTTTCGTTGGTTTTGCGGCGGCGGTAGTAGATGCGCCCGAAGCCGCCGAGGCGGCGGCAGAGATTGGTCCATGCGACTTCCTCCCTCACCCAGAGGTTGAGGTCGCGGGTGTCGCTGAGGATGAAGAAATCAAACGATTCGAGATGGCCGGCTGCCTGGATCGACCGGTAGATCGCCTCGATGCGGGCGCAGACCTTGATGCTGTCTTCATT
>JALRFY010000074.1 GCA_023253625.1 Akkermansiaceae bacterium | reverse complement strand
CTCCACGACCCGCTCGGGCCTCGCCGTCGTCACTCGCGTGCGGGTCCGCGAGGCGGGCCGGCTGACCCAGGTTGGCCGCGTTCCCGGCCTCGCGGGCGCTGTCTGCACGACGCGCGCGCGACCGGCGACGGTGTCCGGCGTGGGTGTTCCTGCGGTTTTGAACCTGCACCTCGCGCGCGCGCGGACCGGATCGAGGATCGAGGATCGAGGATCGAGGCCGTGGTGGTGACGATCGAGGTGGCCGGGATCGAGGCCCACGGCTTGTTGCAACTTGGTTGCGTTTTTTGCGCTTACGTTTTGCGCTTACGGTGTCCGAGTGTGGAAAAACGAAAGGCGCTAACCCGTTGAAAGTTAGCGCCTTAGAGTGGTTGCGGGAGTAGGATTTGAACCTACGACCTTCAGGTTATGAGCCTGACGAGCTACCTGGCTGCTCCATCCCGCGGTTGGAACCATGCGCTTTGTAGCGCGGGGCGGGATAATTAGTCGCGGGGGAGCTGGCAGGCAAGGAGAAATTTGATTTTTCCGGCGATGTGATTCAGGCGGCGGGCGCGAGGGTGTCGATGGCTTCGAGCAGGGCGGCGGGGGGCTCGGGGGCAGCCAGGGCGGCGAGGGTTTCGTCGAGTTGGGCGACGGTGCGGGCACCGATGAGCGAGGAGGTGATGGCGGGCGAGCGCAGTGTCCAGCGGATGGCGAGGTGGTGGAGCGGCATGCCGTGGGCGGCGGCGAGATCGTTGAGCGCGCGGAGTTGTTGCTGGCGGGCCTCGACCTGTTCGGTTTTGAGGAATCCCTCGGGGCGTGCGGCGCGGGAACCGGCAGGGATACCGTCGAGGTATTTGGTGGTGAGCATGCCTTGGGCGAGCGGGCTGAAGCCGATGCAGCCGATGCCTTCCTGCTGGAGGTATTCGAGGGTGCCGTCGGCATCGATGGCGCGGTTGAGAATGGAATAAGGCGGCTGATAGATCAGGCAGCGGACGCCCATCGCCTTGAGGATTTTCACGGCTTTCTTGAGGCGCTTGAGCGGGTATTTCGAGAGGCCTGCGTAGATTGCCCTGCCGCTTTGGACGGCGGTGGCGAGGGCGGACATGGTTTCCTCGAGGCGGGTTTCGGGATCGGAGCAGTGGGAGTAGAAGATATCGACGTAGGGGATGCGGAGGCGTTTGAGCGATTGGTCGAGCGAGGCGAGCAGGTGTTTGCGCGAGCCGTTCATGCCGTAGGGTCCGTGCCACATTTCGTGGCCGGCCTTGGTGGAGATGACGAGTTCATCGCGGTGGCAGATGAAGTCGCTGACGAGGATGCGGCCGGCGATTTCCTCGGCGGAGCCGGCTGGCGGGCCGTAGTTGTTGGCGAGGTCGAAGTGGGTGATGCCGCGGTCGAAGGCGCGGCGGAGGATGCGGCGGGCTTCCTCGAAATCGTCCACGGCACCGAAATTGTGCCACAGGCCGAGGGAAATGGCGGGCAGGAGCAGGCCGGAATCGCCGCAACGCCGGTAGGGCATGCGGCCGTCGTAGCGGGCGGTGTCGAACATGCTGGCAAACTGGCTGCCCGCCGCCAGCTTGCCAAGTTCCAAGAGTGTGACGATTCACCACCCGAAGACGAGTGGCGGCACGATGATTTTCACCGTTCCTCCGCGGCGGTCCTCGCTTTCCTCGATGGCGGTGACGATGTCGTCCTTGAACTCGATGTCGGTGCGGCCGCGTTCGACGCGCTCGATGTGGGAGAGTTGGCGGAAGACCGCGCCGGTATGTGGATCGACCCGGGTGATGTAATGTTTTACTTCGTCGTAATCAATGTATTCCCATTTGCCGCTGACGCCCTTCTCGGTTTTGCGGAGGTTGGTTTTGACCGGTTGGCCGATGGCGGCCTCGACTTCGCCGAGCGTCATGCCGATGGCGGCTTGTTTGGCTTTGATGAGGGCCTGCACTTGGATTTGGCGGTCGTAGAATGTCTTGAGTTGTTCCTTGAAATCCGGGGATTCGGCACTGAAGGCCCATGGCGCCACCCAGCCGGCGATGCCGTGGTGAGTGCCCTGGCCGCGGATGCGGTAGATTTTGTCGGTGATGGCCTCGACTTTGACGGTTTGATCGGCTTTGAGGAAGCCGAGGCGGTGGCTGCCTTGGCGGTCGGAAAAGACCGGGGCCTGTTTGATGACTTTCAGTTCGACCGGTTCATCGAGCCATTGTTCCAGGTAAACGACCTCGGGATCGGAATCGAGATTGGATTTGCGGTCCTTGCGGATTCCCTGGGCGGATGCGGGGAGGATCAGGCAAATGGCGAGCAGGAGGATTCCCGGTTTCATGCGGGGGAACATGCCACAAGCGGCTGGGGACGGAAACATGATTTCGTAAGACGCGGGGCGCGGTGGATTATTCGTGGTGGATTTTCGTGTTTCGCATTTCCGCGGAACGGCCTCATTATCCGGCCATGCAGCAGCCCGGCATGCTTTCCCGCAAATTGTTCGCAATGGCCAAGACGCTGATTCCCGGCGGGGTGAATTCGCCGGTGCGAGCGTTCCGCAATGTTGGCGGCGAGCCATTCTTCGTCCGCAAGGCGCACGGCAGCCGGATCGAGGACGTGGATGGGAAGACTTACATCGATTACATCGGCTCGTGGGGGCCGAATATCCTTGGCCATGCGCCGGTGGTGATCACCAACACCATCCACGAGGTGGCCAAGAGCGGGATTTCCTTCGGCATCCCGAATCCCTTCGAGGTGGAAATGGCGCGCACGATCGTCGATTGGGTGCCATCGGTGGAAAAAGTGCGGATGTGCAATTCCGGCACTGAGGCCACCATGTCCGCCATCCGTCTGGCGCGCGGGTTCACCAAGCGCGACCTGATCGTGAAGTTCGACGGCTGTTATCACGGCCACAGCGATTCCTTGCTGGTCGCGGCTGGCTCCGGCGCGCTTACGCACGGCGAGCCGGATTCGGCGGGAGTGCCGAAGGCGTTTGCGGAGCAAACCATCGTCCTGCCCTACAATAACCCGGAGGCACTGGAGAAACTTTTCACTGCGCGTGGCGAGGAAATCGCCGCCATCATTGTCGAGTCCTACCCTGCCAATGCGGGACTCGTGTTCCCGAAACCCGGCTATCTTGATCTGCTTTCCTCGATCACGAAAAAATATGGCGCGCTGCTCATTTTCGATGAAGTCATGACCGGTTTCCGCCTCGGCAGGGCGGGGGTGCAGGGGCTTGAACACCTGTCGCCCGACCTGAGCTGTTTCGGCAAGGTGATCGGCGGCGGACTGCCGGTGGGTGCCTTTGGCGGCCGCGCCGACGTGATGGACATGCTCGCGCCGGTCGGGCCGGTCTATCAGGCCGGCACGCTTTCCGGCAATCCGCTGGCGATGGCCGCCGGTCTGGCGCAACTGCGCGAGCTGGACGGAGCGCGGACTTCAGTCCGCCCGGATGCTCCCGTGCACAACGGCTTCACCCGCCTTGAACAACTCGGTGCCCACTTTGACACCGGCCTGCGCCGTCTCCTGACGGAAAAAGGCGTGCCGCACCGCCTCAACCGCGTTGGCTCGATGTTCTGTTTGTTTTTCACCGACCGCGAGATCGTCAATGTATCCGACGTGATGAAACAGGACCTCGATTTCTTCCGGAAGTTCTTCTGGGGCTGTTTGGAAAAAGGCATTTATCTCGCGCCGAGCCCGTATGAGACCGGTTTCATCTCACTGGCCCATACCGAGGCGGATATGGACGACACGCTGACGGTGTTTGCCGAGGTGCTGGCGGGGATTTGATCGCGTTTGTCAGAATTTCCGGATCACGGTGTCGCTGCGGTAGCGTTCCTCCGGCTCGGGGTGGTCGAGCGTGAAATGCAGGCCGCGGGATTCCTTGCGGCGCAGGGCGCACTCGACGATCAGAGTGGCGGCGGAGACGAGGTTGCGGAGTTCGAGGATATCGGCGGTGACGCGGTGGCCCCAGTAGAACTCACGCACTTCCTTTTTGAGGTTCATGAGGCGGGCGGCAGCGCGGCGCAGGCGGTTGTCGGTGCGGACGATGGAAACGTAGTCCCACATCAGTCGGCGGATCTCGTCCCAGTTGTGATAGATCACGACGAGTTCGTCGGGCTCGGCGACGTCGCCGTGTTCCCATTCGGGGATGGGTGGCGGGTTGGGTGCGGATTTCTCCGGAGGGTAGAGGCGCATCATTTCATCGAGCGCGCGGCGGGCGACGACGGCACCTTCGAGCAGCGAGTTGGAGGCGAGGCGGTTGGCACCGTGGAGGCCGGTGCATGCGGCCTCGCCGACGGCGAAGAGCCCGCGCACGGTGGTTTTGCCGTTCACATCGGTGAGCACGCCGCCGCATTGGTAATGCGCGGCGGGAACCACCGGGATCGGTTGGGATTCGCAATCCAGGCCGTATTTCAGCAAACTGCCATGGATGTAAGGAAAGCGCTCGCGCATGAAGCCCTTCGGCTTGTGCGTCACGTCCAGATAGACACAGGGTGCGGCGGTGCGTTTCAACTCGCGATCGATGGCGCGGGCGACGATGTCGCGCGGCGCGAGCGAGCCGCGGGGGTCGCTATTTATGGTGAAATCCTCGCCCTTCGAGTTGATCAGCACGCCGCCCTCGCCGCGCACCGCCTCGCTGACCAGAAACGAGCGCGCCTCCGGGCCGGATGCGGCGGGGTTGTAGAAACAAGTGGGGTGGAACTGGATGAACTCCATGTTCGCCACCGAGGCTCCGGCGCGCCAGCCGAGCGCCACGCCATCGCCGGTGGCCGAGTCGGGATTGGTGGTGTAGAGATAGACCTTGCCGCAGCCGCCTGCGGCGAGCACCACGCGGTCAGAGCGGAAGACGCGCACCTCGCCGGTTTTCCTGTCGAGCACGTAAGCACCCAGCACGCGGTCCTCGGCCACCGCACCGAGTTTTGAGGTGGTGATGAGATCGATGGCGAAGTGATGTTCCAGCAGCGTGATGTTCGGTGTCTTGTGTGCGGCCTCGATGAGTGCGCGGGCGATTTCACGGCCGGTGGTGTCTTTGGCGTGCAGAATGCGCCGGTGCGAGTGGCCGCCCTCCTTGCCCAATTCGAAATGGCCGTTGTCGCGGTCGAATGACGCGCCATGGCCGGTCAGGCCCCGAATGGCTGCTTCACCCTCGCCGATGATGGCGCGGACGGCGGTTTCCTTGCAGAGTCCGGCCCCGGCATCGAGGGTGTCGGCGATGTGGTGCTCCACCGTGTCGCCGCTGTCGCGCTGGGTGTCATCGAGCACCGAGGCGATGCCGCCTTGTGCCCAAGCGGTGTTGGACTCGTAGGCGTCGCCCTTGGTGATCACGGTGACCGAGCCGTGCCTCGCGGCGCGCAATGCGAAGGATAGGCCGGCAATGCCTGCGCCGATCACCAGGAAATCCGCTGTCATGCGCGGCGACGATGGACCGCGCCGGATGGCTGCGAAAGGGAAAATTCCGCAAGCCATCGCTTGACCGGTGGTGACTGGCGGCGCACCACGGGGTGTGAGTTTTTTCATCTCCGGCACCGACACCGCAGTGGGCAAGACCTACGTCACCCGGCTCCTGATAGAAGGCCTGCGTGCCGCGGGCGTGGATGCCGTGGGCTGCAAGCCGGTGGCCTGCGGCGATCGCGACGACGCGCAGATCCTCTCTGCCGCATCCGGCGGGCTTGCCATCGATGCCGTGAATCCGGTGTATTTCAAATCCGCGCTGGCACCCTACGTCGCCGGGCTCTTGGAAAACCGGACCGTGAAGCCCGCGGAACTGCTCGATGCCTGCCGCAATCTCGCCGCTGCGCACGAAATGGTGCTCGTCGAGGGCGCCGGTGGCTGGGAGGTGCCGATCGCGCCGGGATATCGGATTTCCGACCTCGCCACAGATCTCGGTCTGCCGGTGATCGTGGTGGCGGCCAACCGGCTTGGCGCGCTCAATCACATCCTGCTTACCGTTCAGGCCATCCGCGCCCGTGGTCTGGCATGCGCCGGTGTTTTCCTCAACCAGCTCGATGACGAACTCGACACCGCCATGATCACCAACAAGGGCGTGATCGAAGATCTTTCCGGCGTGCCGCTGCTCGATCACCTGATCCACGGCCAGGATTTCATCTCGTCCGAGGCCTTGGAGCGGCTGGGTGCTCCGCACTCCGCCTGAATGCTGGAGGAAATTTCCCGGAACCCGTAGCCAATTGTCTTGCAATGATCGGATTTCCGGCGTTTTCTTCGCCCCCTAACCACCAACCAAGGACGATCCGGCGGCCAGCTGGGTCCATCCCCTACGACCATGAGCAAAAAAGAAATCAATCTGCAAGATTACCAACTTCACGAGGGAGACACCGGCAGCGCGCCCTACCAGGTGGCCCTGCTCACCCAGCGAATCTTCCACCTCACCGACCACCTCAAGCTCCACAAAAAGGACTTCTCGTCACGCCGCGGCCTGATCACCCTCGTCGCGCAGCGCCGCAAGCTGCTTGAATTCATCAAGCGCGGATCCGAGGAAAAATACCTACAGGTCATTCAAGGCTTGGGACTCCGCCACTGAGCAAACTTTCGCAGTCGGCCACGGGCAAGCGCCCGTGGCCGTTTTGCAAATCGGCGCGACCGCCCACCGGTCCTGGCACGCGCCGAAACGCCGCCCATCCATCCGCCGCTCGTCATGCGGCACCCGGGCGCGCGTCATGGGCCGGATTTTCCCGCACGGCAATTCCGCCGCGCGGGTCGTACGCATAGATAAGAAGAAGAAAGAAGAAGCAAAATGAACATCCATAGCAAAACGATCGAAGTCGGCACCAATCCGATCACGATCGAAACCGGCAAACTTGCCAAACTCGCCGACGGTGCCGTCACCGTCCGCTGCGGTGACACCATCATCCTGGTCACCGCCGTATCCGCCACCAAGGTGAAGCCCGGCCAGACCTGGTTTCCGCTCTCCGTCGAATACAAGGAGAAGGCCTCCGCCGCCGGCGTTTTCCCCGGCGGTTACTTCAAGCGCGAAGGCCGCCCCACCGAAAAGGAAATCCTGACCTGCCGCATGACCGACCGCCCGTTGCGGCCGCTCTTCCCGAAAGGTTATTTCTACGACACCCAGATCGTCGCCATCCTGCTTTCCGCGGACGGCGAGAACGACGCGGACGTGCTCTCGATGAACGGCGCTTCTGCCGCCCTCTGCCTGTCTGACATCCCGTTCGCCGGCCCGATCGGCGCGGTGCGTGTCGGCCGCGTGGACGGACAGTTTGTCATCAACCCGACCCACGAAGAGCGTGAGAACTCCGACCTCGATCTCGTTTACGTCGGCAACAAGAACGACGTCATCATGATTGAAGGCGCGGCCGACGAGCTGCCAGAGGAGGAATTCATCAAGGCGCTCGAATTCGCCCAAGCCGCGGTGCAGAAACTCATCGCCGCCCAGGAGGAACTCGTGCAGCTCGCCGGCAAGGCGAAGCGCGATTTCGAATCGGTGCTCGCCAAGGAAAACCTGCTGGAAATCGGCTACGAAATCGCCGGCAGCCGCATCGAGGAAGCCATTTACGCGCCCACCAAGACCGAGCGGGCGAAGAAAGTCGGAGCATTGCGTGACGAAGTGGAGGCCGCCATCAAGGAGCGCGCTCCCGAGGCCACTGATTTCGACATCGAGCAGACCTTCGAATACATCCAGAAGAAGGCGTTCCGCATTTCCATCATGGAAAAAGGCGTGCGTGCCGACGGGCGGACCATCGACCAGCTCCGCCCGTTGTATGCCGAGAGCAGCCCGCTGCCGCGCGTTCACGGTTCCGCCATTTTCGCCCGCGGCGAGACCCAGGCGCTGGCCATCGCCACGCTTGCTCCCGCCGAGGAGAAGCAGTTCATGGACAACTACGCCGGCGGCGAAAGCGAGAAGCGTTTCATCCTGCACTACAACTTCCCTCCGTTCTCGGTGGGTGAAACCGGCCGCATGGGTGGCCTCAACCGACGCGAGATCGGCCACGGCGCACTCGCCGAGCGCTCGATCGAGCCGGTCATTCCTGCGGTCGAGGATTTCCCCTATGCAATCCGCGTTTCCTCGGAAGTCACCGAGTCCAACGGCTCCACCTCGATGGCCACCGTCTGTTCCGGCACCATGTCGCTGCTCAGCGCCGGCGTGCCGCTCATTCGTCCCGTCGCCGGCATCTCCGTCGGTCTCGTCACCGAGTGGAACGACGACGGCAGCATGAAGGAGCACAAATGCCTGCTTGATATCATCGGTTCCGAGGACTTCTACGGCGACATGGATTTCAAGCTCTGTGGCACCAGCCAGGGCGTCACCGGCTACCAGCTCGATCTCAAGTTGCCCGGCCTGCCGCTCTCGATCCTCACCGAGGCCGTCCGCATCGCCAAGGACGCGCGTGGCACCATCCTCGACAAGATGGCCGAGGCGATCGCCGCCCCGGCGGAACTCAGCCCGCATGCCCCGCGCATCGTCAGCGTCAAGATCCCGGCCGACCGCATCGGCGAACTCATCGGCCCCGGTGGCAAGAACATCAAGGCCATCCAGGCCGAGTCCGGAGCCGAGATCAACATCGAGGACGACGGCACCGTGCACAGCTACGCCTCCACGCAGGCCGGTCTCGACCGTGCCAAGGAGATGATCGACCGCATGTTCGCCGAGATCGAAAT
>JALRFY010000067.1 GCA_023253625.1 Akkermansiaceae bacterium | reverse complement strand
CTTTCGCGACGAAGGAATCCTGCTCGGCGAGTTCCTCGACGACCATACCATCAACCGGCGCCACCACCTTCGTGCGGGCGAGGTCGAGTTGGGCCCGCTCGAGGTTCGTCCCGGCGAGGCTCTTGGCCTCGATCAGCGTTTCTCCATCGCGGATCACCCCCTTGCAGGCACGGCGTTTGGCGGTCGCCAGGGAAACCTTGCCGACTTCGGCCAATTCGGCCTGCAGCGCGGCGATCTCCTCGTCCGCAATCTTCCCGGTGGGGCTTGCCGCCGGTTCTTCACCGAACCCCATGCTCCCGGCCATCAGGAAAAGGGCCAGGCGGAAACGGTGCATCGTTCGTTTTGCGGTCATTTTTTGTGCATGTTCAGCCCGGTTGGAACGGCTCATTGGCCTGGTTGGATGGGCGTGTTCCGGGGCTCGCCGCGCTGGCCCAGCACGATGGTGAGCAGGCCCACAGGGTGTTCCTGGCGACGTGGCTGGCGCGGCCGTCGTTCGCCTCCAGCAGGTTCATGGCGCTCCACGTGTTATGGGTGCCGTCGTGGACCCACGGATTGTCGCCGTAGGCCGGCGCGGCGCGCAGGAAACGGCTGTCAGCCGCCGTTTCAAGCAGGCCCGTGTCATTCCACTTGTTAGGATCGTAGGGGATCGAGTTGATATCGATCAGGTTGTCGAGGGCGATCTTGAAGGACTCCTCGATGGCAGCCGTCACGGGTGCGAAACCGGTGAACTTCAGCGTCGGCCGAGATTCCCCGGAGCACACCAGAGTGAGGATGCCGAGAATGACGCAGGTCGAAAACAGTGGGATCATCTGCGGTTGCAGGGATCGTGCGGGCTGTTGCCGTGGAGGCCGCAGATGATGGCTACCTTGTCGCCCTTGAGGATCACACCGCCCTGCTCCGAAGCGGCACCGGCCGTGGGTGCCAGCTGGCTGCGGCAGCCAGCCCGGTGGGCGGGAACAGGATGGGGGCATCATGCCTGCGCGGTCGGTCGTGTTGATTTTATCGATCTTGATCATTCGGAACCGCCCCCCCCGCCAAGCAGCCAGGCAAGCGCTTGCGACCAGAACCGTTGATAGCCATCCCAGTAAACAAAATTGCAGCCCCAGTGCGGGGCGGGATCGGAGGTGTAGGCCAGCACCCTCCCCTTGCCGAATTGTCCGGCGCACACCGCGGGATGTCCCTCCGGCCACTCCATCAGCACCTGGCATCCGATGCGCGGCTTGACGATGTTATAGCCGAGAACCGGCGGCATGCCGGAGAGATCGATCCCCGGCAAAACGGCAGCTGCCCCCGGCCTGACTCTCGGCACGAATCCCTCGGTGGATTCGCGCAGGTCCTCGGTTTCGAGGCATTCGCACGGGAGGATTTCACGCAGGCGGGTGCGCCCCCATCCGCCCTTGCCCATTTCGCCGTTGAAACTGAGCCAGCCGCCGAGAAACATCATGTGGGTGCCCGCATGGCATGCCTCCACGGTCAGGCGGACCCGGTCCGGAAAAGTCAACGGTTCCTTGCCGAACTTGCTGCGATCGAAAAACGACGGATCGAGTTGGAAGTTCTTCGATTCCACGTCGGAAAATATGACGACATCATATTCGTTGAGGATCTCCTCCCAGCGGCCCGGCTTGTTCCGGTAAAATTCCCAGGTCGGCACGCTGTCGCACTGGTGTTCGCCGGTCGATTCCAGCGCCTCCTTGAGCCAGGTGCCGTAGTTGAAGATGTCCGTCCCCTTCATCGCATAGTTGAAGGGCGTTTCCGCGAAGCAGGGGCCGAGCATCACCGCCCAGTCGCCGACATAGTAGATTTTTGCCATGAGATTGTGTGTTGGTTAGTAATGACTGAAAAGCGATGCGAAGCTTGTTTACTTGGACCTATTCTTTTCGCTGCTGATGCGTCGTATGAGTTCCACTTCCTCCGGGCGATACGGTTTCCCGTCACGTTGATAGATGTCATGAAACCACTGTGCGTCGGGGGGTTCCGGTTTCCGCCACGATCCCCAACTGTAGCGGGTCTGGCTCTTTCCATCCACGAATCCCCAGTTGATGGCTCCAATGTTTTCAGCCGCCAGAAACGGCAGGATGTCCTCGAAAGTGGAACCCGCGGGACGCGCCATGTATTCGGTGCAAATCAAGGGGCGTCCACCTGCCCCGGCGCGGAGGGTCTGCACGGATCTCTTCATTCTGCCGAGAGCGCTGTAGCTGTGGAAGCTGATGATGTCGCTGTTTTCCAATTGTGACCTGGCGATGGGGTGATCCTCGGCGCGCTCCCATCTCCAGACACCGGAGGTGAGCGGCTGGGATGGCGCGACCTCGCGCGCCCATCGGAAAACATCATTCAGCAGCGAGAGGTCTCCATCGAAGGTGTAGGGTGCCCTGTGCTCGCCGGGGTTTTCGCCGCCTTGGTCGTTGAAACGAAGATGGCCGGCATTGCCGGGCTCGTTGAACAGGTCCCAGCAGAGCACGCGCGAATCGTTGGCGAACTTGCGCAGCACGGCCTGCACATACGACTTCAGGCGCTCCTGAAGCCGCGGGTCATTGGCATAGCCTTGCACCAGATCGTAGCCGGGACTTTGCAGCCAACCGGAATTGTGTGTTCCGGGACGGGGCTCGGGAATGAGGGCCGGCATGTTGCTGGGCGGAAGCCAGCATGCGTCGAAGAACACAAACATCGGCTTGATTCCGCGGCTGGAGGACATCTTGAGGAATTCGTCGACCCGGATGAGAAGTCCCGCAGGGTCTTCCGCATAGGTGCGGTCGTGCAGATAGACGCGGAGCGTGTTGAAACCGGTGTCGCGGGCAAGATCGAGTTCGCGGGCGATGGTGGCCGGATCCCAGGTTTTCGCGCTCCACATCTCATGCTGGTTGATGGCGGTGGCGGGCAGGTAATTGCAACCCACAAGCCAGCCATGGCGCTGCTGCCATTGGTTGATCCGCTCGACCGTCCAGCGGCCTGCGATGGCGGTTCCGGCCGGCGGTTCCACGCCGGACTGCGGTTCCGCCCGGAGGGCGTGGGGCCCGGCGAGGCATAGGATGGCCAGGCATAGAATGAGCTTCATGGTGGATTCTCTTGCGATCTTCATGGCGGATGCATGCTTGTTAGGGAAAACCTTGTTTGAGATGCCAGTGTTCTACTTGCCCGTTCCCGCGTTGACGGCATGGTCAACATGGACAAGCGGCTTTATGAGATGGTCCCGGATTTTCATATTGTGGATCATGGTTTGGGCGGAGAGAGCGGGAGATCCAGCCATGCCAGGCCGATGTCGCGTTTCATGTGGCTCGTGCTGTTGCCGCCGGGGGCGTCATAGAACATCGCCAGCCGGTTGCCCACCTTGATCACCGAGGGCATGCCGATGCATTTCTTCGACCAGGTGCAGTTGTTTCCATCCAACACCACGGCCTTGTTGGCCGGGTCCCACTTATTCAGGTCCTTCGACCAGTAGACCCAGACCGCGTCGGTGTACTCGACGCCATCCAGGCCGATGTGATTGGTGAACAAAAACCACGTCTTGTTGGACGGGTCGAAATAGATCGAGGAGTTCTCAATCTGTTCCTCCGGCGGAACGATCGGCTGCGGATCAATCGTCCACGGGCCGTTGAGGTCCTTGGTGCGTGCGATGCCCAGGGTGCGTTTCATCGCCGCGCTGAAAAACATCAGATACTCATCGCCCTGCTTGACGATATGGCCGGGACTGGCCGTATGGGCGTAGTAAGTGTTCGGCTTGCAGCGAAAGGGAACCACGTCCGGCTGTTTGATCCATGGACCGGCCAGGGATTCACTCCGCGCCTTGAGGGTTTGATACGGAAAAGATGGAACAAAATCCGGTGCAGCCGAAGCGTTCGGCGTGCCCAGATAGAACATGTGCCACGCCTTGCCGTCATGATGAACCCACGGCGAACATGCAGCCGCAGAGTCCTCTTCTCCCGGCTTGCCGAAGTCAAGAACCGGGCCTTTCTTCTCCCACGTCTTGAGATCCCTGCTGGTCGCCAGACACGCCAGCCATCCCTTGGGCCCGGCACCATCATAGAAAAGATGATAGACGCCTTTCTCCTCGAAAATCAGTGCTTCACGCGCGCCGAGGTAGTCGCATTGGCCGGGGCCGCCTCCGTGCTTGATAATCACGCCCTGATCCTTTGCTTCCATGCGCAATGCCGCTGAAGGGCGGCCATCGGGATACGCCGTTTGAGCGTTGGAAAAAACCGCGCTGGTGCACGATGCGATGATCGCGATTGTGTTGATGACTGGAATTTTCATTGAAACGGAGGATTTACAGGGCCCTTCATTGCCCGGATCCACCAGAGCGTCCCTGCCCAGCAGGCAGCCTGTTGCGTGATGTGCTTTTATCTCCTACGGCTTGTCGATGAGTGTCGGCCGGCGGTAATTGATTCCTGCAGCGTCAAGGCGTTTGAAATGCGTTCCCAATCGCAAGTAGAACTCAGCATACGAGCGGCCGCCCACGGGTTCGGGAGACCACGCGATCTCGGCGAGGGCACACGCGCGCGGATAGGTCTGATAAAGGGCATGCGGAAAACTCTTCAGCCGCTCGCCCCACAGGTTGCCCTGGACCCCGAGGACCAGCTTGGGATTGATCCGACGGACATGATCAGGCAGCGGTTGAAACTCATACGCCCTGCGGAGCGTGATCACCGACTTGCCAAAACCTTGCGGTTCATCGGTCTTCTCAGGCGATTGCCAATAGTCGAAGTAGCAGTGGTCTGTCGGCGTCATGACCAGGAACTGCCCGTGGTCCGCAGCCTTTTTCACCAATTCATCGGCAGTGCCCGAACGCCAATACATGCCGATCGCGCCGGGTTTGGCGCCACTTTCGAGAATCTCGTCCCAGCCGACCAGCGTGCGCCCCTTTTTTTGCAGATAGTCCGACATCCGGCTGACAAAATAGCCGTGCAGTTCGGTCACGCTCTTCAACCCCTCATCCTGCATCCGCTTCTGGCAGTCAGGGCATTTTTTCCAGTTGCCTTTTCCGCATTCATCGGCGCCGATGTGAATGTGCCGGCTGGGGAAAACCTCCAGCATCTCGTCCAGGATGCCTTGCAGGATCTCATAGGTCTTTTCCTGGCCAGGGCAGACTTCGCCGTTATTCGCCTTTTTCGAGTCGATCGTGCAGCCGGCCTCGGGACAACCGCGCAGGAGGGCCTCGCAATGGCCGGGCATCTCGAATTCGGGCACGATTGTGACAAACCGCTTCCCGGCATAATCAACCAGGGATTTCAGTTCATCCTGCGTATAGTAATGACGCGCCAAATTGTAATAAGTTTGATTCCGCTCCCGCTGCGGGTCGGCCGCATTGCGGGCCTTTTCCGGTGTCAGATCCGGATACCGATTCACCTCGACCGTCCAATTCTGGTGGTCCGTGAAATGGATCTGCAGTTTGTTCAATTTGTGAAGTGCCAGGTAATCGACATATTGCTTCAATTCATCGATCGTCCAGAAACGCCGTGCCGGGTCGATCATCAGCCCCCGCCATGTGAATCGCGGCTGATCCCACACGCTCACGCAGGGCACGACCAGTTCTGCCACGGGTTCGGTCTTGCAGACATTCGGCTCATCGGCTGGTCGCGGCGGCGGCACGGTCTGCGTTCCGCCGGGTCTTCCCTCGACCATCGCCGGTGCCCGGAACGCCTGCGGCGGAGCGAGTTGCAAAAGGGTGATGCCGCCATAGAACGCACCGGCCGCCTGCGGAGCCCGGATCAAGACGCCGTTCGCGCCGACCTCGAGCTGATAGCCCTCGTCGCCCAACGCGGGATCCGCCCCGGCCGTCGTCATCAGAATGGCTCCCGGGACGGTGTCCACCGCGTCGCCCGGCTCGGGCGTGACGGCGCGGTCAAAAGCCAGCGACAGACGTGAGGCCAGATAGTTGGCCGCATCGGCAAGCCGTTCGTTGCCTGGTGTGTATATAATTTTCGTTTGCGGCGCGATCGTGAATGCGCCCGCTTCCATCTTGATTTTCACCGGCTGGGGAATCAACGCCATGCCATCGACGACAGGGGCCGCCACAAAGGCCAGGGCCGTCATGATCGATACACTCTTGATGAAATCGTTTTTCTTCATGATGCGTATTTTTGCTTGGTGTTATTCTAATATCAATGGCACCTGAATCGCCAAAATCCGCCGGTCATGGTTCGGTTCTTGATGGTTACCGCGCTTCCATACGGTGCCGTTTCAACCAGCTTTTCCGGCTCCTGTGAGTCGATTGATAGACGCCCGGACCAGCTGGCACAGCTGGCTCAGCGGCGCGCTTGCGCCTTGAGCTTCGCAATCAGGTAGGCGAGGGGGCTGGTGTATTTCACATTGGCAGCACCGGGAAAAACCACTTGGCACTCGACTCCCACTTCGGCACAGCGTTGCTGCAGGCCGACGCCGAAGTTGGCGCCGTGGACCGCATCGGAAGGGATTCCCAAGGCGGGTGGCCTGTCACCGTAAAACAGGCATACCGGCGGATCCCCGCGACTCACCAGCGCGTAGGGCGAGTATTCGGCAATCCACGGGAGGAGGCTTTCGCGGGCGGCAAGAAACTCCGCAAAATCCTTCATCCCGAAGGCATGGCCACCATAAACAGCGGCATCGCCAAACCAATCCCTCATCTGCTGCGGGTCCAGCGTGGACTGCGCGCCTGAGCCGACAGCGCACCACAGCCGGGTGGATTCACGGGCGACAGGGTCCGTGCTCTCCGGATCGGCCAGATCGTCATGGTAGGCCAGCCAGAGGCTTGAACAGCCACCTGCCGAGTTGCCGGCAGCAGCAATCCGTTCCTTGTCGATGTTCCAATCGCGGGCCTTGCTGCGAATAAACTGCACGGCCCGGGCGGCATCTTCCAGCGACGCCTTGACCGGCGGTGTCACCCCGTCGGTGTGTTTGCCGACCAGCCGGTAGTTGATGGCGGCAACCGAAATGCCGTTCCCCAGAAGAGCCCGGACATTGGGAAAAGAGCTGTTAAGAGGAACATTCGCCTTGTCGCCGGAGGTCCAGCCACCGCCGTGAATGATGATCACGAGCGGTGTAGGAGCCTTCGACTCTGCCTGCCAGAAGTCCAGCTGGTTCCGGTCGTGCCCTCCGTAGCGCACGCCGGCATGGGTGGGTATCAGCGGAGAGTGCTTCGAGTTCTCCGGAAAATTCTCCGGGGCAAGTCCAGCATTCGCGTCAGCAGCTTCCCGGGAATAACCATATCCCGCAGAAAGGAGCATGATGCCCAACACGGCTAGTTGGCGCATCATGGCCTAATTCCCCGTCACGGGTTTCAGCTTGAAGTTCCTGATGCTGAGGCCCTTGTTGGGTGCCCTGACCGTGAACTGGAACGAGTTCGCGCCTTTCTTCAGGTCGATGGTCACCGGAGAGGTTTCGGCCCACTCCCCCTTGGTGTAGGGCAACGCGATATCGACGAGCGTGCGTCTGTTCAGCCGGAGCATGAATTCCCGGCCCATGGTCAGGGTGCACACCTCGGCCGTCAGCTCGTATCTGCCTTCCGCAGGTGCCTCGACCTTGTATTTGAGCATCTCCGGCCGCGCGCCGCCGAGGGCGTAGTGGACCTGCACGGCGCTGCCGTCGATGGCGTGCATGAAGGACAGCTTGTCCGTATTCACCGTGGATTCAGCCGCGCCCGGCGGAATCGTGATCACACCGTCTGCGCCAATCGTGATCGTCTTCTGTGCATCCGTCAGCTCGATCTGATTGACCTCCTCAGGTGCGGCTTCCTCGTTCGACTCGGCGAGTTCCTCACCGGTGACGCCGACATCCTTGATCGTCGCATCTTCCACGAGGGCCAGTTTCCGGTAAAACGCCAGCAGCTTCCAGAATCCGCCGCCCGACCCGAAGCCGGTCACTTCCTTTTCTCCCAGCGCATTTGCCAACCACTCGCACTTCAGGACCTGCTGATATGGTTCAGGCTGCCTGTGGCACTGGGACATCAGGAGAAACTCCATTCCGGGGAGGCCATTGACGTTGCAGAACGCGAAATGAGGCCCCAGAACCGTGGTCCAGCCGTCCGGTGTCCAGCGCGCCATGGCGGCGTGTCCAGTGGAAGGAGCCCGCCGCGCCGGTATGCCGAAAGCATAGCACGACAGTTGGCCGACAAACGCACGCGGGCCGCAGATGCCGCCTTCCAGAAAGAACTTCTGGATATTGCTCAACTCTGCCGGCATGCCGCTTCGATCGACCCCGCTTGTGTATGGCACGTCCGTTTTCACGATTCTGCAATAACGCCAATCATGATCCACGCGGGTCAGGTCGGGACGGTAGTTCCGTATCACCTTTCTGATCCAGTCAATATCCTCAAGCGTATAGGAGTCAGGGAACACGAAACGATAGTCCCAACCGGTGCCACCCAACTCGGCGAAAGCGGGATCAAGCACGCCGTCGTCGTATGCCTTGAGATAATTCAGGTAATACCTGACCAAGGAATCGGCCGTTGGAGTGTTTTCGTAGACGTAGGTTGCATCCGTGTATTGAAGGGATACAGCCAGTGCCCAAACCTGGAAGAAACCCTGATGGGAGCGCTCGGTGGCTTTCTGAATAGCCGTGTAGCTCCGCATCGCCTGGCCGTAGTTTCCGCCGCTGGCCCCCTCCATCGTCATGATCTGCACGATGAGCTTGTCGTCGTTGAGCAGCTTGTCGATCAGCGCTTTTTCCTCTGCGCCCTGTTGCGCGAACGCGGCAAGGCGATTCGGGGTGGCGTGAGACAACAGCGCGAACTTGGCCATCATGGCCTGTTCCTTCTCGTTGGCGAGGAAGGACTCGATATCCTTGAAGACCACGCGGGCCGCCGCCAGGACTTCTTTCTGTTTTTCAACAAAGGCGGGGTTCTCCGGGCCGTATTTCACCTCGACTTCCCTTTTGCCCATGACCGTTTTGGTCACGGAAGGGACATTTTCCAGGGCACCAAGCAGGCCGGTGAATTCAGCCTTCTTCTTTTCATCCACCTTGGGTTCCGAACGCCTGATGCCTTCCTGCAGGTCAGCCAGCATCCTGCTGTAATGCGCTTCGAGTTGCTGCCCTTCGGGAGTGAGGCTGGCCGGTGGCGGGTTCTCCGCAGCAAAGACCGGTGTCGATACGGCCAAGGCCGTGATGGCCGGGAGGCACTTGATGAAGTGATGAATTTTCATAAAACGATTTTTGTTGTTGTGATGATATCAATGGTGGCGGCGGCATCGGCCGCTCTATAAGTGTCAGTCTGTTACCGGTTCCGTATTCCTGCTTCGCTGCAGATTCAACAAGACATCACGGTATTGCCTATCTGCCGGACGCGGGTTTGAGTTTGAAATTCCTGAGGGTCAGGCCCTTGTTGGGTGCCTTGACCGTGAATTGGAACGAATTCGCGCCTTTTTTCAAGTCCACGGTGACCGGCTTGGTTTCAGCCCACTCGCCCTTGGTGTAAGGCAACGCGATATCGACAAGCGTGCGTCTGTTGAGTCGGAGCATGAATTCCCGGCCCATGGTCACCGTGCAAACCTCGGCAGTCAGTTCGTATCTGCCATCCGCAGGAGCCTCGACTTTGTATTTGAGCATCTCGGGGCGCGCGCCGGAGAGCGCGTAGTGAACCTGCACATCGCTGCCATCGATGGAGTGCATGAAGGAGAGCTTGTCGGTATTGACCGTGGATTCTGCAGCCCCGGGGGGAATCGTGATCACTCCATCTTCGCCAATCGTGATCGTCTTCTGCGCATCGGTCAGTTCGATCTGGTTGACCACCTCGGGGGCGGCTTCCTCGTTCGACTCGGCGAGTTCCTCCCCGGTGACACCGACATCCTTGATAGCCGCATCTTCCACGAGGGCCAGCTTCCTGTAAAACGCCAGCAGCTTCCAAAATCCGCCGCCCGATCCGAAACCGGTCACCTCCTTTTCCCCCAGCGCACTTCCCAACCACCCGCACTTCAGCACCTGCCGGTATGGTTCAGGCTGCCTGTGGCACTGGGACATCAGGAGAAACTCCAGTCCGGGCTGGCCATTGACGTTGCAGAACGCGAAATGAGGTCCGAAAACCGTGGTCCAGCCGTCCGGAGTCCAGCGTGCCATGGCGGCATGTCCCGGAGAGGGAGCCCGCCGCGCCGGAATGCCGAAAGCGTAACACGACAATTGGCCGACAAAGGCCCGCGGGCCGCAGATGCCGCCCTCCAGAAAGAACTTCTGGATGTTGCTCAACTCTGCCGGCATGCCGCTTCGGTCAACTCCCATCACGTAAGGCACATCCGACTTCACAATCCTGCAATACCGCCAGTCGTAATCCAGCCGGGTCAGATCGGGACGGTAGTTCCGTATCACCTTTCTGATCCAATCGATATCCTCAAGCGTGTAGGAGTCAGGAAACACAAAACGATAGTCCCAACCGGTGCCACCCAATCCTGAGAAGGCGGGATCGAGTATGCCGTCATCAAATGCCTTCAGGTAATTCAGGTAATATTTGACCAGGGATTCGGCGGCGGGAATTTCCGGGTAGACGTAGGTTTCATCCGTGTATTGAAGGGACGCGGCAAGCGCCCAAACCTGGAAGAACCCCTCATGGGAGCGCTCGGTGGCTTTCCGAATGGCGGTGTAGTTGCGCATCGCCTGACCGTAATTTCCGCCGGTGGCACCCTCCATCGTCATCACCTGTACGATGAGCTTGTCGTCGTTGAGCAGCTTGTCGATCAGCGCTTTTTCCTCCTCACCCTGTTGTGCAAACGCGGCCAACCGCTCCGGGGTGGCGTGAGACAGCAGCGCGAACTTGGCCATCAGGGCCTGTTCCTGTTCGTTGGCGAGGAAAGTCTCGATATCCTTCAGGACCAGGCGGGCGGCCGCAAGAACCTCCTTCTGTTTTTCCACAAACGCAGGGTTGTCCGGGCCGTGTTTCACGACGACTTCCTTGCCCATGACCGTTTTGGTCACAGGCGGGACGTTTTCAAGGGCACCAAGCAGCCCGGTGAATTCAACCTTCTTCTTTTCATCCACCTTGGGTTCGAGCCGTTTGACCGTTTCCCGCAGATCGGCCAGCATCTTGCCGTAATATGCCTCCAGTTGCTTCCCATTGGGCGTCAAGACCGCCGGCGGCGGGTTCTCCGCCGCAAAGGCCGGTGTCGACATGAGCAAGCCCGCCGCGATGCATGCAAATTTGATGAAGCCGTAGTTCTTCATAATGCGTTTTTGGCTTATTGTGACTGCAATATCATGATTGCTCAGGTGAACCCAGCTCACCAGTTATGATCCGCTACTTGACGGTTTCGGCGATTCATTACGGTGCTGTTTCAACCAGTTTTTCAATCTTTCGTGGGTCGATTGATAAATGCCCTGACCAGTTGATTCAGCTGGCTCCGCGGCGCGCTTGCGCATTTCGGCCGCCTCGTCCTTGCGCCCGAGCTGGTCGAGAATCCCGGCCCTGGTGGCCCACAGTTCCACCAGAATGTCATCCGGCTTCGTGATCGTGACCGTGGCGGCCTGCTCACGCCAGATGGCGGCATCATTGTCGTGTATTCTGCCCTGATAGTAGTAGAGTTTCTGCGCATCGATTGCGATCTCGATGGACTCGAGCGCGGCTTTCCAGTCCTTCATGCCGATGTATGCCAGTGCCTGCCCATGATATCTCGGGGCCCGCCAGCCGAAGCGGTCGGGCCTCCACGGAAGATAAGGGCCGCCAAAGACGCGTGCCGCCTCCTTGAAATCGCCTTTCTCCAGGGCCTTGCACGCGTATTCCACCTCGCACATCTCGATCTGCACCTTCATGGCCAGCAGCATGGCGAAAAGGGTGGTCCCGCCGCCTTTGTATTCGAGGCCCCGCGCATCCCATGCGATGGTGCCGTCACGGCGGAGCAGGAGCGGGTTGGGAATGCGGTCGGCCGAGAGGATGCCGAGCTGGCGGACCATGGGGTTGGCGAGTCCGCCGGGAACCATCGCCGCCTGGCACTTCCATCCCTCCAGTTTCATCATGGCCTGGACCTTGGCCGGATCGTCGCACAGGAAGGCGGCGACCAGATTGACGTCCTTGTTGATATGACGCTCGGCCATATCCATGGCATCGGCCATAATGGGGTAGCGGTTCCTCGGTTTGGGCTGGCCATTGGCATCGAGTTCCGGCTCCATCTGGAAGTCTGCCGGTGGTTCGATAAAGACCAGCAGCGTCAATTTGCCTTTGGTGTCATCAGGAATCCGGAGTGTCCTGCCGTCGAGCGTCCGGAGCTCGATCGTCGGCATCGGCACATCCGGCGGTGTGCCCCCAAGATTGATGATGTATCCGCGCGGGTCGGGATTACTGCGATTGTAGGTGGTGTTCGCCCTGAACAGGGCATGCCTGTGGAAGCGGTCGCGAAAGAACGACGCAACCGACCAGAGCGCCGGATTGCTGACGTATCCCCACTCCGGGAACTTGCCGCGGTAATGCTCGTGCAGGTCCCGTGCCTGGGCATCCAGGGCAAGGATCGCCGCCGCGGCATGGGCTGAAGCCGGGGCTTGGGTGCCACCGGATTCCTGGATAAGCTCTGCCAGGAGCTTGTCCGGTTTCGCCCCGCGCTGGCGGATGGCCTGTTTGGCGAGACAGAAGCGGGCGATCACACCCGCTGCGTGCGGAACACCCTTGGCAAGCACTTCACGTGCCTGCGCCGCGGCTTGGGCGAGGTATTCAGGTTCGCCGGCCAGATTCCAGATCCCCAGCAAGGCAACGATCAGGCGGTTGCGCACGATCCATGAGTCCGGGTCGGCGGGATATTGCTTGAGTGCATCGAGACAGAGCCCGTGAGCCTTTCGATAGTTTGCCAGAGCTTCGGCAGGAGCAAGGCGATAGCGGAATGGCGGAGGCGTGAAACAGGCCTGGATGGCGGCTAGAGTTTCGTCCGGGGTGGAATCGGCCGTGCGCTTGAGTCTGCCCGTGGAGGGAGCGTCCGCATCGAATGAGATCATTTGCAGCTCGGGGGGAAAAGACGGGTCGAGCTTGTTGTCCGCGCCCGTGACCAGGAAGTCACCGATGAACAGTGACTGCAATTGCACGAGATGACGGTCCTCGGGAACCTTCTCCGGAATCAGCTCCTGGGTCGCCCGCCTGCGGGGATCGGCGGAGCCGTCGACAGCAGTGGATGGCATCAACTGGACATACCCGAAGCCGTTGACAAGAAGGCAGGCGGGATCACCCTGGGCATAGGTGCGCCAGGCTTGGGCATTCTTGCCGCCGGGCAGACGCATGGCCACCCAGTTCAAGCCGAGCTTGCCGAGTGTGGATTGCCCAAAATCCGGCAGTTCATCGAGATTGAAGCTGTAGACCCGGAAGAGATGGTTGAAGGATTTCTCAAGTTCGCCGATATGTTTCAGGTAGTCTTCGATACCGGGCGTTTGATTCGACCAGAACACGACGAGACACGCCTGGCCCATCGCATCGATGGGGAAGCTGAGCTCAACGCCGTCGGCGCGGGTGTAGGTGCCCGCGAAAATGACATCCATGCTGCTGATGCTGAGATTCTGCCGGCACCACTCGATGATGGCGGGATCACCGGCGAACCGCTCGCTCAAGGTTTCAATAATCCGCCCCCTCAGATCGAGGGCGTTGAGTTTACCGGCAATTTGAGAGGAGATGATCAGGCTTTTGGCTTCGGCCGGCGTGCCACGGTAGCGCGCGATCAACTCCTCGAGCGCACGGGCCCGTTCGTCGACATCCGCACCCCTTTGCGAGAGGGTATTTTCCGAGAGCAACAGGTCGGCCTCGAGACGAATCTCGGCGTATTCATCGGGCGCCTCGGCGAGTTTGGCACAGCTTTCCAGCAGCGCATCGCGGTTCGTTGCGGAATTCTCCATGCCTAACAGACGCTTGTGGCCATCCAGCATGATACCCATGACCTGCCAGCGGTTCGGTGCGGCGGGAGCGCCCGCCAACAGCCCTTTGGCATCGCGAACGACGTTCTTGAAGCCGCGGCGCTTGCCGGCCGATGAGCTGGCCCCGCCCGCTTCCGCCAGGTCCTGCCGCAGGGCTGCAATCCTGGATTCCGGGATTCCAGCCGCAGGTGCGGCAGCTTCCTGAGCATGGCAGATGTGGGGCAAGACAAGAAACAGAAGCACCCACAGGCGACAGATGGCTCTCATATCATCTTTGATAAATCGGGATGTAACGATGGGGGGTGGCAAGGATGATGATGGCCATCGGCGTCTCGTAGGAAATGGTGCCCGGACTGGTGGCCGGGCCCCAGGCGCCTTGCGCATTCTGCTGGCTGACCAGCGCGTCCCGGATCTTGGGATACCAGTCGGAGTACTCCTGGTCGCCGGCCTGCACCATGGCCTGGATGGCGTAGTAATGGGCGTAGTGGTAATACATCACGCCGCCGGTGAAAATGGCGGGAGCCTGGCTCTTGAGATTGCGGATCGCGGAATTGACCATTTCGGTGTCCCGTTGTCCCGCGAGCTGTGCGATGTAAGCGCCGCCCGCGGTGCAGGAAACGCCCCTCGAGCTTCTGCTAGTGTAACCAAAACCGCCGTTTTGGGGGTCATGCACACTCTGGAGATACTTCACCACTCTCGCGATCGTCGCGTTGGGAACCACGATACCGGCCTGGTGGGCCGAGGCGAGGGCGTGAAAGACGGTCATGGTGCAGGAAGTGTCCTGGCCGGCATCGGCCTGAGGCTGGTAGCGCCATCCGCCGCCGACATTCTGCGAGCGCAGAATGACCTCCACGGCCTTCTCGAGTGCCTCCTTGATCGCATCGTCATCCTGGGGATCGCGGACCATTCCCCACATCTCGGAGAGTGCGAGGGTGGCGAAGCCGTGTTCATACATCACCGTGCCCAGATATCCGTCGGGCCTTTTCTTGGCCTCCTTCAGCAGCCACTTCATGCCGCGGTCGAGTGGCTCCGCATGCGGGCCGAAGCCGGGGAACTGCCCCTTGCCCATGAAAGCCATCAAGGCGAGCGAAGTATTGGCGACCGCGTGGAGTCCCGCCCCATCGCTGTCCCACGAGCCGTTCTTCTGCTGGGCTGCGAGCAGGTATTCGAGGCCCTTGTCGATCGCGCGGGAGGCTTCGGGAGTCAACTCAGGCGCGCCGTCAACTTCGGCCGACTGGGCGTCAATCGGAGAGGCGATCAGAAAAGCCCCCAGCATACAAAGCGCCAAGGACCCGCGGACTGGCGAATGACCCGCCCGTGAAAGAGCGGATGCCGGCTTGCCTGGATATCCGGTTGGTTTCATGATGGAATCTTTCATTTGGTGAGTTTTTCGTAATAGTCCTTGAGAATGGCACGATATTCGAGCGGCAGCTCCCTGGCAAAGTTTTCGTTGAGGGCAGCGCGGTCGCGGCGGCCCAGCACTTCCCACTCAAGGCGCCCGCCCTTCGGCTTGGTGCCGGTCAAGGCGCCGGGCTCGAACAAAGCATCCTGTTCCTTGAGCTCATCCACCTCGATCGGTGCCGGGGGCTGAGGCGGGCCGGGTGGAGGTATCATGACATATTTCAGCGCATACTCGACAATGAAGTGGCGCAGGGCGTCGTTGGCCTGGCCCTGGCTGGCAATCGCCGCAGCGCGATCGCCCTTTTCCAATCCAGCCGCAGCCTCCGCCATGTGAATCTGTGCAGCGGCCAATTTCGGATGAGGTGCCGGGGCGGGTTGCACCGGGGCGGGTTGCACCGGGGCAGGTTGCTCAGGGTCAGGTTGCTCAGGGGCGGGTTGCTCAGGGGCAGGTTGGACCGCGACTGGTTGCACTGCGGCGGGCTGCACCGGGGCGGCTTTGGGGAAGAGGGCCTTGCACTGGTCTGCGAGTTCGCGTTGACGAGTGGCGGCAGCCGCCCATTCCGCTTGCGGGGCAGCTTGGGTGCTCCGTCCGAGGTCCTGCTGATATGCCGCGAGGTCCATCACTTTCTCGAGCAAGACGATTCTGGGTGGCGGTTGTATGACATAACCCGGGGTCACTGGCGGAGTGATGAGATATGCCAGGTTCTTGATCAGAGTCAGCAGGTCGGAGGCATCGGCGCGCAGAATGTCCAGCGCCTCCGTGAGCGCGGCTTCCGCGCCATTGTCCCCGATCGCTTGCACCAGCCGGCCAGCATCGGCGGCATGGCGTTCCTCTCCGGTCAGTTTCTGCAAGAGGCTGCCGAACTCCCCTGCCTTGCGTTTCAGCGCATCGGCATCAGGCGCGCCGTCCGCCTGTTCCTGCATTTGCCCGATGCCGACCAGAATTGAGGCGCTATCA
Organism: Akkermansiaceae bacterium; assembly: GCA_023253625.1. Lineage (GTDB taxonomy): Bacteria > Verrucomicrobiota > Verrucomicrobiia > Verrucomicrobiales > Akkermansiaceae > Luteolibacter. The sequence continues at coordinate 8,748 of JALRFY010000067.1, read as the reverse complement.
GGCATGATCTCATGGATGAACTCGGAAAGTTCGCGGACATAGCGGTAGCGAGGGGTGATTGCGTCGATCTTCGCCCGCATTTCCTGCAGCGATTCCAGGATGGCCGACTGGGCGTCGAGGGCCTCATCGATGTCCCCCGTTTCCAAACCGATCGCGGCGGCATCCATATCCTCCTTGGCAAACAACATCACAGTGCCGGAATCGAGCCTGTGGTTCAGTATATCAAGTGAGTTGAGCATGGCATTCACGGCATGGACCAGGTTTTTCTGAGGGATCACGAGCGCCGCCTGCCCCGCCGGCTGTTCCTTGGTCTTTTCCGTGGCAGTCGACAGAATGGCCTGTTCGGATTCGATCTCTGCGAGAAGCGGACTCGGGGCCAGGGCAGCATTGGCGACTTTGAGAACTCCTGAATAGGCAGTCCGCATATCCGTGAGTCCCTGGATCACGGCACCGGCCTGCTTGAGCGCATCGCTTGCCTGCTCTTGGAATTCGATGGCCTCAGCAGGTTTGTTGTCCTTGAGCAGAGGGGTGGCCTTGCTCAAGGCGCGCGCCGCCCGGGTGATGCAGTCGATGAGCGGCAGCGTATCGCTGCGGTTGCCTCCGGTTGATTCGTTATCCAGCAGGATGCTCCTTAGGCAACCCTCCAGATCATTGGCAATTGCTTGGTTTCGATCAGCAAGAAAAGCGGTATTGACCTCGTCATCGGCCGCATCCTCGGTCTGCTCAAGGATGGCAAACAGGCGTTCTGCGAACGCGAGAACCTGTGACCCCTGTTTTGTCGAGGTGGTGACCGCAGCCATCGCCCTGGATTGAGCTGTCATGGATTCCATCCGTCCGGCAGTGATCCCGGCGAGTTCCACGAGTGTCGTTTCCGCTTGTTGCTGGCTGGCGGCCGCCGACTCCCGGTCACCCCCCTTGAGGCCGGCAATGGCAGCCTTCAAATCGCTTTCCGTCTTGGCAAGCAAGTCAGCGACCGGCGGTGGGGCTGGAAGCGAGCCATCAAAGAGCTTGGGCTGATTCGCGGGTATCTCCGGCATCAAGAGCAGTTGGATCTGCGCATGGAGAGCGGCTTGGGATGCCGTGCTCACCGCTTGCTTGTCGCTGAATTGTTCCTTGGTGAGGGCGGAGGTTTCCTCACGCAGTTGCTTCTGACCGGCGGCTTGGGCAGCCAGGAAATCACGGGCATTGGTCAGCGCCTCGTATTCCGCGCCGAGCCGCAGGCGGAACTCCGCGCGGAGCAGGGCCGCGATGACCCCGGCCTGGAGGCGAGCGGCCTCATCATTGCCGGCCTTGGGAATGAGGGCGGCGGCTTCATTCATCTTCTCGACGGTTCCCATGCGGAGGAGCTGGTTGACCATGCGCGAGAGATTGAAGGCGACCAAGGCGTCCGAGCTGGTGCTCTCCTTGTTTTGCGGCGTGGCCGCCAACAGTCGCGCCGTCTCCGCCGCAAGCCGGGTCTGCGCATTGGCCAGCTCTTCCTCGCCGGATGCCTCCACACCCTTGCCGATGAGGGTGCGCTGGCGCAGGCCGGCCTGTGTCTGGGCGGTGGCATGCAGTTCACGCGCCATCACGTCCGCAGCTTCCGCGAAACCAAGTTGCAGGACCACGAGGCCGAGTTCGCGCGCCGAACTGTTGACCATATCGATCGCGGCCACAGGGTTCTGGTCCTGAGATTCCCCACCCCTGACCTCAGCCAGTCCCCGCAGGAGGGAGGCGGCACGGCCGACGTGCTCGTCCGCAATGGTCTGCAGATCATTGCCCAGCTTGATCAACTCCGCGCTCCCGGCCTCATCGGCGACATTATTGGCCGCCATGTCTTCCACCAGCGAGTGGATTCCTTTGCGCACCGCGCCGAGGCGCTCGCGGATCAAGTCCTGGCGCACCGCTTCCAACTGGCAGGTTTGGAGGAAAACGTCCGCCGCCGGATCGAGCTTGCGGATGAGTTCATGAACCCCGCGCTCCTCGCGGTAGATGCCCCTGATCTGGGCCATGAGCCGGCGCTTCTCCTTATCGATCTGCGCGAGATAATCCTCCTTGGAAAGGAACTGCACGCGCCGTCCCTCCGATCGCACACGGTGGGGACCTTGCGGGCCCGGATAGCGGTCTGCCAACTCGATGGCGAGCGACAAGGTGTCACCCACTGCAAGCTCCGGCAGGGCATCGCTGTAGCTCCAATCGACCCGCACCTCGCTGCCGTCGCTCAGTTCCGGGGCTGGGATGGGCACTTTCACCTCCCCGGTCTTATTGACGCGGTAAGCGATCACGGCCTCGCCGATTCCGTGATCGTCCTGGCAGCGGTAGGCGAGGTCGATCTTGCGGCCTGGCGTCGCGAACAGGTTGCGATCGGGCGAGATGAGATCGACGACCGGCGGCTGGTCCGGGGCCACCTGGAGATAGTGGCTCGGGCTGGCAAAGGCGAACTGATGCTCCTTGTCCACCCAGCCGAATTGATAGGAGCGCGATCCGGCGGCCACCCGCTCCATGGTCACCGAGCGGCCATCCGGGCCGATTTGCATCGATTGCACCTCATCGCCGGCGGGACGGAACTCCGCAGCGCTCACGGCGCGGTCGAGGGTAAGATTCCAAGTGATGCGGGTTCCCTCGGGAACGGTCATCGTCAGCGCATCGACGGTCTCCGCCGGGCGTTGCGTGTATTCCGGAAACACAAGACTGACCTCCGCCCGTTCGATGCGTGGTGAGGAAATCACACGCACCGAATGCCAGGAGCTTTTGGCATCGCCTGCGGAGATGCGGTAATCGAAGCTGCGGAAAACCGCCTCAATGGCGTATTCGCAGGTCTTGTTGGTGACGGGGAGGCTGCGTTCCCGCGGCTCGCCTTTGCCGGTGCGCAGGATGAGCGTGGCCTTTTCCGGGATCTCGCCGGACAAGGTGGCGAGAAGACGGAGGCTTTCACCTTCCTTGACGACCCGGTCCCCACCCTCGATGGCGAGCTGGGTATTGGTCGGGTATTCGAACGCGAGCCAGGGTGTGAAAATGCGGCCGAATCCAGCGGCGAGGAACGGGCCATTGATGACCGCGAAGGCAGCGAGGGCCAGCACCGGGGCAAGGGCCAGCAATGCCGGCCTGCGAAGCCCTTGGTAGGACACTGTTTTCTGAGGCTGCACCGAGCCGGCGGTTTCCTCGGCTGCGCGGCAGGTCATTTCACGCATCGCTTCGGAAGCACCCGCGGCGGAGCCGGGTTTTGCGAGCTGGACGGCGGTCACCAACAGACTTTCCAGTCCGCCATGGTGCTTCTCGACCTGCAGCGCGGCGCGCGAGGCGTCGAAGGTGCGGAGCCGGCCCCAACCGGCTCGCCATGCCCTGTGTAGCGCAAAGCCGAGCAGCCCCGCGAGGAGGATAACGCGTCCCGCAGCCGGGAGGCCCAGCAACCAATCGGCCGCCATGCCAATCAGGAATACCACCAGGCCCCAGCGGCAGAAGGCCAGCAGGCCACCCGTCTGGTGCAAAAGTTGTTGACGACGCCACACCGCCTTGAGGCGTGCGACGAGGACTTTGTTTGTCGTGGAATCGGTCATGGCAGGTCGTATTTTCTTCGCATAATCCATTCAAACCCCGCCAAGCCGGCCAGCAGGCAGACGATCAGGCCCATGTCCCAAAGCGGTTGTTGGGTGCGGATCGTGACGGCATGCGGTTCACGCTTTAGCAGGCTAGGCAGTTTCTGAAGTTCAAGGGCGCTGAGGCAGGCCCCGCCGGACAAGTCCGCGATCCGCCGCAGATAGTCGATCTGCAAGTCGGTGTTCGCCAGTTCCGGTTTGATATCGGCCACTTGGAACTCAGTGGTATTGGAAAGGGCCCGGTCGTTTGCGTTGGCCGCCACGAGGTAGTCGCCCGCGCGGGATGGCGAGAAGTAGCCCTCGTAAAGCCCGGGAATGGAAACATCCGGCCGCAAGGTGACCCGCTGTGTGACGGAAGCCGGGCCATCGCCACCCATCGAGCTGACCTCGACTTCGAAGCCGGGCTGGCTGAGCGGCTCGAAGTTATCGTCGAGAAGATTCGCGTAGAGCATCACCTGCCCGTCAACCGGGTAGGTGGTCCGGTCCGTCTCGATGCGGATCCTCTTGTGCTCGCCCATCAGGCGCGACAGGGTGAGGAACTGGATGCATTGGGACCAGACACGCCAGTGGTATTTGTCGCCGGTCTTGAAGCGAAGCAGCCAGAAACGGTCGCTGGCCATCATCATGCACTTGCCGGCCCCATAGCGCTGCCAAGCCACCAGTGGGTAGCGTTCGGTGCGGGTTTGGGAATCGGAAAGCTCGGCCAGCACGGTGGCCCCGGGGCGCGGGGCGAGCAACGGCGGGACGCGGTCGAGCGGCGCGACGCGGCTCCAGATCAGGTCGTTTTGCTCCCGGTCATTCTCCAGGGTCATGACCAGGCTGCTACGTCCTTCGGGAGTGAGCACGGGATAGACTTCGTCGCTCACATCCTGCCAAGCGCCTGCGGGGTCGAAGGCAACCGGCAGCATCCTTTCCAGTGGCGTGCCGCCATAACTCACGGGCGAGTGCCTGGCACCGCAGAGCATCAGTAGCGAGCCACCGCGTTCCCGCACCAGTTCCTCGAGCCGCTGAAAGGATTCCCGCGAGAAAAAGTTCGGATCGACATCCCCGAGGATCACAAGATCGTAGGCAAAGGCCTCTTCCGGATCTTCCGGAAACTTCGCGATGTATTCGGACGAGTTCTGTGACAATTCGGGCTGGGCGCGCGTGGCGATGAAGGTGACATTGATCCGCGGGTCCCGCTTCAGCATGGCGCTGAGGTAGCGATACTCCCAGCGGGCGCTGCCTTCGATGCACAGCACGTTGATTTTCTCATTCACCACCCGGACGCTGCGGTTCACCCGGTTGTTTGCGGCCGTGGCCTCGTCGCCAAACGGCTCGATCGCAACCTCGATGCGCGCCGCCCCCTTCTCGGTGACATCGACGTTGAAGAACACCTCCTCGAACTGCAGGCCGCCCTGGAGCGTGACCCTCGTCCGCGCCACTCCCCGGCCATCGAGCAACACCGTCAGGTCCGTCATGCGCTTTTCATAGCCCTTGGACTGGATTTGCACGCGGACAGGCACCTTGTCGCCGGTGAAGGCGACTTCCTGCATGATGACATTTCGAATCGAGACGTCATCGGGATCGGCAATGCCAAGCGGGACGGTGTAGACCGGAATCCCGCGCACACCCAGGTCATGAGCCGCTTCCTCGACACGGCGCGAGGAGGTATCCAGGCCGTCGGTGAGCATCACGATACCCGCCAGGGGTGCTCCGCGCTCGGTTCGCGCCACTGTTTCAAGAGCAGAGGTGATGGAGGTTTCGGGGGCGTCGGCCTTCAATGCCGTGAGCGATGGCGCGCCGCCGTGGTTTCCGTCACCAAGCTGGCGCAGGTGGTCGCCGAAGGCATGGTAGCTGATATCGAGATCCTCGCCGAGCGATTGGAACATCGGCATCGCCGAGTGCGAAAGCAGCTTTGCAGCCAGATCGAGTCGGGAGGCGGCGGCAACGGCCTCCCGCTGCTTGTCGCTGAGCGCCATGGCGGTGCGGCTGGCTTCCTCGGGCGTGGCTGTAAGTGGCAGTATGCCCAGTGCGGCGGCGGCATCACCCAGATCCTCGGACCGCTTGCGCTGGTCCTTCACCGACATGCTTTCCGACACATCAATGAGAACCGGCAGGCGCCGCTTCTCGATATGGGTATGAGTGACGGTCGCGGTCGGCTCGAAAAGAAAGGCCACGACCAGGCCGAGTACCAGCAATCGGGTGGCGGCCAGTGCGATGCGCACCCATGCCGGCAAACCCTGACGGCGCCAGTAGAGAAAGATGGTCAGGAGCACGACGGCGGCGAACGCCGCGATCATGACCCCGTTTGATGCCGGGCGCGCCCAGAAGAGCTCCTCGATTGTTCCGTCTTGGAATAGCCAGTTCATTGAATGATTACAAAATTGATGTTACCGCCCTCGATTTCCAACCTATGCCTCTTGCCCGCCCGCGCCTCTTAATGCCCGCAAACGTTGCGCCAGCAGGCTTTCAATCACCAGCAGAGCCAAACCCGCAGACAGGAAGAGCATCCAGAACGAGAGGCCGGCGCGCGCCTGGCTCACAACTGCGAGCAGATCGTCATCCGTCTGGGCGACCGTGATTTCCGAATCGGCGAAAATGTTTGCGGTGTCAACCGGCGAAAGGCAGGTGACGTCGGATTCCCCGATATCGACATTGACCGCGACGGGCTGCCCCGGAGCCTGCAGGCTGACCCTCGCGAGATAGAAGCCATCCTTGCTGGCGTGGTCGATGAAGGCCACATACTCGTTGCGGAACTTGCGGACCGGGACGGTGATGATTTCGCCATCCGGGGTGTCGAACACGGCCTCGCTGGCGTCCGGTTGGTCGGCGTATGACAGCGACAGCGAATCACCGACGAGCCGCGGTTTCTCGAACTCGCGGGCGGTGAGATAGGTCACCATCTGCTGTAGGACCATGGGGAAAACCGGGGTGACCGCCATGTTGTTCCAGGCACCATCTGCGGAAGTGGTGAACATGAACACTTGTCCGCGGCCGAGCGAGTGCTCAAGGAGCAGCGGTGCCGCCGTGCCGGCCAAGGACAACACGGTGGTCCCGATGGCGGCGGGCTTGACCTGCAGCACCTTGCGGAAGCGCGTTTCACCCAGCAGATCCCCGGGCAGGGAAAGCAGCGGACGGCAGATCGAATGGTCGGGCATCGCCGGGTCCAGTGGTTTGCCCACGCCCAGCGCGTCGCTGGTGTTGACGACCTGCTCGATCACAGCCGGGAGAAGCGGGATGTCACCAAGAGCCGAGCGCTGATTCCACGCGGCGGCATCCACGTTGTCGCCGGCAAACCAAATCAAGCCGCGGCCTGCGCGAACATAAGCCTCGAAGGCGCGGGCCTGCTCGGGGGTGATGTCGGGCACATTATCGAGAATGACCACATCGAATTGCGACAAATCGCTGGCCGGGAGATCGGTCCAAGGCACCGACTGCACGGCGAAGTTCTCCAATTCCGCGCCATCACCGCGCGCCTGGAGCGCCGCCGCAATGAGCGCGCCGGACCCAGCCGACGAGCCTTGGACATTGAGCACTGCCACCTGCTCCCGGATGTAGGCGACCGTCCGGCGGACGTTGTCGGCCAAAAGCGGATCCGGATCCAATTCGGCACTGATGCGGACCGGACCGGAGTTATGAAATTGCACGAACAGCGAGATTGTTTCGGATGCCCCCGGCGCGATGGCGGGAATCGTCTTGGTGTCAACGGTGACGTTGTCCGCCATGCCTTTGACACGCACGTTTGTGACCGGATCCGAACCGTAATTGCGCACCGTGGCACGGTAGCGTGCGATCGTGTCCTTGCGCAGCACGCCGGAGACAAGCTCGAGGCCCGTGATTGCCAGGTTTTCGCTGCCACCGCGCACCGGCACGAGGGTCGTGACGGCCGCCCGAGTGAGATCATTGAAGGCATCACCCAGCCACGCCGGCTGGTCTTTCCAATCGCACGCCTGCATGTCGGTCACGATATGGATTTCCTTCTGCGGAGCTTCCATTCCATCGGCCAGTGCCTCCAGCAACTGCGGCACGCTGGCAAGATTGAGAGGTTCCGAAGTCGGTTCCAGGTCTTGCAACAGCTCGTCGAAACGCGCGGGATCAAAGACCATGTTGCGCGCCAGGACACGGTGTTCGGAGGCGAGGGTGACCAAGGTGACGGGATCTCCGGGCCGGATGCCCTCCATGATCGTGCGGACCTTCTCCAGCGCCTTCTCGAAGCGCGATGAGCTGCCATCGCGGTGACCCATGCTGAATGAGGCATCGAGCGCGATGACCACCCCCGCACGGCGTTCGCCCAAGCCGGACGGAATCTTGTCCGTGTCCTTCATGAACGGCTTGGCGAAGGCCAGAACCAAAAGAATGAGCGCGAGGCAGCGAAGGCACATCAGCAGGATGTCCCGCAGGCGCAGCTGCCGCGAACGGACCCGCACGCTGCGGTTGAGGAAGCGCATCGCCGCCCAGTCGGTGCGCTGGACCTGATAGCGGCTTAGCAGGTGGGCCAGGATCGGCAGCCCGATGCCAAGGCCAGCGACCAAAATCAGTGGGTTGAGAAAGCTCATGCGCGTGCGGAGGCGGAGGCCCCATTAAGAGTGGTCTGGCGTTGGAAGAAGAACTCGTTCAGGACGGCGTCCAGCGGGCGCGAGGTGTCAATCAACGCGTAGTCGCTCTGGTTGGCGATGCAACCCGCGCGCAGCGCCTCCTGATGCTCGCGGAAGCGGGCGAGATAATCCTCGCGGATCCGCTCCGGCTGGGTGATGAGTGGCTCCTCCAGCTCAAGCCCGTCGAATTGCCAGATGCCCTTGAAGGGAAACTCGATCTCATAACGATCGAGCGTGTGCAGGACAACCACGTTGTGCCCATCGTGGCGCAAGTGGTCGAGACCGGCGAGCACATCCTCCACGTCCACAAGGAAGTCCGAGATGACCACCACGAAGGAACGGCGCTTCATCATCAGTGCGATGTCGTGCAACTGCCGGGAGATGGTCGAGCGGGATTCGGACTTGGTCGCGCGCAGCATGCGATCGATCTGCAGGATGATGCCCATCGTCGAGCGCGGTGGCAGGTAGCCCCGCACCTCGCTGTCGAAGACCGAAAGCCCCACCGAATCGCGCTGTTTGAGCACGATGTAAGCCAGGCTGGCGGCAAGAAACTTGGCATACTCCAGCTTGCTGACCTTGCCCGAGGCGTAGTTCAT
>JALRFY010000279.1 GCA_023253625.1 Akkermansiaceae bacterium | reverse complement strand
CAACGGGTCGCTCGAGCCGGCATCCACATTCTTGCCCCAGTGTCCGTTGTCACTGAAGAAAACGACAATCGTATTCTCGTCGATACCCCATTTTTCCAACGCGTCCAACAATTGCCCCGTTTGCCAGGGCATGATCGGCTTGAATTCGGAGCCACATGCCTGTATCCCATCCCACATCCATGGCAGTCACCAGTCCATCGCCCCTGCTTGCAAAACGGAAACGGCGGCACCTCCTCTACCGTTGCCTTCTGGCGGGCGTGTCCTCGTTGATTGCCCTCATCCTGGCGGAAGAGGCCTGCCGCCTGTTCATTCCCGAACAGGCGTCCATCCGATTCCAGCAGGACGTCGATGAACTGCAGGGGCTGCAGCTCGGTGAGGCATCCCGGATGATCCGGAATGATCCTGAACTTTTCTGGAAACTCGTTCCCGATACCCGGATCTCGGAGGACGCATGGCCTTTTTTCGGAGTCATCTCCAACGGCCATTCCTTGCGCGAGGATCAACGGATCCCGTTCGAAAAGCCAACCGGCCAGACCCGCATCCTGTTTCTAGGAGATTCCTGCACCTTTGGCTACGGGGTGGCTCACGACGAGGCCTTTCCCCATGTCGTGGAATCCATGCTTCGTGAAAAGTCGGGCAAGGAGGTGGAGTGCATCAACGCCGGTGTGCCGGGTTACACCCTGTTCCAGGGATACCGCTTTCTGATTACCGAGGGTCTGCGCTACCAACCGGATCTCGTGGTGCTCAATTTCGGCTGGAACGATTCCGGCATGTGGGACCATCTCGGCGACCGCGATCACCATGCGATCCTCCAAGCCATGCAACCACCTCCTTCGCTCCGAAGCAGCCGGTTGTGCCAGTTGGTATGGGGTTATTGGCACAAACCGGATTCGGGCGATGCCAACCCAAAAAACCGACCTCGGCTGCTACCCTCGGAATTTGCGGAGACGCTCGAGGAAATCCATGAGCTGCTAGAGCAACGATACATTCCATTGCTGATCCTGTTGTGGCCCATGAAAATGAACGCGGATCCCGGCATTCCCGCCGAGGCGCGGTCCGAGTTGCAGAACGAGATGACCCAATTCGGCCAAGCCCACCCGATTTCCAATGATCCGCCGCTAGGAGGCCTGATTGATCTCGTCCCGCTTGGCAGGAAACTGGTCCGCGAGCATGGCCCGCAAGCCGTCTATTTCGACGCCGGCCATGTCACCCCCATGGCACACCGCGCCATCGCGGAAGCGATCACAGATCATCTCGGCCCTTGGCTTCCGAATCAGTGAGCCTTTTTTCCGGTCAGCGCATGCCGCTGGATCTCCGCCGCCACCAGCTTTCCGCTGATTTCATGCACCTTCTCGTTCGGGTGCTGATCCGTGGGGTGCACGATCAGTTCGGCCGGGGGCCGGCCGGTCAGGGCGGGCAGCAGATCGATGAAATGTCCGCCCGACCCTGTAACCACCTCGCCCACACGCCGGTGAATGTCCCGGAATGGATAGTCCTTCGATAGCTCGAACAGCAGAGGAAACATCACCACAATGCAGGGCACATCCCGCTCACGGCAGAGTGATATCATTTCCCGCAAGGAACGCTCGCTCTCGATCCATCCTTGGCCGGCAGTATCGTTGACCGAAAGGTAGTAGTCGATGGTTTGCCGCGTCAGTTTCCGTTGGTGACGTGCATTCCATAGCGCCTGTGCCAACCGGAGGCGATAGATACCCGAACCGGGCGGCTTTTGGAAGCCGACCTCCGCCTCAATCGATATCTCACGATCGCGCCGAACAGGCTGGCCGCTCGTCGAGTGGATCTGGAAGAGCGGTGGTTCCGCATCGTTGAGGGTATAGCCCAGCACGACCACATCGGGTTTCAGATCAAACCCGAAGCGCTCAAGAACACCCAATGATTGCGTGGTGTTGTAGCCTCCGACACCCAGGTTGCAGGCATCGGTCTGGCATCCTTCCTCTCTGAGGGATCGCGTGGCAATCTCCGCATAGGTGTGCTCGTTGCGCACCCCCTCGCCGAAGGTGAACGAGTCCCCGAGGCAGACCAGGCGGAACGCGTCTTCCGGTTTGCGGGTGAACGCCGGGCCGCGGAAACCCAGCGGATTCACATCGTGGTGCACCTCGTTGTTCTCGTCGAAATAACCGCGCGGGTTGCCATCGTAGCGGAAGGTGATCCGTCCGGGATGATTCACGTAGAAGGGTTCACTGCCCTCTTCTGTTTTCGTAAACGCAAACCGGACGGATTCGGTTTTCGGCCCGGGAAAGCGCGGCCAACCCAGCAGACGGAATGCGATTTCAGCAATCGCAAGCGCCACTAGGAAAACCCCCAAACCAAGAAACACCTTGGGTGTCAACCTTGGACGCATCTTCTCTTCCCCGCCGGAATGTCTCGCTTTTTTGCTCATGGTTTTTGCATGGAGGATATCAGGCGTCGCAAATCGTCCAGATTCTTCCGGGCATCCGCGTAACCGGGATTGAGGCGGACCGCCTCCTCCAAGGCCTTGAGAGCCACTTGATGGTCGCCGCCGCGGACAAGCATGACTCCGAGGTTGTTGAAATACTCGGCGTTTCCGGGCTCTGTTTTTACCGCACGGCGCAGCATTTCAACCGCTTCCTGGTTCTTGCCCTGACCGGCCAGCAGGACGGCGAGGTGATTGCAGGCGGGGCCGTGATCCTGCTGCTTCAGAACGCTGCGGAATCTCGCTTCCGCGGCCACCATGTCACCAAGCTGCTGCTCAAGAACCCCCAACTGGAACAGAGGCGTCGGGTCGTCCGGCATCTGCTCGGCGGCTATGAGATACTCCCCGCGGGCAGCCTGTTTGTCACCCTGTGACATCAGGAACTTCGCGTAATCCAGGCGTATGGGTCCGGACTCCGGTGCCAGGGACAGCGCCTTGCGGAAATGCCCGGCCGCCGCGTCATGCCTGCCGATTGCGGACAGCACCATCGCAAGGCTGCTGTGGGCCATCGCAAAATCCGGCGCCTGTTCGACAGCGTCGCGGAAGTGCGCCAGCGCCGCCGGAAGCAACTGGTCCGCCATGGCAATCCTTCCCAACTGGTAGTGCGCGGCGGCAAGCGAAGGATCCAGCGACACTGCATTCCGATATCGGTCGGCGGCCTCGCGGACGCGCGCGGCCGCCATCAGCGCATCCGCATAACTCTGCTGGAACACGCCGGTTTCGGGATCAATCTCCACGGCCTTTCCAATTTCTTCGATGGCATCCTCGTTGCGCCCCATCCGGGCCAAAGTCGTGCCCAGATTGTTGTGGGTCGCCGCAAGCCCGGGATCGATTTCCAGTGCTTTGCGGTAAAAGCCGATCGCTTTTTCCAGTTTCCCCTCCTTGGCCATGGCGACGCCAAGATTGTGATAGGCCTGCGGATCAAGCGGGTCGGTCTCAATGGCCTGCCGGTAGCGTTCCTTCGCCTCATCGTCGCGCCCCAGCCTGCCCAAAGCCACACCCAGGTTGTTGAGAGCACTCAGGTTCCCTGGGTTGTGGAGTATCGCGTTTTCGAACAACGGAACCGCTTTCGCCGGCAATCCCTCATGGAGGTAGTGTTTTCCCAGATTATTGTATGCCATCCACGAGGCGGGATTCTTGGCGATCGTGTCGAGCCACAAGGCCTCAAGTCCGCGGTAGATCCCACATTGTTTCCAACTGGCAGGAGTCAGTAAAATGAGCACAACGACTGGCAACGCATGGCTGGTCGGTTTCCATGCACCCGCCGCAAGCCGTTCACGGATGCTTGTGATGGCTGCCGCGACGAGCACCAGCACACCGATGCTGGCCAGATACTGGAAGTGATCCGCCACGAAGGAGTAACGCATCGGATAGACATCGAAAAAACCCAGCGCGGGGAAAAGCGATCCCGCGAAAAACAAAACGCCCACAAGCGCCCCCCTCCCCAGACGCTTGCGCGCGGCCCAGAGCAGGATCACAAGTGCGCCAAAGGCCAGCGGGAACAAATACTGCCACCAGACGCCGGCATTGATTTCCCACCGAGGGTAGTTGAAGCAGAGCCCCACAGGCCATATCAACTTACCGGCGTAAAACCAGAGCACACGCCCGGCGATCAGGCACCGCTGCACAAACGACAGGTCCCACTCCGCCCCTTTGGCTCCCACATGATGCTTTTCCAGCCATACGGTGAGGACTGAAAACGCCAGACCTATTGCGAAAAACGGGACCAGCGGCAGAATGCGCCCCACCCACAAGCGGACGGGTGATTCCTCAGGTTTATCCTGACATTCGCGGCCTTGCCTCCACCATGCCACCAGCAAAAGCGCGGCCGGCAGCGATACCGTGACGGTCTTGCTCAGCAGGGCCAAAACAAACAATAAAAACGCCGCGACATATCGAAGTGGCCGCCGTTGCCCGGCGGTTTTCGCATCCTCCCATTTCAGGTAAACCAGCGCGGCCGCAAGATAGAACACCCCGGACAACACATTCTTGCGCTCGGTGATCCAGGCCACCGACTCGACGTGGACCGGATGCAACGCGAACAGGCCGGCCGCCAGCCACGCACCGGGCACGGCCAGCCATCGCAGCAGACGCCACAGAAGCACGGAGGCCAAGGCGTGCAGCAGGACGTTCGTGACATGATAGCCGGTCGGATCAAGGCCCCATAGCTGGTATTCGATCCAGAATCCGGTGTGCACCAGCGGGTAATACTGGGGGGTGGCTTGCGGCGAGATCCAGATGTCCTTCAGGCCACCTGGATCGCGCAGGGTCTTGTTTTCGAGAACGTAATCATCATCATCCCATATGAAGCCGCCTTCCTGGATGGCGGGCCAGTAGGCAACGAAGGTCAACACAATCAGCGCCAGTGTTAAAAGAATACCACGATGCTTGGTTCCATGTGGCGCGGTCACCTCGCGGCTTCCTGCAGAAGATCTGTGGGTCACGGCGGCGGCCTCCATGGCCTGACCATAACTTTCCACTTCCCTATTGGCACTCAGAAAAATGCTTCTTGGGTTACCCCTATTGCCTGTCGCCGATTCGGGGCTTGAATGGTGCCTGCTATCCTGCCGCTATCGGGCAGTGGCATTTGTATTGGGCATATCGGCTTACTACCACGACTCGGCTGCCGTGTTGGCCAGGGATGGCGCGATCGTGGCCGCCGCCCAGGAGGAGCGCTTCACGCGCATCAAGCACGACCCCGGATTTCCAGCGCAAGCGATCGCCTGCTGCCTGCGCCAGGCGGGCATCACCGCAGGGGATCTCGACTACGTCGCCTTCTACGAGAAACCGCTGCTCAAGTTCGACCGCCTGCTCGAAACCTATCTGGCGCACGCCCCGGTGGGCTTCCGGTCGTTCCGCATGGCCATGCCGGTGTGGTTGCACCAGAAACTCCACATTTCCCGCGAGATCCGCAGGGAACTCGGTGGTGCCTACCGGAAACGTGTGGTTTTCCCCGAGCATCACGAATCCCATGCGGCCTCCGCGTTTTTCCCCTCGCCGTTCGAAACCGCCGCGATCGTCACCATGGACGGCGTCGGCGAGTGGACGACCACCAGCATAGGCACCGGAACCGGCAACCGGATCCGAATCGACCGTGAGATCCGCTTCCCGCATTCGCTGGGGCTGCTCTACTCGGCGTTCACCTACTACTGCGGGTTCAAGGTCAACAGCGGCGAATACAAACTGATGGGGCTCGCACCCTACGGAGAGCCGAAATACGCCGCCATCATCCGGGATCACCTCATCGACCTGCGCGCGGACGGCTCGTTCCGGCTCGACATGCGCTACTTCCATTATTGCCAGGGCCTCACCATGACCAATGGCCGCTTCGCCCGGCTGTTCGGCGGGCCACCACGGCAACCCGAATCCGAACTGACCCAGCGGGAAATGGACATCGCGGCATCCATCCAGGCCGTCACCGAGGAAGCAATGCTGCGCATCTGCATCAGCGCCCGCAAGGAGACCGGCATGCGCAACCTCTGCCTCGCCGGAGGGGTGGCGCTCAATTGCGTGGGCAACGGACTTGTCCTCCGGAAGGCTGGGTTCGAGGAAATCTGGATCCAACCTGCAGCGGGCGATGCCGGTGGTGCCCTTGGTGCGGCACTTTTCACCAGCCATCAGCTCCTGGATCTGCCGAGGGAGCCCCGGGAACCGGACTCCCAAAACGGAAGCTTGCTTGGAGATGCCCATGCCCCGGGCGACATCCAAGCCCGGCTGGATGAACTGGGCTTGGTGTATCGACACCATCCCGACCCGGAAGTTCTGCTCCGTGAAGCCGCCTCCCACCTCGAACAAGGCCGGGTGGTCGGATGGTTCCAGGGACGCATGGAATTCGGGCCCCGTGCGCTGGGAAGCCGCAGCATTCTTGGCGATCCTCGTGACAAACAGATGCAGTCGAGAATGAACCTGAAGATCAAGTTCCGCGAATCCTTCCGCCCCTTTGCCGCCGCAGTGCTGCGGCAGGACGCGGCGGATTATTTCGAGATCGGTGCCGGCCAGGAGAGCCCCTACATGCTGCTAATCACCAAGGTGCGTGGCGCCAAGCGCCTGCCTGCCGCCGATTCTGCCGCAGGCTTAGACCGGCTCCGCCAGGCGCGGTCGGTCGTCCCCGCCATCACTCATGTGGACCATTCCTGCCGCATCCAAACAGTCGATGCCGTCCGCAATCCCCGTTTCCACCGCTTGCTGGAGATCTTCAAGGCCTCCACCGGCTGCCCGATGCTGGTAAATACCAGTTTCAACGTGCGCGGAGAGCCGATCGTCCGCACGCCCGCCGAGGCTTGTCGCTGTTTCCTCCAGACAGACATGGATGTGCTGGTGATCGAAAACTTCCTTTTGCTCAAGGAGGAGCAACCCGCCCAAGGCATTTCCCCCGGCCACCGCGAGACCTTCGCCCCCGACTGATGAGCCTGATCCGCCTCAACACCCAACCATCGCCACGCCAGCTCTTCCAGTTCGGCATCACCTGGGCCGCGTTTTTTCTGATTCTCGCTTTATTCGCGGCGTGGCGGAACGCGTCGGTTCCGCCTTGGCCGATGGTGGCACTCGCGCTCATCCCGCCGCTGACCGGCTGGATTTCCCCCGGCTTCCTCCGCGTCCTCTTCGTCGCCCTTTCCGCCGTCACCTTCCCCATCGGCTTCGTGGTGTCGCACCTGATCCTCGCCGCGTTGTTTTACCTTGTTCTGTCTCCCATCGGCCTTATCCTCCGGATCGTCAAACCCGGCCTTTTCCCGAAACGGCCGGACCCATCACTCACCAGCTACTGGCATTCCCGGACCCGGACCCGCGAACGCAACGACTACTTCAAACCTTACTGACCATGGGCGGAATAAACCACAAACCGGAGAATGACGACTTCGAGCAGGCGGCGCGTCAGGGCGATGCCGGCTTGTTCCGCGAATTCCTTGGCTTCCTCGTGGAAAGCAAGAAATGGTGGCTGATTCCGCTGCTCGTGGCCTTCGCCCTGGTCGCCGCGCTTGTTTTTCTGGGTGGCACCGGGGCGGCACCGTTCATCTACTCGCTGTTCTGAAACCGGTATTGCAGAATGCACCGGAGCGCGCTCACGCCGTCCTTCCATCCGATCTTCTTGCCGTCCCCATACGTCCGGCCACGGTAGGTAATCGCGACCTCCCGGATGGGTATCCCCAGTTTCGAGACCTTCGCTGTGAATTCCGGCTCGAACCCGAAGCGTTCCTCCCGAAGCCGGATCCTCTCAATCACGGATCTCCGGAACATTTTGTAACAGGTCTCCATGTCCGTCAGGTTCAGGCCGGTGGCTAGGTTGGAAAGCCGCGTCAGCACCTTGTTGCCGAGCGCATGAAAGAATCCGGAGCGGCCGAAGACCCCGGCCGCTTGAAAACGGGAGCCATACACGACATCCGCTTCGCCGCAGAGGATGGGCAGCAGCAGCTTGGGATAATCGTCCGGGTCATACTCCAGATCGGCGTCCTGCACCACCAGGATCTCAGATACCGCATGGCCGACCGCCCTCCGCAGCGCGGCTCCCTTGCCCCGGTTCACCTCGCAGCGGAAGATCCGGATGCGGGCGTCGGACTTTTCCAACTCCCGCATCCTCGGCCAGGTGCCGTCCGTGGAGCCGTCGTCCACCATGATCAGTTCCCCCACCTCGCGCCTGCCCAGAACCTTTGCGACGATCCGGTCCAGCGTCTCCCCTTCATTGTAAACCGGCATGACGACCCCCAGGCATCTTTCCGGGATCACTGCCGCTACCATGGCGGATGATGAAGTGCTGGCTGCGGTTACAGTCAAGCCCATGCAGGAAGTCTGGCGATTTTGATGACTTTTCTGACTTTTTTCTTGCCAGACTTATGACGTCACCCATTCTAGCAAAAATAGCATATAGTATTCCTCGTTTTCCTCTTTGCACCCAAGAAAACCCCAAGAAATCCAAACCCAGCAGAATTGCCATGAACCCGAAAAATATACCGCATCCCAAGCTCCTTGCTGCCGCTGTGGTCCTGTCCGCCGCGCTTCTCGGATTCCCCACAGCCTCGGCGCAGACGCCTCCGACGCCGGACACGACGTTCAACCAAGCCATCAGCACGACATTTTCCGATGCGGGGAACTGGAGCCCCGGACTTCCGGTCGCAGGCGACGACGCCAAGATCGACGATACCAAAACCGCCGCAATGACCCAGACGAATGCCAATACTTTGTTCGGCAGCCTGACCTTGGGCGTTGGTTCAACGATAAATCTTGCCGCGAGCAACGCCACAGGTCTGGCAACTGGCCAGGATATCTATTTCAGCAACGATTCCCAACTGAACTTCACCTCGGGAAGCACCAATCGTGCTGCCGACTACCTTCTCCTTTCGGGTGCCACCGCGCGGTTGTCACCCGGCAGCAACACCATCCCTCAAGGAACCGTCACAGGTGATGGCACCACCATCCTGAATGTCAATCTAACGGGGCAAACCTTCCTCCGCTGGACGACCTCCGGATTTTCCGGTGCGATGAATTTCACGGCCTCCGCCGCTCAATACGTGCAAATCACCCGATTTGGCACCGCTCCCATCGTCGGGCCAGGCATCACCAATTTCGGCAACAACGTGCGAACCCAGCTAGAGCAAGGCAACCGCATCGATGACTCCGCGACCGTAGTGCTGACCGGTTCATCGGGCGGCGCATCCAACATTAAATTCGATTTGGGTGGCAATAGCGAAACCATTGGCAACCTGACCATTGACTCGCCAACCGGAGCCACCGCATCCGCGCCAACCTTGAGGGGCAGCAGCGCGCTCACCGTCACTGGCACGACGACCTTCCAAGGCACGGCCGACGCGGTCAATATCGATACGACCGGCGCCACCAACAACCTCTTGACCACCGACAGCATGACCTTCGGTGGAACGGGCACATGGGCGGTTTCCGGGGACGGTCGCATCCGTCTCAACGCTGCGTCCGGCACGAGGACCATCACCACCACCGCCGACGCCAGCATTTCCAATACCCTGACCGGCACCCAGGGCTTCACCAAGGAAGGAGCCGGCACCCTGACCCTGAACGGCACCAACATCTACACGGGCACAGCCACCGTGAATGCCGGCACCCTGTCCCTCGGCAACGGCACCAGCAGCACCGCGCTTTCCGATATCGGCGGCTTGGCCGTGGTCTCCCCCGCAGTGGTGAACCTGAACTACACGGGTTCGGATGCCGTGCTAAGCCTCAATCTGGACGGCAGCCCGGCCGCCGCGGGCACCTGGGGTGCCACCGGTTCGGGTGCCACGCACATCAATGACACCTTCTTCACCGGCACCGGCGTCATCAACAACCTTAATGGCAACACGGGCCTCAACGGTGTCCTCTTCTGGGACGGCGGCACACAGGATATCCTCACCGATGGCGATGCCATCAGCGCCGGCGGCACGGGCATCTGGGACAATGCCATCCTCAACTGGGATTCCGGTACCATCGCCCACGCCGCCTGGCTCAACACCACCGCGGCCACGGCCTACTTCGGCGGCACGACCGGCACGGTGACCCTCGGTGCCGACATGAACATCGGGAACATGGTAATCGAGGTCCCCGATGCGGGCACCTCGGGTTACTTCATCGGCGGGACGGCGGAGGACAACACGCTCAACTTCGGTGGTGACAAGACGATCACGGTAATCGCCACGGGACCGAACAGCAGCAACTACCACACGATCCGGGCCGGCATCGCCGGTTCACCGACCCTGAACATCACCGGTCCGAACAACAACGGCATGTTCTTCGCGCTGGAGCCGCCCACGGGCGTGACCCAGACCCTCGGCACGATCAACATCTTCAACACCCTCGCCTCGAACAAGCAGCTCCGCCTTGGCGGTCAGAGCATCGGAAACGTCGCCGACGCGGTCACCTGGACCGTGACGGGCAACCAGCTCCAAGTGCGCAAGCAGGACTCCACCAACGGAGGGCCGAACGGCAGCAGCTGGACCATCAATCAGAACATCAGCCTCGCTGATGGCAGGCTCATCGTCGATGAAGGAACCTTGACCATGGGAGGAACCGACAACTTCATGTCTCACAGCATCGAGGTCGAGAGCGGAGGCCGGCTCGTACTCAACGGCAACTGGAGAATCCGCGACGAGAATGAGGACTTCCGAGTGAAGAGCGGCGGCATCGTGGCACCCGGCGGCAGCATCGGGACCGCCACCTTCAACTGGAACAGCACTCGCAACGATCCGTCGGTGGGCTTGGTCGACCTGCAAACCGGCTCGACCTACGAGTGGGAAGTCGGTGCCAGTGCCACCGATGTGATTGCCCTCACGGAGCCGGTTGTCGGCGGCAACGCCGAACTCGTTGTGGCCAGCGGAACCACCCTCAAGGTCGTCGATGCCGGTGGCTCGCCCTCACCTACCGACAAGCTGACGGTGTTCACCTACGCTTCGGGCGTGGTCGCCCCGTCGGCCGCGACGCTGCAGACCAACATGACCATCGACCTCTCCGGAACCACATGGACCGGTTCGGGCACTTGGGGCGTCGACATCGACGAGAGTGGGAATGGCACAATCTACATCACCGGCATTGATGGCAGCGCCGGTCCCGACAATCCCTACAGCACCTGGGCCTCCGTCAACGCGCCATCCGGCGATCCGGACGACGACTTCGACGGCGACGGCGTGCCGAACGCCATCGAGTTCGCGCTTGGCGGTGACAAGAACACCAACGACCTCGACCAGCTGCCGGTGGTGGCCGATGACGGCACGAACATGACCTTCACCTTCGTGCGCGACCAGGATTCAGCCGATGCCGGTGTGAGCACCGTGATTGAAGTGGGAACCGACCTGGTCTCCTGGCCATCCACCTACACTGTGGGTGCCGACACCGGCAACTCCACAGACGGCGTGACGGTGTCCGACAATGAGGACGGCACCGACACCGTGGTCCTGACCGTGGCCAAGGCTCCGGACGCGAAGAAATTCGCCCGCCTCAAAGTGGTGGTCACGCCATAAGCGGAAGATCCACAGACCCGATCCAACCCCAAGCGGCCTCCCATCCAGAGGCCGCTTTTTTTGTGTGCGGTTCCGTCCCCGGAATGCGCCGGGCAACATGGTGCTTTCTGAACCATTGCGGGGATTCGACAGGACGGACACAGGGCGTCACAGGCTGCTGTATTCGGCCGCCACGGGTCCGACCGTCCCGCCGGGCATGAATTCCGCCATGCTGAGAGCAATTGCCGCCGGTCGTCCATGCCCAGCGCCGCCATCATGGCGATATTTGATGTAAGTTCCGCCATGCAGCGCTTCGGTATAAAGGAAATATGGCCGGATGCATGCAGTATGTGGCGAAGTTCGAGCGCCAAGCCGCTCCGGAGATCCGCAGCCATCTGCACCAGCAAACCGATCCGTAAAGACCGGCCCGTTGGATCCCGCAAGCGCCCAACGGTTCTTCCTGTTCAAAAAACCGGCCCCGGCAGCCCTGCAACGCCAAAATGAGCAAAGATGGCAGCGCAGGAAAAAATGGCAGCGCCGTCCCGATGAGACGGCATGACAACGAGCCTGAATGAGCAGATATTGGCAGGTCGGAACACCGCGCATGGGCGGTTCATTCGCGTTCCATTCGCATGCGCCCTAATCGAGGGCGCGCTACCGGAGCGCGGACTTCAGTCCGCCTCTTCCCCACCCGGAATGCCGCAATGCCATGCGCGCAATCACCGGCTTCGATTTCAGCGTTTCCGGTTTGGCAGTTTGATCGACGCCAGCCGGTTATCATCGATATGTCAGGGCGTCTCGGCCTCACCCCGGGCTCCGTGGCCATGAAGCTGAGCAACCTTGCTTCCCTCGATCCGGCCTTGAAAATGCGGGGCATCGAAGGTCTCAAAGACGCTAGCAACCCCGACCGCGATGTGTGGGATGAGTTCCACGATAACCCGTCTGAACTTATTCCACTCAGCCAGGAACGCTTCGATGCACTCATTGTGAATGCGAGTCCGGAAGCACCGAAGTCATTCCCGCATCCGACCAAACAACGGCGCGGACAAGGGTATTTCCGGGACGCCGTGCTCAACAATTACGACAAACGCTGTGCCGTCACCGGCTTTCCAGTTCGTGAATTGCTGACCGCCTCACATATTCTTTCATGGAGCGAGCATTCCACCATGGCAGGACCATCGGTGACAAGCTCGATGCCGAGTGGGAAAAGAACCTGAAATGCAAAGTCCCCAGCCTGCAGCGAGTTGGAAATCCGCGATGGGAAGATGACCTGCGAGCGCGACAAGTGAGGCGCATGCCTTGCCCGGCCGTTCGGTCGGGATGCGGGATGCGGCTGATGAGGTTGAATTACTTCGCCATTCGGCGCCCGGTCCCATCGACATGAAAGTCGCCGATGTCGGCGCGGGCCGCCCTGGCCAAGGCCATCAGTCGGTTCACCACGGCGGGATTGGATCCGGACACATCATTCGTTTCACCGATATCGGCATCCAGATCGTAGAGTTCGCCCGACACGAGATTCTTGTCTGCATACCTGATGTGCAGCTTCCAGTTCCCCTGCCGCACGGATTTCAGGGTGGTGGTTTTGTAGAGGAAATATGCTTCATGGGGCGAAACCGCTCCTTCTTCCATCCGCAGGAGAGGCTCGATATCCTTGCCGTCAATGATTCTGTCGGCCGGCATCGTGGCACCCGCGAGTTTGGCGAAGGTGGGCATGAGATCCATGCTGGTGGCGATCTCATGATTGACGCTCCCCGGCGGGATGATTCCCGGCCCCCGGGCCACAAAGCAGACACGGTGGCCACCCTCATACGGCCCCAATTTCCCGCCTCTCAACGGGTAGCTCGAGCCGGCATCCACACTCTTGCCCCAGTGTCCGTTGTCACTGAAGAAAACGACAATCGTATTCTCGTCGATACCCCATTTTTCCAACGCGTCCAACAATTGCCCCGTTTGCCAGTCGATCTCCGCGATGACGTCCCCATAGAGCCCCCGGGCGGTGGTTCCTTTGAATTGCTCGGAAGCGCCGATTTTCTTGTGGGGCATCGTATGGGCGAGCCACATGAAAAAAGGTTGATCCTTATGCTCGCCGATCCACTTGATGGCTTTCGTCGAAAAGTCGCGCGTCACGTGGGCCATGTCATCGTAGGTTCCGAGCGCTTTGTCATTTTCATACAAGGGAAAAGACCCGCTGTCATTGCTGAAGCGGGCACCCCACCAGTAATCGAATCCCTGATCGACCGGTTTGTATCCGTCGTCGATGCCCAGATGCCATTTGCCGATCATCCCCGTCGCGTAGCCGGCCTTCTTCAATACTTCGGCAATCGTGATTTCAGACGGATGGAGGTCCACTCCTCCCGTGCCGTTGAAGAGACCGTCGAACTTTCCCTTGTGATTGTCCTTCGTCGCAACGCGGGCCGCGTAGGAACCCGTCATCAGCTGCGCCCTCGACGGGCCACAGTAGGTCTGGGCATAGAAATCGGTGAACTTCACACCTTCCGCAGCCATCCGGTCGATGCGGGGAGTCGGTATGGGTATCCTGTCCTTCTCAAGCCATCCCTGCGCAGGTGCTGTCCCGGAACCAAAGGCTCCAAGGTCGGAGTATCCCTGGTCATCCGTGAGGATCACCACGAAATTGGGCTGCTTGAAGATCCTGACCACTCCCAAAGACGCGGTGGTGGCAGTCAACCGAACCGTGCGGCGTGGCCGGTCCGCGCAATCGATGTGCACGATGTAAGGAGGCTTCGTGCTGGAATCAGGCCCCTCACCCGCCAGGAGGAACTCACCTGCCGCATCCGACCGTGCCTTCAGTTCGCTGCCTTCCATCGACACGACACAACCACTGACAGGCACACCTCCGCGCCCGACAACCTTGCCGCTTATGGCGAAAGACATGCCGCCCGCAAAACACAGCGCAGGCATCAGGAAAATCAAAAGGAAGGTTTTCATGCTCTGCGGACCAGTGAAAAGGGCCGGGTTTCTCGTGGCAACAACTTCTCCTCCGCTTGGTCATTCCAATCCAGGTTGCAGCGGGCTCTGCGGGTCGGTCATGGTCACACTGAGGCGCAGGAAGAGGCTGCCCTCGGTGAAGGATGAGCGCCGCAACTTGACCTCGACCTTGTCGATGCCGGCTCCATGGAAATCGTTGGCCGGAGTGATGATCACATTCGTGCCATCATGCACGAGCGGGCTCCAGCCGGACAGATCGCTGCCGTGCTGGACCGCGATCGAGGTGTCGGGATTGGTCAGCGCGGCACGCCGCCTGCGATAGTTGAAGATGCGGAATTCAGGGTCGCCGGTGTCGTCGAATGCGGGAAGGAGGCCGATGGCGTTTTCCTGCGGGTCGGCCGCGCCGAGCACCCAGGCCATCCCGTTCTTGATGCCATCGCCGTTGGCATCGTCATCGGAGGCCATCCCGCCGGCCCATGCAGTGAACTGCGTCTGGATGGTGGTGATGGCCGTCGAACCGGTATGGCCGGCGCCATCGTCCACGGTCAGTGTCAGGTTGATTCCGGAAGCCGTGGGGGTCACGCTGGCATCGTTCAGCACGCCGGCGACGAAATTTGCCGAGGATCCGCTGAAGCCGCCGGTGCCGCCGAATTCCACCGTGCCGGTGAAATCCTCGACCGTGACACCTGCGGCATCCTTGGCCGTGATCGTGATGCCGCCGATCGGTGTGTCCACGGTCTGCAGCTCGCCGATTCCCGCGATCGCGAAGTGATCCAGCGGCCCCGCCACCACTCCGATGACGAACTTCGCTTGATAGGCGTCCTGGCCCGGTTCGCCCGTGACACCGTCACCATCCTGGTCGAGCAGGTTGCCAAAGGCGTCGGGAAGCTGCGGGCCAATCGTCAGTGCGTAGTCGCCCAATGCGGACTGGAGCGGGAAATCGATGCGCAGCAGCGAATTGCTGATCCAGTGAAAGCCGGTGGCGGTGATGGCTCCCGCCGGGCCGGTGAAGGAATCGATGTCCGCCAGCGAGAATCCGCCGGTATCCATGGGCTGCGAGAAATCCACCCACACCGACCCGACGCTTTGGGGATCGATCCCGGCCGGATTGTGCGCCACCACTCGAGGGAACGGAGGGACGGTTTGTTTGGCGACGCCTTTGACGACGATGGCATCGATTTGCCACCCGGTTGCACTGGCGGTGCCGGACGAGTCAACCAGGCCCCAGCGCACTTTCATGCTTTGATTGAAGTCCCCCAGTATCTCACCCGTGAACGAGACCAGCGGGACGGAGTAATCGATCCACGCCCCGTCGTTCACCGCGCCGCCGTAATGCCTGTAAATCCTCTTCCATGCTCCGGCATACCACACGTCGACATACAGGGTATCGAGCTGCCCGGCGCCTTTCCACCCCTTGAAGGTGAGCGTCACGTCCTTGTAATTCCCACAATTGATGGTGGGTGTGGCGATCCAGGTGTTCTCGCCCGAGTTATAATTTCCCGTGAGGTTCTGCGCGATGATCGGCCCGCCATCGAATGCGGTGCCGGGTCCGCTGATGCCGTTTTCGCCCGGAGTGCCGACCTGCCATTTTCCGATGTTGGTCGAGTAGCTGTATCCGGAATCCAGCGTGTCGGTTCCCACCAGATCGCTCCAGATCGTCTCCAATCCCTGGCCGGAGGCCACCACCCAGACGAGGGCCACGTAGCTGTCGTCCACCAGTTCGCCCTCGGTGCCGTCCTGGTCCTGATCGAGGCGGGTGCCATTGACATTCTCGATTTTCCCGCTGAACACCATGCGATAGTAGCCCAGTGTCGATTGCGGGGCGAATCCGACGGTGAGCTCGGTGTTTCCATTGGCCCATGAAACTCCGGTGATGGATGCCAAGAGATCGACGCCGGCCGGCCCGGTGAAGGAGCGGATATGCTCGCCGATTGAGAACGCCGCCGGATTCATCGGCGCGCTGAAGGAGACCTTGAGTTGCGACAGCGGGCCCGACGCCGGCGTGGTGGGTTCGGGCGATTGCGAGACGACGATGGTCGCGAGATTGGTGATGGTGAATGCTCCGCTGTCCACGGAAACACTGGGCTTCTGCGGGTGGGAAAGCGTCAGCCTGACGGTGTAATCGCTGCCAACGGGCAGTCCCGCGGGCACGGTCCACTGCAAGCTGCGTTTGATGGCGTTGAATCCGCTGGAGATGGTGTTGCGCAGCTGGCCTCCCTTGTAAAGCTGGACGCTGGCAGTGTAGTCCATGTCGCCTCCCTTGAAGGTGATGGTCCGGGTGGAGCCTTCGAGCCATTCGGCTCCGCCGGCCGGGCTGGTGACCGCAAGCGCGGCGCGCGCCGTCCGGTTGGCTGCGAAGGCCGCGCCATACTGTCCGCCGCCGTTCCTGATGAGCATCGCGTTGTTGGCTCCGAGGGAAGGGTTGCTGCCGTTGAAGCCGAAGCGCGTGGAACTGGAGCCGCTGTAACCCAGCCCTCCTTGAAAATAGCGCGGATCGGCTGTCGGGTCGACAAGCACGTTGTAGCCGTTCACCGCACCGGTTCTGGCACCCAGGTAGGTCACGGCGGGATTGGAGAAATAGGGAACGCGGGTGCCCCAGTTCCAATCGTAGGCCATGATGGTGCGGGCCTTGGTTCCATTGGTTCCAATAAACCGCCAGCCATAGCGTGAGTGGGTGACGGCCTGTGAGGAATCGCCCCAGCTGTGGTCGCAGCCGAGGTTGTGCCCGAGTTCGTGGGCGAAGGTGATGCGGTTGCTGGTCATGTAATCCCGGGCGACGATGCTGGAGGTTCCGGGCAGATAGGCGATGCCCGCACTGCCGTCGGCCTGTTTGACCACGAATGATTTGAAATCGGCGCCCAACTCGCTGGCGTAATCGGATACCGTGTCGAGCGCGCCATTCGTGGGGTTGTTCAGGTCGCCGAGTTCACCGCTCATCGAATTGCTCACATTTCCGGGAAAGTTGTAATCCGGATCCTCGATGGTTCCGAGCAGCATCAGCTCGGTCTGGGTCACCAGACTGTTGGCGAAGGCGGTGCTCATTCGGTCCACCGAGGCGATGATGCGTGCTTCGATCTGGGACACGCCGCCATCGTCGATCCGGGCCTGCCGGTCGTAACCCACCACCACATCGATTGTGGTCCAGCCGGTGCTGTCCCGGGCAGTGTCGCCGTTTTCCGGGGGGGACGCCTCCAGCTCGATGCCGCTGGCGGATAGTTCCTGATTGAGGCGCTGCGCGGTATCCTCCGGAGTCTCGCCCGGGTTTCCGCACATGGCCGTCATCGTGCTGGAATCGAGCTCGCGCACCATCATATGGCCATCGGCCAGGATGCGGTATTCGAGGTGTTGATATCTCGTATGGCGGGCGATGGTGCCGTGTATGATGCCATCGTGGTAAACCAATTGCACGTCACTGGTTTCCTCCTCGCCGCTTACCCGGCCCGTCAGCGTGTGGCTCTGTGCGGAGCGGCTTTTCACGGCGCGAATGTCGAGTTCCAGCACCTCGCCGCCCGTGGTGGGAGCCAGCAGGCGGCTCGTCCGCCCGTCGATGACCTGGTCCAACGCGGCGGTATTCAGGACCATGCGGCGGGCGCGCAAGGTGTGCAGGTCGGTTTCCCCGGGAAGCAGTTCGAGACGGCCGTCCGCCGGTGTCATCGCCAGAACCGCGGGTTCGCCTCCTGCCTGGCCATCGGCCAGGTCACGCACGACCGGCGCGGGATGGCTGCGGCGCTGGTTTTCCCCGCGCTCGAATGGCATTGCGGGCTGTGGGTCGCCAGTCCGTGAAAACACTTCAGGCGGATAAGCCCGGCGGGGTGCATCCCGCCCCATCGGAGAC
The DNA here is from genome assembly GCA_023253625.1 of Akkermansiaceae bacterium. Lineage (GTDB taxonomy): Bacteria > Verrucomicrobiota > Verrucomicrobiia > Verrucomicrobiales > Akkermansiaceae > Luteolibacter. The sequence goes on along the minus strand of JALRFY010000279.1, from coordinate 3,680 downwards.
GCCCCGGCCTGTTCCGCGCTGGAGCCTGGCATCCCCCCGGGACTTGGAGCGCGGGGGACAAACGACCTCTGGATGACCAGCAGCAACAGCAGGACCAGAAGCGTGATAAAGAGGGCGGGATTGGATTTTTTCATGACACCGATTCCGCATCATCGGATGGCATGAGAGGTTTGGAAAGCCGGATCTCGAGCGGCCGCCGCACCCTCAACCAAGCCGGGCATCACACCCGCAGGTAAGTGACCTCGACTCCCCGGGTCAGGCGCGCCTCCTGCATCGCCTGCTCCAGGGAAAACGGTCCGGTTTCATACTTCTGGAAAATATCGAGTCCACGATCCATGGTGATCTTCCAACCGGTGTCGGTCGTGATGTTCCGGGCGTGGAAATGGGTGCTGTGATCGAATTCCCAGCTGAAGGCCACTCTCGAACCTGTGAAGGAATCGACGAGTTGATTCAGATTTTCCTCCTGTTTGACGCACGAGCCGGGATCCGACTGGGTCACCAGGTGGACCTTCACCTCGTCGCCTTCCTCCACGATCTCATGGACCATCTGCAGGAATTCCATCAAATTCCGGGCTTGGAAAAACATCCGCACGTAGGGATCGCGGATGGTGATCTCGCTTGCGCCCCCGAGGTGGCAGGCAAACAGCCGCTTGTAGCTCCATCCTTTGGAATTCTCGGGCACAACCACATGTCCCGCTTGCGGAGTGGCTTCGGCATCCGCATCTGTCCGGGCCTGCCTCGGCCCGGACTCTTGCCCGGTATCGCTCTCTTGCCCGGGCAGGGCCTCCAAGTGGGGAATCGGCCGTGGTGCGGCAAACGCGGGATACTGGATCTCCTCCGGGGTGAGCACCGTGACCTTCCCGCCACCGTCGAGGGGCCGGAAGACGAAATCGTGCCGCTTGAAGGTGTCGTCGATTCTGAGGATGTGTTCGCGGACCCTGCGCCTGCATTCCATGGAGAAATGGAGCAATTCCCGCATTTCCTCCGAAGTGGCCCCACCGTGCGGGTAGATGATCTTCATCAGGCCGGAGAAAGTCTTCTCGAAGCCGTTCTGGTCCCGGATGGAAACCTCGGAGACGACCTCGAAATGCTCTTTGTAGCGGCTCGTGAAATCCTCGCTCCGTAGGTGTTTCAGGATCTCCGCAATGTAATCGACGATGAATCCATAGCCGCTGGTGAAAAGCTCCCCGCGCACCGTGGACACCTCCCAGCCCGGACTGTAGGCATGCAGGCGATCCAGAAACGCAGAGTCGATGTATTTGTCAGGAAGCGCCTCGAACAAGTGCGAGTGCTTCAGCATGTAAGCGATGTTTTTGCGGGTGTTGCCCATGAAAACCATCGAGGATTCAGCCGCCTGTTGTCCTATCCCCCGGTTGAACGACTTGTTGGCCATGTAGTTCTTCATGGTGTCGATGAGCGCTTGGTCCACCTTCTTTTCCTTGCCCGCGATTTCGTCGAACGAAATGCAATCCCAGTAGCCCACCAATCCGAGTTTTCCGCTGGAATTGTTCACGAACAATTTTGCCTGGGTGATTTCCGCCCCGGAGATCAACGTGCCATGCGGCGAGAATTCCGCATAGATGTGCGACTTCCCGGTCCCCTTCGGTCCCAGTTCAATCAGGTTGTAGTTGCGCTCGCAATAGGGAATCAGGCGCATCAGGGACAGCAGCTTGCCGCGCCGGGTGAACATCTCCGGATTGAAGCCGATGCTTTGCATCAGCACATCCATCCACTCCTCGGTTGTGAACTTGCGGCGGGCCGCCAGGAATTCATTGAAATCCACTTTGGCCACCTGGATCGGTTTGAGCGTGTCGATGGTCCACGGGCTGGCCTTTGCTTCGACAGGCACTTCATAGACCACATCCACAATGCACCAGATTCCGCCCACGAGGAGCTTGGGATAGCGACGAACGAAATCATCCGCCACCGGCACTTTGTGGATCCCCAGATTGGTGAACTCGGCTTCGTAGAAGCCGCCCTTGTCGTTCAGGTCCACCGTGAGCTTGTCGATGACCTTGTGCCTCCCCTTCTCCTTGATGGTCGATCTCACCAGTGCCGCCTGATTCCGATGCACATAGTGCTTCGCCAGAATCCGGTGCACCGACTCAAGGCCGGCCTTCATGGCAACCGGATCGTCCGTGGCGCAGTGTTGCCCCAGCAGATACTCAAGGACGTAGGTGGGCACGACCGCATTCTGCTTCAACCCTTTCGTAAGGTCCTTGCGGACGACCAATCCTGGAAAAGCGTCCAGGATTTTTCGGTCCAATCCTGCCACGGGAGGTGGGGCGAAATCCACTAAATCAGCGAGCGGCTGATCTGGCGAGGCGTCGTCATTTTCAGGGCTTGGCGTATCAGAATTCATCGAAGTCGGTGGCAAAGGGTTTCTGCAGTTTGATCGGATACGTCCGGTAAGCCACGGTCTGGCTGGTGCCGGGAAGCGTTTCATCGAGACGAATCTCCACGGTGGAGTTGTTGTATTCATCCGCCGCTTTCGAAAGGACAAGCGTGACGCCCATTTCGCGCTTTCTGGCTTCCTCGTCCTTCGAGTCGAAGGTGATGGCCTTGATCTCGGAAATCGCCTGCCCGTCCGAGGCATGGATGCCGATCTTCAATGCCCTGGGTAGCAACTTGGGCGTCACCGGCTTCTCCTGGTAGAGCGAGAGGGCCACCTGACCGGTCGTCAGCTTGGACGGCATGCGGATGATCTCGACGGAAACCCGGCCGGTATCGTCCGAGCGGGACTTGTTGATATGCACCACCGGAACCACCACTTCCTGCAGGCTGAATCCGCCGTGGACGTATCGCTTGCCGGACCCCTGGAGCGGGAAACGGCCAAGGGAGATTGGAAACGCGCACGACCAGTCACCCGGCAGGCCAAGTTGGGACGCATCGAAAACCTTGGTGGCGCTGGACTCGGTGATGCCACGCCCGATGGCGAAGCGCCGGTTCCGGTTGGTCCATTCGGCAGCCTCCGGCAAAGCGGTCGAGTCCCCCTTGTCGAGTGGCTCCTGCTGGAAGAGGAAACCGTGATCCGCGGTGAGCAGCATGTTGTTGCCATTCACATTGGCCACTTTCTTGACGATCTGCATCAGTTCGTCAAAAGCCTGTTCGACGGCCTCGGTCGTCTTGGCTTCGGTGGTCGATGAATCCCCTGCCTTGTCGATGACGTTGTGGAAAATGTAGATCACCTCGTGATCCCGCATCAAAGCGCGGCCCTCGCTCTTGGTGTTCATTTCGAGGAATGGCTCGGCCTGGAGCGCCGTGCCCTTGCCGTCGAGTGCCCGCTTGAGAATCTCATTTCTGGCCTCCGTGCCGGTGCAACTCCGGCCATCCAGAGTGACCTGGCAGCTCACGGGGTCGATTTCCCACGTGCTTCCGGGCAGCAGCGCGGCCATTCCCAACTGCGTGTAGCTGGGCAGACATCCGAACATGGCTCCCAGCTCGGCCGTGAAGCGGTTCTCGGACTTCATCCGCTCTGCGAAGTCGGCCGCCGCCTCGTAACGCAGGGCATCCGAGACGATCACGAAGACCTTCAGCCCTTTGTTGAGAAACGGTCGGACATGCTCTTCGAAAAACGTCCTCTGTCTGGGCAGCGCGCCGCAAGTCCACGAACCCATTCGGCGCACCTGATCGCTCCAACGGTCGCCCAAGGGAGTCAGGAAATTGTTCACGTAAATCTT
>JALRFY010000253.1 GCA_023253625.1 Akkermansiaceae bacterium | reverse complement strand
TCGGCCAGGCATGGATCGCGGCCACTGTGTCCGCGGCCCGCTGCCGTACAAAGCCCGCCTCCGAGTTCGCGGCCAAGGCCTTCATCTTCTCGTAGGAGGGCACGTCCAGGTAGCTGGGATACCGCACCGCCAAATACTCCTTCCAGGCCGCTGCGATCACGTCGTGCCGCGGCTCCGCCGCCTGCTCCTTCAACGCGGCGATGCGGGCATCGCCGGGCCCGAGCAGCTGCTCGAGATTCTGGATCCGGGTGCGGGCGAGCACGCTCTCCCCGTCTTGCAGGTTCTGCTCCACGGCGGCCAGTGCATGGTCAATACTCGCCAGCGTGGTCCGCAATGACCGCTGCATCGACTCGGCGCGGTGGTTTGCCTTCCCGACGAGCCCGGCGGCAAGCAGCGCATCCAGCTCAGCCGCGGCCTGCGCGTATTGCTTGTTGTCCACCAGCGCCTTGATCGGCGCGAGTTCCCCGGGCATCGTTGAAACATCGAACGGGCTTTCCGTGGCCCCGCAGACGCGGGTGAGCTTGAGTGGCAGGGCATAGACCATGGCCTGTCCGCCCATCGTCCAGAGCGGGCCGCGGCAGGTGTAGCCGCCGCCCCCGTTCTGCGAGGGCAGCATGAAACTGCCGTCCCAGCGCCTGCTGAGGTCATGAAACCAGGTCCAGTAGTCCATGAACAACCGGAACTGCTCCGGAGTGCCGCGACTGGCCCCGATCGGCCCCCAGATCAGCGAAAAGAACGGACCGGTGTGGGCGTTGTCCCGATGACGATACGAATCGATCACCGACGTCACATAGCGCGCCGCCGTATCGGTCTCGCCGAAGTTTTCAAAAGGGAGGATGGCGATCGCATTTTTGCCGACTCCACAGCCGCCGGGCTTGGTGGCATAATCGGACTTGTGGTCTCCATAGTGGATGCTGCGTCCGCCGTAGGAATAGCGGCGGAAATACAATTTGCAGTGCTCCAGGTCCTTCTGGTCCAGTTCAAAGCCGGCACGCTGCATCAACGAAAGGGCGTTGAGGCACATCACTCCGGTCTGGTTGATGTATCCGCCCACCGCATAATTCGAGTTGATAAAACCGTGACACCACGAGCCACGCTGGTGATCGGCAGCCATAATTACCTTGTGGAGCCATTCGAGATAAGGGAGCACCGTGGTGTCGCCGGTCAGCAGGTAGAATTCGCCGATAAACGTCGCCTGATAGGACCAGTTCCACATGTTGCCACTGCCGCTGTTCGTGTCACCCTGCAGCGGATCAGGACCCCGGTTCGCTGCAAAATGGTAAGCCAGGCGGCGGGCGTTTTCCAGATGCTTGGGGTCGCCGGAGCTGAGCCAGAGCAAGCCGTTCAGGGCACCGGCAAGGCCGTCCCCGTTGCCGGGCACAGAGAAAAACCCGCCCTCGGGCATTTGCTGTGCCGCCAGCCAGTCGCAGGCATTGCTCAGGATCGTCCGTGATTTGGCGCAGTCATAGGGCCATGTCTTGCTGTAGCCACCCAGCACCGGCAGCTTCATCACCAGATCCTCTTCCCGGTCGTTGCGCCACACAGTCACCACCAGGCGGCCGTCTTTTGCCTCGGCCTGCGTGATTCCGGTGCCGAGCACGCGGCGGGGATCGCGCTCGTCATTCGTGAAGGCGGGGTCGAGGGGGAAACGCACCCCGTTGACCGCACGGATCCGATCGTTGATCTTGAGCACGCCGTCCGCCGGGGAGCCCTTGTCGAGGCCATTGATGACGAACTCCCGCTCGTAAAACCAGCCCGTCGCACCGCTCGGGCCGAAGTTGTAGGGGAACCGCTGCTCCCTGCCATTGACGATGCGGGCGAAGTCGCCGACGTCCGGATGATATCCTTGGTCTGCGGCCCTCATCGGCACCGGACCGACACACAGTGATAGAATGAAGACGATACGCTTCACTTTGCACCTCCTGACATCTTCTGCATGATCATTTCAAGTCGTTTCCGGTTACTGTCATCGAGCGGCCACAACGGCTCGATCTCTCCCTTCAGGATCTGTTCAACAATCTTGCCGACTGCCGGCGGGATCGGGGTTCCTTCCTTGACCAAGCGTTCCAATCCCGCGATGCCGTAGCCGAATTTGCCGCGGGCCGCGAAGGGTGCGGTCCAGCCTTCGCCCTTTTGCAGCCAGATTCCATAGGCCAGGGCCAGGGCTTGCTGAAGTTCCGGATCCTTCTGTGCCGGTTCGAGGATTTTCGCCGCTGCCTGGAACCAGAGCGCCGAATGCCGCTCCTCCGTCATGACCGGGATCAGTGTGCGGCGCGCTTCGGGCGTATTGATCTTGCTGAGAGCCAGGTTCGCGCTGTCACGCACCCACCACTCCTCGTCGCCTGCAGCCTTGATCAGGGCCGGCACGGCGGCCTCCGCCCGGTCGCCAAGCTCACCCAGGGCATTCGCCGCATTGACACGCACATCGAAGTGAGTGTCGGACAAGGCTTTGGCCAGGGCGGGCACGACCCGCGAAACATCACTATTTCCGGCCATGTGCTTGAAGAGGATCGCCCCCAGCACACGCAGTTCCTGGTCGCCGCTTTGCAGCAACTGCAGCCCTTCCCCGGTCATCTCGCCGCCCATCTCCCCCATCGCCTGTGCCGCCCTGTAGCGCACAAAGCCGGACGGGTCGTGCAGCGCCTGCCTCAATTGCGGCAACGCCTCTTTGCCTTTGGCGGCCAGCGCATCGACGGCGGCAAAGCGGTGCTCGGAGTCGACATCGGTTTCCACGACCTTATGCAGGTCGCTGACCGACATGGCGGTCCATGGATTGGCCGGATTGTCGCCCGGTTTGCCTTGCTGCGGTTTTTCAGCAGCCTGCGAGGCCAAGCCCTGCAGAAACACCGCGCATGCAGCCAGACACGCCACACGGAACAAGAACAGCTCTCCCTGATGTTTCATTTCCCTCCTATTGGTTATATGAGCCGTTGACAGTGGTTTTTGCCCTCTGCTGCCCGGCCCACGCCTGGACCGGGACTGCAAAAGGCATCCTGCCCTACTGCTTCATCATCCCGGCCATGGCCGTGGCAAACGAATCGCCGAGGCGCACGAAGAACTTGCCGCTGCCGAGGTAGTGGTAAGGACGATCGCTTCCCACGAGATCCCATAGATACATGTTTTTGGCCCAGCCGGAGTTATACACCTCCAGCGAATCGAGCGCATATTCGGTGTAGCTTTCAACCGCCACGACGTTACCCTTGAATTCCGGCACGCCTGCCGCTGCGCGCTGGGCGATCGAGACTTCATTCTGATCCACACCTTCCTTGGTCTGGGCAGTGCCCAGCACCCCGATCACGAACGGCATCTCCGGTGCCTTGTATTCACTGCGGACGTCCTTGATGAACGCCACCATGTTGTCCTTGTAATTCGCCTTGAATGCCGGATCGAACTGATCGTTGAATCCCTGGAACCAGACAAACCCGGCGATCTCATAGCCGGCGGCCGGATCGTAGGCCGGATGATTCTCCTTGAGGTTCTCGAGCACCTTGTGGACCTGCTCGTTCATCATGCGGTAAAACAACCCGGCATTTTTCACGATTTCCTCGGGATTTCCCTTGGCCTTTTGCTGCTCGTTGGGCTGATAGGGACCAGCGGACGGCGGGCGGAAATCGTAATTGAGCGACTTGCCGCCCCACGAGCTCTTGATGATCAGGATCGGGCCGTCGACCTTTTCGGCCATCGAGAGGCCAAACGCGTATTCAGGGCCGATCTTGCTTTCACTGGCGCCGAAGCCGACACTCAATTTTCCAGCCCTGCGGTTGTTGTCCGCGATGGAATTGATGTAAACCCGGTCGGAGACGGCGCTCGCCGCGACAACGTCTTTTTTGTAGGCTTCCAGCGCGGCTTTCATCGGTGCCGCCTTGGCTTCGGCAGCCGCCTTTTCAGCGGCGTCGGTCATGGCCTTGAAGGTCGGATCGCCGGCACCGCCGGTCAACTCGTTGAGCTGCTTCGCCATGGCGATGGTCTCGTCATACCTCTGCTTGGAAAGCTTCCCATCCTTGCCGAAGACGAGTTTTGTCAACGCCGCATCCTTGGGACCATCCGGATTGAACAAGGTACCCATCGTGTGCCCGTTGGCGTGACCCACTGTGTTGGACTGGCCCGCCATGATGAAGACCTTGAGTTTTTTGGCTTCGGCTTCCGCAGCATGCATGCCCACACAGCATGTCAGCAGCACGCCCGCGATTGCTTTGGCGACTTTCGTTTTGTCGACTTTCGTTTGGTTCATGTTCTTCATTATCGATTTCATTACGGAGTTTGCCGGGGGCGGCTTGCTTCCATCACATGGAGCGGTCCTAGCGGCTCAGACAGAGTTTCCACCCCGCCATCCAAAGGGCAAGAACAGTTTTCAGACGTGCCTATCCGCTCATAGGTCAGGTTGATACCCTGTGCGGAAAAACCGTCGCCTGAAGCCCTGTTTCGCAGCCTCACCCACCGTTCCGCCATCGACGAACTCCGCCTGAGTGTCGTCCTGCCACAGGCCCTTGCTGTTACACCGAACGGGCATGTGTTCCAGCGGATGAGGGGCGACCTACGGTTCGCAACACTCGAAATTCAAGCCCCCGTCGCTGAATCAAGGCGGTGGGCGGAGCGCCGCGGAACAGCCCGTCGATCACCCGCTGCAAGCCCGCTGCGGAGTCGTCCCAGACCGCATGTTGTCTTGGGATCGACTCCCGGTTTTTCCGCCAGCGCACCCGACCCCCGGGACCATCCCGCAACAGATCCTCCCGCAGGTGCGCAGCCGCCTGCACCGGGGGTGTGAGCATGAAAAATTCAGGCATGTTGCCGCACCTACCCAATCAATGGATAGGTGTTCTGAAAGAAATTTATTGACGGTTTGATATGCGAAGTGCAGATGGCGCTTTGATATGAATGTTCCGTATGGCG
>JALRFY010000252.1 GCA_023253625.1 Akkermansiaceae bacterium | reverse complement strand
GGAGATGGCCTCCGCGTAATCGGCGCGGTGGATCAGCGTGAGGCAGGTTTTCGCACCCAGCGTGTGCGCCTGCAGGCAGGACATCACGTTGTCCTCGTCGTCCGGGCTGGTGCCGATGAAAAAGTCCGCCTCGCCCACCTGTTCCTCCTGCAGCTCGGCCACCACGGTGGCATCCGCATGGATCACGGTGGTATTGCTGAGGCGGTTGGCGATCTTTTCGCAGAGCGCGCCGTCGCGCTCGAAAATCCGCACCGAGCAGCGCAGGCTCTCAAGCATCTGCGCCAACGTGAAGCCGTATTCGTTGCCGCCGAAAATGACCACCCGCAGCTTGTCGCTCAGGCTCTTGCGGCCCTGCAGCTTGTCCGCGTAGTCGCGCAGCTTGCGCGGCTCGCCGAAAATCGTCACCACGTCACCGCCCTCCAGCATCGTCTCCGCGTCCGGCACGATGTGGTTTCCGCCGCGCGAGACCATCGCCAGCCGGATGCCCGCCGGCGCGTCCAGCTTGCGCAGCGTGACCCCCGCCGCCGGCGAGTTTCCGCCCACCCGCACCTGCTGCAGCTCGATGCGCCCGCGCGCCAGTTCCTGCACTTCCAGCGAATCCGGATTGCGCACGTATTTCGCCAGCTCGATGGCGGTGAGGCGCTCGGAGCTGAAGATGTGGTCGATCCCGAAGTGCCCCTTGAAATCGAACAACCATTCCTCGCGCTGCAGGCCGGGATGCACGCGGCTGATCACCTTGGCCACGCCCATCGACTTGGCCATCGAGGCGGACATCAGGTTGGCCGTGTTCGACGAGGTCAGCGAAAGGAACAAGCCGCACTCGGCCACATCCGCCTCCACCAGGTCCTCGACGCTCGCACCGTTGCCATGGATCACCTTGGCATCGATGGTCTGCTCCAGATCCGCCGCCAGCCGCGCGTCTTTTTCGATCACCGAAATATTGTGCGCTTCCGTGGAGAGCCGCGCCGCCAGATGGCGACCGATCTCCCCTGCGCCGACGATGATGATGTTCATGCGGATGCGCCCGGTCGACTGCCGGGCGGCGGTGAGCCTATCCGCCGCGCCGCGCCGGACAATCCCAAATCCCCGGCATTTGCTGGCCGCAGTCCAAGACCAAGTCCGCAGTGACGTCAGGGCAGGCCTGTCGTGTGTCGTTCTTCGTTCGATGCCGTCAGGGTTCGTTCCTGGCCGGTGCCGCGAGCTTTTCGGCGTCCCATTCACCGATGGACATGGTGATGCTGGCCGTGCTGGTGGTGCCGGCGGGGATGGTGCGTCCGAAGAGCGCGTGATAGTTGGAGAAATGGGATTCGCCGTCGCTCGCGGTGTAGAGGGCGAAGCAATCGTCAGGCCGGGACTGGAACACGGCGGCCAGTTTGCCATCCGCATGACGGCGGATGCTGACCGGTGTCGCATACGGTTCCCGGACGGTGAAGTTGACGGGTGACGCGCCTTGGCTCCAGCGGCCGTCGAGGATGATGGCCGCCGCGTTTTCATCGCGCGGGAAGGCATGCCACGTGCCGAGTTGCGGGGGAGAGGAAGTCCATGTGTGGTTTGCGCCGGGCACCTCCGCCTTGGGAAAGGTGGAATCGAGATACGAAGCCACCTGCACCTCGAAATCGACAAGTTCCGCGTGTGCCACCACGCTGACTTGAAGATTCACCTCGTGCGCTTCCGGGAACGAATAACGCGCCAGCAGTTCGAAAGGCCGTGACTCCGTGGCAGGCCATCGCATGACCACCGCGCCGTCGATCACCGAGATCTCCCGCTCCGCCCAACCGTAGGCGGAATCGCCGTAACGGTGGTTGCGGGTGAAAACGCGGTAGAGTGAAAGCAGCCCGTGGCGGTTGGCAAGGCCATCACCGGAGATCTTCGTGCCCGTGGGCTTGTGGACGAGGTGGTTGAGCCCGATGAAGCGTCCGTCGCCGATGCGTCCTTCCAGCTCGCCGGTGTCAAAAGCGGCGATGGTTCCATTCAGGCTGGGAGCAGGGTTTTGACTGACGGAGTTGAGGGATTTCCATCGCTCCATCGATGCGGTGAGGTGGATGTGCGCATCGCCGCCGATGCCCCAGCACATGAGTCCGACGGGGCCTTGGAAACCGATGTCGCGGAGAATGTTTAACAACTCCCGCTGGTCGAAGTCGCCATCCGACAGGGGCAGGACGGCCGGCTTGTTGCTGTTGGTGCCGTTGATGCTGACGGTCTTGAGGAACGGGGCGGCCTCGGTGATCACGGCGCGGAGATCGCGGTTGGGATCGCGCATCTGCCAATGGCTGAGGTTGAACATCACACCGACCTCTCCGGGGCGGTTGGTTTTCCGGAGGATCCGCAGCGCCTCGCCGACGGTCTCGGTGTAGTCGGTGGCGTGCGGATAGATCGCGACGGGCACCTCGTGGGGCTTCGCGATGTCGGCGATCCTGCTGAGGATCTCGACCGCCTGTTGATCGAGATCCGAGGCGCGGTTGCCGAGCAGCAGGACGATCAGCTGGCTGCGGTGCTCTGCGAGCACGGGCATGACTTCGGCAAGCCGCGCGAGATCGATCGGTGTTTCCCGTTCGAGGAAAATGCGTGCATAGACATGGTTCATGCGCAGGCCTTCGGCGGCGAGGGAGGCGGCGCGTTGCTCGACGGTGACATTGGGTGTGCCGGTGCCCGCGTAGCCGAACTCCTGCGCCAGGTGTCCCGCGCCGTCGTAGCCGAGCTCGCGGAACAGCTTCGCCTGCCCGGCCAGGTCACGCTTCGCGGAGTCGTGGTGATCCATGCAGAAAGGGAAAAAGCTCCATGCCGGTTGCAGCTTGTTGAGCGTGTAATAGCCGGAGTTGTTGGCGAGCGTGGCACCTCCGGCGTTGGTCAGGTTGGTGAACTTGAACTCGTAAATCCGGCCCGCCTCAAGGGCGTCGCTGCGGAGGCGGAGCGTTTGGCGGTCGGGGGAAAGGCGCAGCTCCGTGATGGCAAGCGGGCGCGGATCGGTGATGGGCGAGCCGTAGCCGTGGTGGTATTTGTAATGGAACGATCGCACTGCGGTGGCCTTGGCGATGTCCTGCTCGGCGAGCGGTTGGGTAAAACGGATTTCAAAGCCATCAGCCAGCAGGCGGATGTGCTGCATTTCAAACGGCGTGGTGCCGGACCATGCGACTTCCTGCAGGCCATCGGTGGCGGGCCCCCAGCCACGGCAGCCGAAACCGATCACGAGGCGGCCATGGGGCGAGAAGCTCATGCGGCACAACGCGTTTTTCAGACCCTGCTCACGCATGAAGGGAAAGCATGCGCCCTGGTATCCGCCATCGACCTTCTCCAGAAAAACCCGGCTGATCAGGGGCGCGACGTTGTCGCCGACAAACATCTGCCCGGCGAAGGGGCCGAAGCTGCCATCGGCGGGTGCGAGCACGGGTTGCGAGGGAGAATTGCCGAGGATGCCATGGGGAAACAGGACGGCGGGACGTTTGCGGATCTTGTCGAGTTCGACGGCGAGCTGGTCCAGCGGGAGATCGAGATTCAACGTGCGCCGTGGATCCCATTGGTAGGAGGACGGGTGGCCGTGGAAATCGCCTTGCTCGATGTGATGCAGGCAGCTCGTGCCGACCCAGTCGCCCTGGTTGTCGGTGGCGAAGAGGTCGCCTGCGGCGTTCATGCCGAGCCCGTTCGGTGCGCGCAGGCCGGATGACCACCAGTTGAGTTTTCCCTCCGGGGTCACCTGGAACGACCAGCCGCGTCCGATCATCGCCGCACCCATCGGGCCGCCGAAATTGTGTGGGGAGTGCTTCACCCCGCCCGCCCATGGCGCGTGGGTGGTGTGCATGCTGCCGTAGAAATTTCCTTCGGAATCGCGGCAGAGCCCATAAACGAAATCGGTTTTTGATCCCGGCACGCCCCAGCCGGAGGTGATCGTCTCGTAGCGGTTTGCAGTGCCATCGCCATTGGTGTCGCGGATGCGGGTGAGTTCGGCGGACTGCGTGACATAGACCTCGCCGTTCTGGTCCGCCCAGATCCCGAGCGGATCCATCAGGCCGGTGGCGAAGCGGTTCCACTTGCCGTCGCGCATGGCCCAGATGTCGCCGCGTCTGGTGGCAACCACGAGGGAGCCGTCCGGCCAGTAACAAATCCCGCCTGCTTCAATCACGGTGCCGTCGGGGACGGGGATCTCGCGGACCTCGTAAACCGGCGCGGCGTTGGCGCCAGCCAGCAGCAGAATTGCGAGGGATGAAATGCCTTTGATCATTTTTTCCGCAAGGTGATGGTGAATTCCGTTTTTCCCTCAGCAGCGATGGAAAGCTGGTGCGCGTTCCATGTGCCAAGCGTGGAGGTGGTGGCGAGGGATGGGGAGGCCGTGTAGGTGAGGTCGCGCTTGCGAGTGGAAGTGATCGAATAGCACAGCGTGAGGTGATCCGCCGCCGGAGCATCGATCCGCAAGGTCAGCAGGTCGCCTCCGGTGTCGAACTCGAAGCGTGGAATGCCGTCCACGATTTCATAGCCCCGGAAGACCGGGTTCTCTCCATCGATGCGGAGGCCTTCCCCATCCGCCGCCAGATGGAATGTCCGGCCGATGGGTGGCGTGGGCATGCCGGACTGGTTTTGCCAATGCGGTGCCATGTCGAGGAAGCCTCCCACCCACACGTAAACGAGCTGGCGCGTCTCCGCATCGAAACAGTAGGAAACGCCGTTCGGCAGGCCGACGCAGATGGCACGAAGCAATTCGCGGCCATTTGGCAAACGGATGTAGGTGCGGGTATGGACGGGTTGACTGGAAGGCATGAGCAGAAACCCGTTTGGCTGCCCTTGAAGACCCTCTGGCAGCTCCATTTGCCGTCCCTGGGCGAGGTAATCCCAGAGTGCATCGATGTTTTTGCTCCGCTCCTCCGCGGTTTGTCCGGCGAAGTATGCCGGCATCGGGACACCGGGCTTCAGGCGTTGGGGGTTTTCCATCCAGCGCACGAACCAATCGTAGGAAACCCGTTCTGTCATCAACGCGAGGTTCGGGCCCTTCGACTCCGCCTGGGTCTTGTGATCCTTGATGTCATGGCAGGCGACGCAGGCCAGTCCACTGTGCATGCCGACCATGCGCCGCCCCTCGGCGGGGCCGGCCACCTGGTCCCGGGACCGCTCGCCACGTGGCAGTTTTTTCAGATCCTCCACCAGCTGGCGCAGCTTATCGTTTTCCTCGAGCGCCGGACCGGTTGGCGCGCCATGCCACTTCGGCTGATTGGCGTGACGCATGAGTGTGAGCAGTGATTCGGGTGCGAACCTGTGATGCATCGTTGCGAGGAAGCCGTCATCATGGCAAGACGCGCATTTCATCGCGGCGAGGGTGGCGCGAATCCGATGTGGCGGCGCCGGGTGGCTGCCACCGGGGTCTGCGGGTTGGGGCGGGAGCGGCCCATGGGTGAGTGCCGCAGGTGGCAGCGGCTCTTTCACGAAGTGCTCGGACTCCCAGAAAACGCCCAGGCGCAGCGCGCCGGACTCGTGGGTGTAAGTGAGGTGCACCGGATGGCTTCCAGCCTGCAGTGCTTCCGGGCCGGTGAGGGATTTGCCGCCGAGTGTTAGATTTCCTTTCGTATGGAAGGTGTAGGTGCCCGCCTGCGGGACCACAAGAAAGCCCTCGAAGGTGACCGAGAACGCGGGCTTGATGGCCGGATGCGGCGTTTCCCCCGCATGGAGACCCAGCTCCGGCAGGGTCACCACTTCACTCAGCGTGCGCGTGTCGTCGCGGTAGGTCGCGATCCATCCTGGGGCGTTCCCACTCCCGCCGCCGGCTTCCTGCGCACCGCAAATCGTGGCCAGCGCCAGACCCGCCACCAGCAATCTCAGCATCCTGCCCGGCACCGCTTGACTCATTTTGGAACAAACGATCCATCGCAACGGGTTCTTTCCGGCATTTCGTTGCAATGCGACGTCCGCCTGCATCAGATCCGTCCTGCGGCCTTGATGTCGGTGTAGCGGTTGGCGAGGGAGACGGGGAAGGATTCCGCTGTGCTATCCAGCGTGAGAATGCCAAGCGTATCCAGGCGGGCAAGGATTTCGCGGCGTTCGAGCAGGTATCGGCCGGCCGCGAGATGGCGCAGGGCGGAGTTGAAGGAATCGATGGGTTTTTGCATGGCGTCGCGCACGATTTCCTCGCGCATGCTGGCGAGGAGCACGAGGTGCCTTGATTGCAAGACCCGTAGTGCGGGCAGCAGTTCACCGCCGTCTTCACCGCGCAGGTTGGTGAGCAGGATCACCAACGCGCGGCGGCGCTGGAGCGTCATGAGTTTTTCCACTGCTTCGGTGAAATCGCTGGGCGCGGCCGTGGTTTGATAATCATACAGGTGGTTGAGTAAAACCGGCATGGCATGACTGCCCTTCAGGGGAGGCAGCCAACGGTCGCTGCCGCCGAACGATTTGACCGCGACCTGGTCGCCCTGGCGCAGTGCGACATGGGCGACGAGCAGGACGGCGTTGAGCACGTGGTCGAATTGGGGCAAGCCGTCATCCATGGCGCGCATCCGCCGGCCGGTGTCCAACAGGAAAACCACCGATTGGTCGCGTTGTTCCTGATAGTCGCGGCTGATGGGCATCTGGCGGCGCGACGTCGCCTTCCAATCGATCTGGGAAAACGGGTCGCCATCGCGGTAATCACGCAGTTGGTGGAAATCACGGCTCGTTCCGGGTCGCGGGCGGCGGATGATTCCGAGCGGGTTGTCGCGGTGTTGCATGGCGAGCAGCGCGAAGCGGACGACCGGCTCGTAGTTTGGATACACCTTTGTTTTTTCCGCGCCGCCATGGCATGTCTGCCGCGCCCACAAGCCAAGCGGTGAGAAGCGCCGCACGCGCACCGGGCTGAAGATCACTTCGCCGCGCTCCATCAGCTTCACCGGATGGAACACCTTGGTTTCGCGCAGCGGCGGGAGGGTGCCCGACCATGGCATGGACTCCGCCACGGCGCGTTCCGGAATGCCATCGAACAGCTCGATGGATGCCTTGCTCTTGCCGGAATGGGACAGCGCCAACATCACTTCGCCCGGCTCGCCGAGTGCGAAGCGTCCGGGCAGCACGCGCCTGATGCGCAGTGGTTTCCGCAGGCAGAGCACAAACATGTCGCAGAGTGCAATGGCTGCTGCGAGCAATCCGAGCCCTTTCCAGACTGGAGTCCACAGCGGCCAAATCGCGGCTGCCACGGCCGGAAACATCCAGCAGAGAGACAGCAACAACAGCCTGCGGGTGGGGATCATGCGGGATGTTCCTGCCCGCGGGGTGCCGGCACGCCGTTGACGATATCCGCGAGCACCTCGTCCACCTGCTGGCCGCTGATGGCCACCTCCGGGGTGAGTTGCACACGGTGGCGCAACACTGGCAGGGCGGCGGACTTGATATCGTCCGGAATGACATAACTCCGGCCGTCCATTGCGGCGAAGGCCTTGCCGATCCGCACCAGGCTGATCGCGCCGCGCGTGCCGGCGCCGAGCGAGACCGCGCGCGATTCGCGGGTGGCTCTTGCGATTTCCACCGCGTAGGCGATCACATCCGGCACCACGGAAACGGCAGCCGTGGCGGCCTGTGCGGCGACGATGTCCGCAGGCCCGCAGATGACATCGATATCCGCTTTTTCACAACCCGGCACCGCGGCGGCCGCGCGCTGGACGATCTCGCACTCGGGTTCGTGCCCGGGGTAATCGATGAGCACCTTCATCACAAAGCGGTCGAGCTGTGCCTCGGGCAGCGGGTAGGTGCCTTCGTGCTCCACCGGATTTTGCGTGGCCAGCGTCATGAACGGTGCTTCGAGCCTTATCGTTTCGCCATCAATGGTGACCTGCCGCTCCTGCATCACCTCCAGCAGCGCGGCTTGGGTCTTGGCGGGTGCGCGGTTGATTTCATCGGCCAGCAGCAGGTTGGTGAACACCGGCCCCTTGCGCAGTTGGAAGGTCTGGCTGCGCATGTCGAACATGCGGAAACCGGTGACGTCGGATGGCATCAGGTCGGGTGTGAACTGGATGCGCCCCGAGGCACCGCCAAAGGTGCGGGCGAGTGTGGTGACCAGATGGGTCTTGCCGAGGCCCGGCTTGCCTTCCAGCAGGACATGGCCGCCGGCGAATAGCGCGGCGAGCACCTGGTCGATCACATGGTCCTGGCCAAGGATGACGCGGCGGATCTGCCAGCGCATGTGATGGATCAATCCGCGCAGGCCGTCGCCGGTGGTGGTTGTTTGATGGAATTCGCCGTGGTCTTCTGGGTTCATGATGTGGTTCCTGGTTCTAACACTTCGATCAGCTGCTGGAGATCCGCCGTGGCGCGGGACAGGGCGCTCGCGTCCTTGGGCAAGGTGCCTGACAGGATGGCGGAGACGCGATCATGCGGCAGTCCGGAATGTTCGGCGAGGAAACCCGGCAGGTCTGCGCCGCGGCCGGCCTGCCGGGCGGCCCGCTGTGCCGCGTCCAGCACCCGTGAGCGCAGTGCGCCGAACAAGGAGGCGGCCCGGTCGATTTGCCAATGGAAATGGCCGAGTGCATCGAGATGGTGGGCATAACTGCGGGATTCGGCGGGGTTTTCCGCGGCTTCCACCGGCCCGAACCGCACCAGGTGCTTCCACAGCCAGATGGCAAGGCACACGGCAACTGTGATCAACAAGGGTGCAAGAAATTCGCCAAGCAGCGCCCGGAACGACAATGCGGTGCCGCGCAGGAAGCCGATCCGTCCGTGCCCTGGCGAGGCATCGACCAAGGCCGCGAGCAATGCCGCGTGGTCGTTTTGATCGATCCAGCGGTTGCGGAAAATGCGGGCATCGGTGATCACGGTGATTTTTCCGGCACCCGACTCCACCGATGCGAAGACTCCTGGTTTTTCATCACCGGCGGCGATGCCAAGTTTGGAAGCCGCCGAAACCTGATACTCCACGCCCATGAAATGCACGCGCCCGGCCTTGACCGCGGCGGTGTCTTCGAGTTGCAACCCGGCCCTCCGCAGCATGTCGGTCAGAACCGGCTCGATCAGCGGATCGGCATGGCTCCAGCTCCAGTCGTGCGAGGCGGCCCCGGCATGCTCGACGAGCAAAACCAGATGTCCTCCGCCGCGCACCCAGCGTTCCACGCGCCGCACGTAGCTCTGGTTCCCGAGAACGCTGGCGGGCATCAGCCAGGTGGCGTCATTCCCATCCGGGGCTGTCCATGAAACGACCGAGAGCGTCTCGCCGCCGCGTTTTTCCACGAAACGCCCGGCGGCCAGCCATGGGTTCATGCGTGCCTTGCCCTTGTAGCCGATCTCGCGTTCGACCTCGCGGTAATCACAGCCTGCAACGGTGAGCAGCATGATGGCTGTCAGGAAATGCCGCGTCACGCCCCCCTCCTTTCGTCGAAGGGCCAACCGGCGCAGAGGGCGTCGATCTCGACATCGGCGGGCACCTCGCCGGCATAGGCCATGCGTGTCCAGGCGCGGGTCACGAACCGGAAATAATCGGGATGGGCCGGGCTTCCGGCGAGTTCGACGCGGCGCAGGCAATCGCCCTCGGTGTCGGACTCACGGATCTCGACGCAGCCGCTTTCCAGCAGGCGCGAAATCGACGCGCGATAGAGCAATCCGAGCGCCTCGCGGTGGTGTCCGTTGTGCCAGAGGGCCTGCGTCGCGGCGGCGATGTCCGCGGGCAGTGACTCCGGTGAGACCTCCATGCCCATCACCACGCGCACCGGGGATTTTCCGCCTGCCGGCTCTATTCCGCTCGCACGTCGTTTCAGGCTATCGCGGTTGGTCCACAGCAGCCATGCCAGCAGGCCGATGGCGGCGGCGGCCAGCAGCCAGAGGCTCCACTCGCCGAGCCATCTCAGGTTCAGGTCGAGCGGGGTTTTCGCCTCACGTTCTTTCGGGATGCGCTGCTTGACGGTATGTACCTTGAATGCCTCGTCCGCCTTCACTTCCGCGATGAGCCGTGCGGCGTCGGTTTTTTCCGAGGCAAATGATTGCGGAGCCATCCAGCACAGCAGGCCGGCCATCATCAGGGCGGCGGTTGTGCCGATGCGCCTGGCCATGCGCTTGAGCGCGAGTTCCACGTCCCAGCCTTCAAGCCAGGTGCGGTTGTTGAGATAGATGCCGAAGCCTGCGCCGGTGACGAAGACATCGGTGAGGGACATCGCCAGCATCACGCAGGCCAGCACCACGCGCAGGACCAGCATCGGTATCTCAAACGGTTGCGAGGGATCCCAGCTTTGCACGGCCGTCTGCCATGCGCCGTCCTGGCCTTCCGGGATGAACATGCCGGCCAGCATCAGGATCGCGATTCCGAGCCACACGGCGGCGAGGTCTCCCATCAGATAGATCCACAATACCGTGCTCTCGCCACGGCGCGAGATCTGCTTGCAGCGCAGCCGTTGTGCCTTTCCGCGCAGGCCTTCGAGATCGTCCACCGCCAGCGTCACCGGCAGCCATGGCGACAGCCGGCCGAGCAGAAACCTGTGGAAAAACCGCCGCGTCCAGGCGCCGGGGATTTCACGCAGCGACTCGCGCCAGCGCGGTTGCTCGCCAAACAGGCGCCGCCCGAGCTCGAACAAGACCAGCCGCGAGCCCGCAAGCCGCATCCACCAGAATGCCAGAAACCACAGCATGGGCCGGTCCCACAGCCACCAACCGGCCAGCGCACATGGCAACGCCACGGCCAGCCACCACATGAGGAAGCAGCGCCAGAAATCACGCCTCACCAATGCCAGCCCGAGATCCACCGCCTCCCAGTCGCTGCGCGGGCGGATTTCCGCGGTCACCGCTTCAAGTTTCATCGCCCGCCCCCTTTCCTGCACGCAGCAGATAGACGGTGCAGAGGATCCATCCCAGGATGCCGACGGCGTATTTCACATCCGACGGCAGCGGTTGGGCCGACCAGAAGCCCTCGACCACGGCGGCGAGGGTCGTGAGCAGCGCCGCGCCATAGATCAATGGCAGCGCCCTGCGCGAGGCCTCCGCCAGCGCGCGGGTGCGCGGCAGCCGGCCGGGCCTGAGGATCGCCAGGCCGAGCCGCATGCCCGCCATGCCGCTCACCAGCATGCCCAACAGCTCATAGGACGAGTGCCCGCTGACGAAGGTCCAGAACGACTCCGGATCGCAGGCATGGTTCACATAGCCCGCCGCCGCGCCGAGGTAGACGCCGTTGAAGAGCAGGAAAAACAAGGTGCCGATGCCGGCGAGGATGCCGCCGGCGAAAATGCGGAAGTCGATCGACACGTTGTTATAGATGTAAAAACAGAACATCATGAAGTTCGAGCCATACTCCTCGCGCAGGTGCGAGATCTGTTGGTCGCGGCCGCCATACATTTGTTCCATGGAGGTCATGCCATCCGCTCCGAGCACCGCCTGCACCCAGCGGACTTCATGTTCCGGCGTGAGCATCATCGCGAGGAAAGGCAGCCAGAAAAACGCGCTGCACAGCCAGAACAGCCGCCAATCGCGCCGCACCGCCCGGGGAAAACCTGCGGTGAGGAATTTCGCCACCGCGCGCCAGCCGCCGCGGCGTTTCCGGTAGATCAGCTCGTAGCCGCGGATCACCAGTGCATTGAGCCGCTCGGTGACGCGCGCCCCATACATCCGCGATTGCGCCAATGACAGGTCCACGCACAGCTCGCGGAACATCCGCGGCATCTCACCGGCGGCCACGTCGCGGCGGCCGTTTTCCATCGCCGTGACCAAGCGCTCGTATTCCTGCCAGCGCTGCTGGTTTTTCTGCTCGAATTCCGTGGAGGTCATGCCGGCCGCTGGCGATGCGATACGGCGCAGCTTGACTGCGGAGGCATGGCGCGTCGATGCCCAACTTCAGGGGATTTCCCACGGCGGCACTTGCGCGCGCTCACCTGCCCCAGCGTTCGAGCAGTGTGCGGGCCATGTCGCCGGGCGTTTCCGCAACGGCGATTCCACACTCGGCGAGGATCGCTTTTTTCGCCTGGGCGGTGTCCTCGGCCCCGCCGACGATGGCCCCGGCGTGGCCCATGCGGCGTCCCGGAGGGGCGGTGGCACCTGCAATGAATCCGGCAATCGGTTTCTTGCAATGATCCTTCGCCCAACGCGCGGCTTCGACCTCCGCGGTGCCGCCGATCTCGCCGATCATGATGATGGCCTCGGTTTCCGGGTCGTCATTGAACATTTCCAACACGTCGAGGTGCGAGGTGCCGTTGATCGGATCGCCGCCGATGCCGACGCAGGTGCTCTGGCCGTAGCCGAGTTGCGTGAGTTGCCAGACGGCCTCGTAGGTGAGGGTGCCGGAGCGTGAGACGACGCCGACGTTGCCGCGCTTGTGAATGTATCCTGGAGCGATGCCGATGCGGCAGCCGCCGTGGCTTTTCTCACCATGGCCGGGAGTGACGAGCCCGGGGCAGTTCGGTCCGACAAGACGCGACTTGAACCCTTGCAGCATGGACTTCACCCGCATCATGTCCATGACCGGAATGCCCTCGGTGATGCACACGATGAGTTCCACGCCTGCGTCCGCGGCTTCGAGGATGGCATCCGCGGCGAAGGCGGGCGGCACGAAAATGGCGGATGCGGTGGCTCCGGTTTCCTTCACGGCCTCGCCGACGGTGTCGAAGATGGGGACCACGTTTTCAAACAACTGGCCGCCCTTGGCGGGAGTCACACCGGCGACGATTTTGGTGCCGTATTCGAGGGAGAGTTTCGCGTGGCGGGCACCGAAGCTGCCGGTGATGCCCTGGACCAGGACCTTGGTGTTTTGCTCGATGAGGATGGACATGGGGAAAGCTTGCTGGGGTGTGGATTTCAGATTTCAGGCAACCGCGGCGACGATTTTTTTCGCGCCGTCGTCCATGCCGTCGGCGGAGACGATGTTGAGGCCGGAGGCGGCGAGCGTGGCCTTGCCGGCATCGACGTTGTTGCCCTCGAGGCGGACGACGAGCGGCAGTGAAAGCCCGGTTTCCCTGGCGGCAGCGACCACGCCCTGGGCGACGACGTTGCAATCCATGATACCGCCGAAGATGTTGATGAAAATGCCCTGCACCGCCTTGTCGCCCAGGATGATCTTGAAAGCCGCTGCGACTTGTTCCTTGGAGGCGCCGCCGCCGACGTCGAGGAAGTTCGCGGGTTCGCCGCCGTGGTGTTTGATGATGTCCATGGTGGCCATGGCGAGACCGGCCCCGTTGACGAGGCAGGCGATGTTTCCATCCAGGCCGATGTAGTTGAGTTCATGCTCGGCCGCCGCCACTTCGCGCGGGTCTTCCTCGTCCTTGTCGCGCATCGCCTGGATTTCCGGATGGCGGTAAAGCGCGTTGTCGTCGAAGTTGAACTTCGCATCGAGCGCGTAAACATGGTCGTCGGTAGTGATGACGACCGGGTTGATCTCGACCATCGAGCAGTCGCACTCGATGAAGAGTTTGTAGAGCGCGTGGAGCAAGCGCCCGAACTGGCGGGCGGTGGTGGTGAGGCCGAGGTTGTGGCAGAGTTTGCGGACCTGGTAGGCCTGCAGGCCGGCGAGAGGATTGATGAACTCGCGCAGGATTTTATCGGGCGATTTTTCCGCGACCTCCTCGATGTCCATGCCGCCTTCGGTCGAGGCGATGATGACCGGCTGGCAGGTCTTGCGGTCGAGCAGGATGGCGAGATACAGCTCGCGGCTGATGTTGACAGATTCAGCGACCATCACTTTGCGCACCACCTTGCCGGCTTCACCGGTTTGTTTGGTGACGAGGGTTTCACCGAGCATCTTCTCGGCCACATCGCGCGCCGCCT
>JALRFY010000242.1 GCA_023253625.1 Akkermansiaceae bacterium | reverse complement strand
AGTTCCTCAAGAAGGGCATCGACACCGGCACCGCCAACTCGATCCTCGTGAAAGTGAACCAGATCGGTTCGCTCACCGAGACCTTCGACGCTGTGGAACTCGCCAAGGAAAACGGCTATACCAGCGTGCTCAGCCACCGCTCCGGCGAGACCGAGGACTCGACCATCGCGGACATCGCCGTCGCCACCAACTGCGGCCAGATCAAGACCGGCTCGATGAGCCGCTCGGACAGAATCGCGAAATACAACCAGCTCCTCCGCATCGAGGAGGAACTGGGCGATGACGCCGTCTATGGCGTGCACAAGATGAAGGTGCTCAAGTAAGTCGCCGCCCAACCATCACCAACGGCGGATCCGGAAACGGGTCCGCCGTTTTTTTTCATTCCAAATTCCGAAACAATCACCACGAAACACACGGAAAAACGCTGGATTTCAACCGCTTGAATACGATCACATGCATCTCGGATTCCGGATGCCAGCCCGACTTTCGCTGTTAGATGGATCGGGGGTGCCTGATCGTTTTGAATTTGCGTTGTTTTCTTCCGAAAGTCTGCGCCGCAGGCCCGGTGGGTCATGGGTCCATGGCTCCTGGGGGCGTATGCTGCAGGGCCGCGCTATTTTTCCTGATGCTGCCCATCCGCTGCGGCGGAACCTTGGACTGCGGCAGCCTGCTGCGAACTGAACCCGGCATGGCCCCACTGGTTCTTGGCTGCATCACAGCCGTTTTCGGCATTCGCGCGTAGGCGGCAGGGTTCGACATCCTGAATCGCAATTGCGGATTTCCCGGATTATTTCCTAAGCTTCGCGGCGAGCTTGTGTCTTACTACGTGAAGTGCATGAAACCGCGCGCGCTGATTCATGGAAACCCAGATCGCCAGTGTCCTGTCCAAGGTTGATCCGGGACGCAGCCCGGTGATTCCGCACCGAAGCACGATGGAGGAAAAACCGACACTCCGGCAGGTCTTCGAGGCGGAGGAATCCCCGCTGCTCCGTTTCGCATTCGGGCTGGTCGGCCAGCGGGAGGCCGCCGAGGACCTCGTTCAGGATGCCTTCCTCAAACTCCAAGCCCACTGGGACGACGTCTCCAACCCGCGCGCCTGGCTCTTCAAGGCCGTCCGCAACCTCGCCCTCAACCACCTCCGCGACCACAAACGCGAAACCCGTCTCGATAACTCCAAGGATTTCAAAAGCTCCGCCGAGCACCCCGATCAATCACTCGGCCGCCTCGAAGCCATCGGCACCCTGCAACTGCTCGTCGCCGAACTCGATCCCACCGACCGCCTGCTCATCACCCTCAAGTATCACGAAAACCTCAAATACGATCAAATCAGCCAACGCACCGGTCTCAGCGTCGGGAATGTCGGCTACAAACTCCACCACGCCCTCAAGAACCTCGCCGACTCGCTCCGCCGCCTCGGCATCGATAGCCCGGCGGGCTGATGCCTGAAGTTTAAAAGTTATTTGTTCATGATGATATGTCGTTTCTCATCTCTTCCAAATAACCCATTACCCATAACGAATAACCAACCTCAATGAACGAATCTTCATTCACCGCCCACGGCGATGCGGCCCTTGAAGCCAGGATCGTCGCCTGGGTGCTTGGCGAGGCCTCCGCCTTCGAAGCTGCGGAACTCGAGCGCCTCTGCCACGAGCGACCGGAGCTGATGGTTTTCAAACGCCGCATCGCCACGCTCCACGGGATGCTCGCCGAGGCGGAAAACGCCAAGCCGCACGAGGCATGGAAACTGCCGCAGGGAAAACGCAAGGGGGTGGATGAGCATTTCGGGAAACAGGATGCGGCAGCATTCGAAGACGCGCGCGAAAAGCGTGTGAAACACAGCGGCTATCGTGCGTTGCCAGCCATCGCGGCGTGCCTCGCACTGCTGGTGGTCATCGCTGGCCTCAGTGCGCCAGCTTTGATGAAACACCGCAGGAAATCGAATGTCGCCGCCGCCCGCAGCGATGACGTGCCACCAATGCGGTTGGCTTTGATGGAATCCCCGGAGAACATGGAGCGCCTCCGCTCCGATCGCCCCGCCGGACTTATCGAAGGCAGTGCGCAGCCGATGAACGTGCCGGATTCCGAAGTTGCCATGGATGACCCGGCGGGACCGGAGTTCCGGGGTTTGGCGGCGCGCGGCCGTTCCGCAGAGAATAAGGACGCACCATCGCCTTCCGCCTCACTCAGGTCCAAGGCGATGGCCGCCATGCCCGTGCCACCCACCGACAGGCCGTTGGCGGATGTGGCTGTCGCCGAGCCCATGCTTGAAATCGGTGAAATTGATATGGCAGCCGCCAAGGACGGTGGAGCAGGTGGCGGTGGTTTAGACGATGCTGCGCAACTCGCTGCCAAGGGGGAATCCGCCGGTTTGGCTCCGCGCCGTCCGCTGCTTTTCCGGAATTCCCGCACGGATGAGCCCACGGATGAGTTTGGCGAAGGCAATCGAAGTCTTGCAAGCCGGGCTGATGGCGCGGCTTCCCCCGTCCCTCGCGCGATGCCCGCAGAGATGGGATTGGCTCAAAGGAAAGAGCCTTACTCCACATTCACGCTGAACATCAGCGACGCCTCTTTCCGCATCGCGCTGGCTGCCTTGGCGAGTGGCGCGCAACCCGATCCCGCAGGCATCAAGGTCGAGCAGTTTTACAATGCGGTGGACTACGGCGATCCCGCTCCGGCGTCGAACGAGCCGGTGGCCTGCGCCATCGAGCAGGCGGCGCATCCGCTGATTGCAGGTCGCAACCTGGTGCGGGTTGCGCTCATGACCGCCGCTGCGGGCCGCCCGGCCACACAGCCGCTGAGGCTCACCTTGCTGGTCGATCAATCCGGCTCAATGTCCCGCGCCGACCGTCGCGCGGCGATGAACAAGGCGCTCGATGGACTCGCCGGATTGCTGACCAAGGACGATCTCGTCAGCGTGATCGGATTTTCCCGCCCGCCACGATTGTTGGCGGACGGCCTGACCGGCGATCAGGCGGGCAAGCTCGCGGATCTCGTCCACCAGGCGGCCAGCGGGGGCGGAACGAATCTGCAGGAGGTCATCAAACTGGCCGAACCGCTCGCGCTCCGTCACATGCAACCCGGCGCTCAAAACCGAATCGTTCTTTTCACCGACGGCGCGGCCAATCCCGGCGACGCCAATCCGGATCGCCTCGCGGAAAAGGTGAGGGAATTGCGCCAGAAAGGCCTCGCCATCGATATCGCAGGCATTCTTGCGGGCGATTTGAACGATGCGCTGCTTGGCGAACTCGCGCGCAATGGCAACGGAAGATATTATCTCATAGGCAATGACGATGATGACAACTTCGCCAAACGACTCGCAGGTGCCTTCCGCCCTGCCGCGGAGAATGTGAAGGTGCAGGTGCGCTTCAATCCGCAGCGCGTGGCGCGATACAAGCTCATCGGCTTCGAGAAGGACCGCCTCAAGACCGGGGACTTCCGCAACGACAAGCAGGACGCCGCCGAAATCGCCACCGAGGAGGCGGGCGTGGCCATCTACCAGGTCGAGCCGCTGGCCGACGGCCGCGGCGAGATTGGCGAGGTGAACGTGCGCTTCCGCGATACCGCCACCGGCGAAACGGTCGAGCGTTCGTGGACCATCCCGCATGACCCTGCGGCTCCGGCATTGGACCGCGCCACGCCATCGATGCAGCTCGCCACGCTTGCGATGCTCGCCGCCGAGAAACTGAAAGGCGGCCCGCTCGGCGAGGCGGTGGATTTCAGGCAGTTCGCCGCTGCGCAGGCGGATGTGAAGGCTCATTACTCCGGCGACCCGCGCGTCGCCGGGCTGCTGCGCATGATCGGGATGCTGAAGTGAGAATTTACCGGGAATTTACACACAACGAAAACCTGCCGGATCAGTTTGATTCGTCGGGTCTGACCAAGCCAACCACAATGAAAACCGCACTACTGCTTGCCATCCTGTTATCACCCCTGCTCGCCGCCAGCGAACCCGCGCCCAAGGAATGGAGTGCATGGGCGAAATGGGCGGAGAAACTTCACCCGATCACCGATGCCCAGGGACATGGCCCGGACATCGGCTCAGACGAGTGGGCGAATGCCCTGGCGAAACGGCTCGGCGTCACGGATGGCGACGGCGGCGGCCCCGACATCAAGTCCGACGAGTGGCGCGCCGCTGTGGAGAAGAAACTTGCCCCACAGGAAAAACGCGAACTCCTCTCATCTCACGACACCACCGCCATCTTCCGCGGCAGCCGCGTGCACACCTGCCTCGGCCGCACCTCGCTTTGCCCCGACCGCTGCGGCCATTCCGGAAAGCTCGCGACTTTCGAGATAATCGAATACCGCCACTATGAAAAACCCGGCAAGTATGGCGACCCGAAGCAGAAGCGATTCCAGCTCCTGATCGAGGACAACATGGGCAAGCGCAAGGTTTCCGATGAAATCCACGCCGCCATCGACGCCCTCAAGGATGGCGGAAAGGTGCACCTCAAGTGGAACCACGATTATGTCACCAAGCACCGTTCCAGCTCACCCGAGCGCACGATCACGCTGCTGGAGAAGTTAGAGGGATAAGCGGCGGTGCGGCCGGCCCGATGCGGCCGATCCCATCAAAACACGGTCATGAAAAACCCGCTCATATCCTGTGGAGAAACCTTGGACTGCGCCAGCAAGCGGCCGCAGTCCAAGGCCAAGGCCAAAGATGGGGCTCACGGGGCTTCACCTTCTGCACGAGGATGAAGGCGATGCACCCGCTGAGGCGGTCTGTGTGTCGGGACGTCTCCGGCGCGATACAAATCCGTTTCTGCATCGCGCATAAGCAATTCCACACGATGAATGACAGGGCGAGCATGATGAAAAAACCGCTTTCACCTCTCGGGTGAAGATCAGACGGTTTTCAAATTCTCAATTCGTTCCGTGAAATCCGTTCAAAAAAGCCTCAAACACCCGCTTGATTGCGGATTGCAGGTTCATCTGCGGGGCAGTGGACTGCTTGCTCCCAGACACGGTGCAAGGCAGCGGTGATTGGACCGGAGGCAAGGGGCTGATCACCGACGCGGGTCACGGCGACCGGACCGCGGGTGGAGGAGGTGAGGAAAATTTCCCCGGCCTGCAGCAATTCGCCGCGGGTGAGACGGGCTTCCTGGCATGGAATGCCAAGCTTTGCGGCGGCTTCGATCGCCACCGCCCGCGTGATGCCGGGCAGGCAACCGCAATCGAGGGATGGAGTGAAAAGCGCACCGTTTTTGACCAAAAAGACATTCGCGGTGGCCGCCTCGCAGAGATGGCCGACGGTGTTGAAAAAGAGCGCCTCGTCGAAGCCGCCTCGTCGCGCATGATCCAGCGCCAGCAGGTTCTCGGCATAGGA
>JALRFY010000222.1 GCA_023253625.1 Akkermansiaceae bacterium | reverse complement strand
CCGGCGATGATCCCGGTGCCCGGCCCGGCCGGCAGGAGCACCACCTTGGCGGTCTCGTAGACGCCCTCGACCCGATGGGGGATCGTGCCCGACTGGATCGGCACCTCGACGAGGTTCTTCATTCCGTCCTTGATGGCCTTTTCGACGGCGGGCGGCACCTCGTTGGCCTTCGCATAGCCGACGCCGACCTTGCCGCGGCCGTTGCCCACGACGACGAGGCCCGCGAAACTGAACCGCCGGCCACCCTTGACCACGGTGGCGCAGCGACGCACCTTCACCACCTTTTCGGCGAACTCGCCGCTGCGTTGTTCCTTTCCGCTCGACACGTCACGGTCTCCGTTGCGGTTGAATCCGTCAGAACTCGAGGCCTGCGGCGCGGGCGGCCTCGGCGAGTGCCGACACCCGACCGTGATACCGGAACGCGCCCCGATCGAAGCAGACCTTCGTCACGCCTGCAGCGAGGGCTCGTTCCGCAACCGACCGGCCGATGGCCTCGGCCGCCGCACGATTTCCACCGAACGCCAGCGCCTCGCGCAGTTCACGGTCGCGGGAACTCGCCGAGACGAGCGTCCGGCCCGTCGCGTCGTCGATCACCTGGGCGTAGATGTGCTTGTGGCTCCGAAACACCGAGAGCCGCGGTCGTTCGGCAGTGCCCTTGATGGAGCGTCGGACGCGATAGCGCCGTCGCAGGCGCTGGCGAAGGATCGTGCGGGCGTGTTCCATGATGCACCGGGTTTCCGAAAGGTTGCTTGGGAGGGATTCGTGCCGGGGCGCGACGCGTCACACGGACACATGGCGGGCGGGCGACGGCGGCGCGAGGGGACGCGTCACTTCGTCACCGCCTTGCCGGCCTTGCGACGCACCTGCTCGTTCTCGTAGCGAATGCCCTTCCCCTTGTACGGCTCGGGCTTCCGTCGCGCGCGAACCTCGGCGGCGAACTGGCCGACGAGTTGCTTGTCGATGCCTTCCACCTTGATCTTGGTGTTGTCCGCGACGGTGACGGTGAGCCCGGCGGGGATCGGGTGGAGCAGCGGGTGGGAGCGTCCGAGGGAGAGGTCGAGTTCCGTGCCCTTGACAGCGGCACGGAGACCGACGCCGTGAATTTCAAGGCTCTTCTCGAAGCCCTTGGAAACGCCGATGATCATGTTATTGACCAAGCTGCGGGCAGTGCCGTGAAGCGCCTTGTGCTGACGGCTCTCGGTGGCGCGGGAGACAACGACGGTGCCGTCCTCCTGCGTGAGCGAGATGCCTGCGGGCAGGTCGAATCCGAGTTTGCCCTTGGGGCCCTCGACAACGACGCTGCGACCGTCGAGCTTGATGGCGACTTTTTCGGGAAGTTGAATTGGTTTGAGTCCGACTCGTGACATGGTGGTGTGTTCCTTTCGCGAGTTAGGGGTTTACCAGACGAAGGCGAGAAGTTCGCCACCGAGGTTCTGACGTTTGGCACTGCCGCCGGACATGACACCCTTGGGAGTGGAGAGGATGGCGATGCCCAGGCCTGACATGACGCGAGGGATTTCACCGGCACCCACATATTGACGGCGTCCGGGGCGCGAGACACGCTTGAGGTCGGTGAGCACCGGGCGGCCGTCCACGAAGCGCGGCTTGACCCGCAGCTGGGTGTGTTTGCCGGTATCGACCTCGTAATTCCAGATGTAACCTTCCTCTTTGAGGATGTTGGCGATGTCCGCCTTGATGCGGGAGTAGGGAGCGGTGAATTCCTCGTTGCCGGCGCGGGCCGCGTTCTTAAAGCGGGTGAGGAAGTCCGAGATGGGATCAGTGAGAACTGCCATGGTGATGTTTCCGTTGGAGATGGTTCAGGGTGATGCGCGCGGGGTCAGTTGGCGGCGGATTCGATGGCAACGGACTCGGCGGTGGCCTCACCCGGCTTCTTGACGTCGCGGAATGGCATGCCCAGCTCGGTGAGGAGGGCGCGGCCATCGGCGTCTGTGTTGGCGGTGGTGACGAAGATCAGGTCGAAGCCGATGGTGCGCTTGATCTGGTCAATCTCAATCTCAGGGAAAATCGACTGATCGTTGACACCCATGGCGTAGTTGCCGCGGCCGTCGAAAGACTTGGGAGAAATGCCGCGGAAGTCGCGGATGTTGGGCGCGGTGAGGTTAATGAAACGGTCGAGAAACTCCCACATGCGGGCGCCGCGAAGGGTGACGCGGGCACCGAGGACTTCACCCTCGCGCAATTTGAAGTTCGCGACGGCCTTCCGCGAGTAGGTCATGGACGGCTTCTGGCCGGTAATCCTGGAGATTTCCACGACAGCGTCGTCCACGGCTACCTTGCGGTCGGGCGATTTGCCCATGCAGGAGGTGACGACGATTTTCTCGAGGCGAGGGATTTCATGGATGTTAGTGTAGCCGAGCTTTGTCTGAAGCGCGGGGACGACCTTGTCCTTGTAGTATTTCAGAAGTGTGGGTGTGGTCATTTGTTTTTCGCGGGTCAGCGCGTGTTGATGTGTGGCGCTTAAGCGCGGGCGGGTTCCGCAATGCGGAATCAGCCCACTTTCTTGACATTGGAGATGTGGATGGGACCGTCGATGGTTTCGATGCCGCCGGTGGGGTTGGCCTCGGTCGGGCGGATGGCTTTCTTGATCGGGCGTGCGCCCTCGACGATGACACGTCCCTTGCCGGCATCCACGGACAGCACGGTGCCGCGCTTGCCTTTGTGGTTGCCGGTGATGACTTGGACTTCGTCGCCCTTTTTGACGTGGGTCTTGATGCGGCTCATGGGGATGGAAATGCGGATGGTGGTTGGCTCAGAGGACCTCGGGAGCGAGGGAGACGATTTTCATGAAAGCTTTCTCGCGCAACTCGCGGGCGACGGGCCCGAAGATGCGGGTACCGCGCGGGTTGTTGTCCTTGTCGATGATGACGATGGCATTGGAATCAAAGCGCAGGACCGAACCATCGGCGCGTCGGATCGGGGCGGCGGTGCGGACGACCACTGCCTTAACGACGCTACCTTTCTTGACGGAAGCGGTGGGGATGGAATCGCGGACGTGGGCGGTGATGATGTCACCTATGGCTGCGGTGCGGCTGCGTTTGCCAAGGACACCGATCATTTTGGCGCTGCGGGCACCGGTGTTGTCGGCGACGGCGAGCATGGTTTCCATCTGGATCATAGCGGGAACTGATTAGAAATTTAAGATTTGGAATTTGCAATCCGGCGAAACCGGACTCAGTGCGAAATAACTTCGGCGAGCGCCCAGCGCTTGAGTTTGGAGAGCGGGCGGGTTTCGACGATACGGACGCGGTCGCCGATGGTGGCCTCGCCTTTTTCGTCGTGGACGTAATATTTCTTCGAGCGCTTGACGATTTTGTTGAAGCGGGGATGCGGGACGCGGGCGACGTGCTCGACGACAAGGGTTTTGTTCATCTTGTCGGAGACGACGATGCCCACGCGGGTCTTGCGGACAGTGGACTGGGGTTCCTGTGAAGTTTCACTCATGGCAGTAGGAAGGATGGGTGGGGCTGCGTGGCTCAGGCGCGGGCCTTGGCGGTGATGGCGGTTTGGACGCGTGCCGTCTCGCGGCGGACGATGCGGATGCGTGCGGAGTTGGTGAGCTGGCCGGTGGCCTGTTGGAGACGGAGATTGAGAGCCTCCTGCTTGAGGTCGCGCAGGCGGACGCTGAGTTCGTCCTTGGTGAGATCGTGGGTGTCTTTGGCTTTGGCCATGGTGCGAACGGGTTGAAGTGTGTATCAGGCGTGAGGGTTGCGCACCACGAGGCGGGTGCGGATACCGAGTTTGTAGGAGGCGAGACGCATGGCCTCGCGGGCGGCGGATTCCGTGACGCCGGCGACCTCAAAGAGGATGTTGCCGGGACGGACCACGGCGACCCAGGCATCGACGGCACCCTTGCCTTTACCCATCCGGGTTTCTGGCGGGCGTGAGGTGATCGACTTGTGCGGGAATATGCGGATCCAGACCTTGCCCTTGCGCTTGAGTGAGCGAGTGATGGCAATACGGCAGGCCTCGATCTGCCGGTTGGTCATCCAGCCGCGGTCGAGGGTTTGGAGTCCGAAGTCACCGAAGGCGACAGTGGTTCCGCGTTGGGCATTGCCGGCGCGGCTACCGCGGTGGCTTTTGCGGAACTTGGTTCGTTTGGGCATCAAAGACATGGCTCGTTCCTCCTGATAAGGTGATGGTTAAATGATAATGGGCTGCGGGCTTTCTTTCTCGGCTCAGGCACCACGGGGCGCGCGGCGCTCGCCGCCACGACCACCACGGTTGCCTTGCGGGCGGGCGGTGCCATCGTCTTCCTTCTTGTTGATCCAACATTTCACCCCGATGATTCCGTAAACGGTGCGGGCTTCGGCGAAGCCGTAATCGAGGGGCACGCGGAGGGTCTGGAGTGGCACCTTGCCTTCACGATAACCTTCGGCGCGGGCGATGTCCGCACCACCGAGGCGGCCGGCAACGCGAAGGCGGATGCCTTCGGCTCCGAATTCCATGGCAGTCTGGATGGCGCGTTTCATGGCGCGACGGAAGCTGATGCGGCGTTCGAGCTGGACGGCGATTTGCTCGGCGACGAGCTGGGCCTCGAGTTCGGGTTTGCGGATCTCGATGATGTCGATTTTGACCTGGGCTCCCTTGCAAAGCTCAGTGAGGTCCTTGGTCATGATTTCAATCTCCTTGCCCTGGCGGCCGATGATGAGGCCGGGGCGGGACGTGTGAAGGGTGACGCGGACGCTGTTCCATGCGCGCTCGATCACCACGCGGGCCAGACCTGCGTTCTGGAGCTTGTTCTTGAGGTATCCACGGATGGCGAGATCCTCGTGGAGTTTATCGGTATAATCCTTGCCGCTGGCAAACCACTTGGAACGCCAGTCTTTATTGACGGCGAGACGGAAGGCGATGGGGTTGACTTTCTGGCCCATGATGGATGGTGGATGGTGTTACGTTGCGGGATCAAACTTGATCCTCGGGGGTGGCCGGGGTTTCGGCTGCGGGTTGAGTGGATTTATTAGAGACCGGCTTGCGGGCGGCCTTGGATTTCTTTTCCTGGGCGGAACCGGTGAGAGTGATGGAAATGTGGCTAGAGCGGCGGATGATCGGGCCGGCGGCACCTTTGGCACGCGGCTTGAAGCGGCGCAGCATCGGAGCGGCTCCGATCACGGCTTCCTTGACGACCAGGGTGCCGGCATCCAGCGAGAAGTTGTTCTCTGCATCGGCGATGGCTGTCTTGAGGGTCTTGCCGATGAGCACGGCTGCCTTCTTGGGAGTGAAGGTGAGAATATCAAGGGCGTTGGAAACGGGCAGTCCTTGGATCTCCCGGGCGACGTCGCGCGCCTTCTTGGGCGAGAGACGGACATATTTGCTGGTGCTTTTGACTTCCATGATACGGAGGGCGTGAGGGATTACTGGGCTGATGCTTGGATTTCTAAAATAGCGAGGTCACCGGGACGCGGTGTGAGGTCGGGGATGTCGATGGATTCCACGAAAAGGCCACTGACACTGTTGCGGACGTCGGCGAGGATGGCTTTGCCATAGGGCTGTTGGCCGCGGGTGAGTTGAAAGTTCATGCCGATGCGGGCACCTTGGCTTGTGCCGATGTTGAGGACGAGCATGCCGCTCTCTTGGTCGATACTGACGATACGGGCCTGCTGGAGTGAGCCGGTGCGGACTTCGGGGCGCGGCTTTTGGCGCAGGCCCAGCACGGCGTCAAGCTCTCTGAGGGAAGTTTCGACGCGGAGGCGGGCTTCGGGATCTGAAACGACTGCCTGGCGAAGGCAGTCGTTGATGGCGGCAGTCAGACGCGTGGTGGCGGCCTCGAGCTCCGTCATACGCTCGTTGGCAATCTGGAGGTCGGCAGCGGCCTGAACGAGACGGTCGTCGCCACCGTCGAGCAAGTTCTTGCCAAGCGCTTCGAGACGTTCGCGGACGCGATCGAGTTGATCGACGGCCTGTTTTTCGCCACGATTCGCTTCGGCAAGACTTTGCTGGAGAACACGGTTGCGCTCTTCCAGTTCAAGGACGGCAATTTGGATTTTTTCCGGATCCGGTGCAGTCTGGGCCGCACACATTCCAGCGGCGGCCAACAGCCCGGCGAGGGCAGAGGCGGCTTTGGAATGCATGGCGTGGATCATGGCTGGTGCGGATGGCAAACGGTTTACTTCTTGCCGATGCCGCCGTGCTGGCGGAAAATGCGGGTTGGCGCAAACTCGCCA